>CAVTQH010000002.1:0-441639 GCA_963736875.1 Candidatus Amesiibacteriota bacterium | reverse complement strand
TGACTGAATAATTACCCACATTTGCTCCGATATCCAGGGCGGTTATTTCCCTGTCGAAATAATAAGAAGATAATTTTTTCAATAAGTATTTTTCCCCACTAACAGATTCATTTTCATAATTATTAATTCCAATTCCTGCCAGACTGATATAAAACAAGTAATAATTTAGCTTGTAGAATATTCCTAAGCTCAGAATATACCTGATTAGTCTATATAGTGTTATTACTAAAGAGTTATTTTTCATTAAAGCTTAACTGTGTAAAGATTCATATCTTGGAATCAGAAATAAGAAACTTCATCTTCCAGATAAGTGAATCCCACAGGACTTTGATCGCGTCGATCATAGACATACCCTTATTGGCGTCCAGGTAAATTCCCAGGATGGGAAATTCCGTAAACTTCAGCTTGGATTTATTCCTGGCCAACCGGGCTATCATTTCAGTTTCGACGCTGTATCCGTCTGAAATCCAATGCATTAATTTGTAAGCCTTAAGTGTCAGCCCGCGGTATCCGGAAAGAATATCCGATAAGTAAATACCGAAAATCAGGCTGACATACATACTGGAAAATTTATTACCCATAAACCGAATCAGGGGGGTATTAATCGGCATCATCCGGGCGCCGAACACTACATCAAAACCTGCAATAAGTTTTCCGACAAACTTGGGAATTTCCTCAGGATCATGCTGACCATCGGCATCCATGAAGATGATCGCTTTGGCTCTCGATTTAAAAGCCTGATCCGCCCCGGTTCGCATAGCAGAGCCTTTTCCTGATTTTGGCTATGCCTGATGACTGTAAATAGAGCAGATTTCAGTTTTAGGGGCGGATCGGAGCCGTCATCCACAATTATTACCCTTTTTGGATCAAATACCTGTCCGACGTTATTCAAAACCCGGGGAAGATTTTCTGCTCATTAAAAGCAGGGATGATCAGGTAAATGTCTTTTTGAGTCATTTTATTTATTTGACGATTTTAGGACTAATCCGCCGATAAAACCATAACAAACGAGATTCAGAAATATCTGACCTAAAAGGTTGGACATTGCCGCACCCATAAGCCCGATGCGGGGCAAAAGAATCATCCGCTGACCAGAGTAACCGTGCCGTGGCCCAGACTGACCCAAAAGAAAAAATCAGGCCGCGAGTAATAGTACAGCAGGCTGTCACGAAGCGGGCTTAATGCCAGAAACACCACCTGTGCCAGCATTAAAAGAAGAAAAGGTACAAATCCGGATAAATACTCGGTACCGGAAAAACGCATAAATAAGTAACCCAGAGGTGTAAGAACTACCGCGCAGACCAAAGCGATGCAGGAAAAATAGTGAGGATTTGAATAAATAGGACCGGTTGGCCTGCTGATTTTTAAACCGGGCAAATTTGGGAGATGTAACCGCACCCAGGGCTGACACCAGATTAGGCATGATAAACGTGGCCTGGTTAGCCAGACCGTAAATACCGACATTTTGGATTGACATCAACTGTGATGTCATGAAAGTGTCCAGGCGCGAACTGATAGTCGAAACGGAGCTGAAACCGAATGCCCATTTATTAAAAGAGAACAGCTCTTTAAATACCGTAATATCCACCCGGGAATTAAAAAACTTAAATCCCATGATAAAGAAGCCGATCAAAAAGCTGATAAAAGGGGTAAGGGCAAACAGGAATAAAGTCGTTATAGCGTTAAGCTTACCCAGAGCCAGAAAAACAAACATCAAAATCAGGCGTACAATGTTGGCGTTGATAAACAAAAATCCCCAGGTGAAAAATTTTTCAGCAGCCTGAAAATAATAGGTGACAAAAAATAACAGCAATTGGTAAAAAATGCCACTGCTGTTAACGGCAGCAAGGA
Source organism: Candidatus Amesiibacteriota bacterium (assembly GCA_963736875.1). Classification (GTDB taxonomy): domain Bacteria; phylum Patescibacteriota; class Microgenomatia; order CAZETR01; family Amesbacteraceae; genus CAVTQH01. Next base: position 439,788 of record CAVTQH010000002.1, on the reverse strand, counting down.
GGCCATTTCCGGCTGGTTATAAACCAAAACCGATATCTGGCGGGAAAAGGCGGTAAATAAGAATACAAAAAATAAGCCGCTGGCCAGCTTGGTAAAAAATACGGCTTTGAGGACTTTGGCGCTTTTTTCGGAATCCGGTCCGTATTTGGAAACGAATTTAACCACTCCTTTGTCGTTTCCGAAATCAAAAACTACGGACATGATGGCTACTGTTGCGGCTGAAAGAGAAAACAAGCCGTAATCATGCGCTCCCAGGACTTTGGCCGCTGCCAGATAAAATACGGCCGCCAGTACTCCGTTGGTGACAATACTGAACGTGGTAATAAAAGACTGACGGATGGTAGTGGTTTTAATTAAATCCTTCCAGGTTCATACGGTTATCATATCAGCTGCTTTTTCCCCTAACTTTACCGCGTAATTTACTCCCCTGTCCCAGGGATAAACCTGCTGCATATTGGCCAGATACAGACCGGGGATGGGGGTGGTAATTGACGGGACCTGACGGGAAAAATTAGTCGGGACAATAGGTTGGGCGAAGGAGGTTTTCCATATCCATGACCCGTTAATCCATGAATGCGAGAAAGCGGGATTGATTTTTTGCAGATGCGGGGAAAACAATTTAATCAGATCTTTATCGGATAAGGAAAAGTATTTATGTCCCCGGGGCAGATAGTTGCCGATGTAAAGAAGGTGATCCCCGCCGTAATGGGATTTATCAACGAAGTTGGTATGTTCAACCACAGCTAAATACGGCATCGAGCGGTCGTTAATATTCAGCCAGTATATTCCCGGAAGGAAAGCCTTTTTAAGAGCCAGAATCAGGGTTACCGCCCCGAGACTTTCCAAGCTGTTCAACTGCCTGGAATAACTTTCGGGAAGATTTAGAGTGATTTTAGCAAAAACATCCGATGAAAGAGTACACAGGACTTTATCAAATATCAGGTCCTGACCGGAGTCCAAAGTCAGGGAAAAACCCCGGGATTTCGGAGTTATCCCGGAAACCGTCCTGTTATACATTATTGTTACGCCGGTTTTGGTTAATGATTTATCCAAAGCCATGGCAAACTTTCCGAAACCGCCTTCCGGATAACCCAGGCTGGGGGTACGGGATACAATCCTGGCCCAGAACCAGGCGGCAGAAATTTTGTCAGCGTATGACCCGAATTTCCCCGTAAACAGAGGTTCCCAGATCACCTGCCATGAAGACTGCCCCATCACGGAAGTGATATATTTTTTGGCAGTCTGACCCTCAAGTAACTTCCAATAGGGATTAAATTTAAGCGAAGCCAATCCAAACCCGGTGCGTAATCTGTCCACAACCGGAAGACCGGAAAACTTCAGAAGTGATGCCGGGGAATCAAGCTGCTCAATCCGTCCTGAATAAAAAGTTGAGGTAACAGGCCGGCGGAAGGTAACCGGAAAATTAATTCTTTTGCCAAACTTAAAAATACAGAGTCGGAGGAGAAAGTATGGTGATAGTGCTTTTCCAAAGGCCAATCCCATCCGGGGCCGGTAAAACCGGCTGCCAGACCCCCGGGAAGGCTTTCCCGCTCGATTATGGTCACATTATGACCTGCCCCCGCCAGACGCCGAGCGGCTGATAATCCGGTAAATCCGGCTCCGATAACGGCAATGTTCATATTAGTACCCCAGAAACTGCCTGGCTTCAATTAACACCCGGCCAGGAATGATTTTATCGGGTTTTTCGGTCACATACTCGGCCGTAAGATCTTGACGGCATAAACTTCTAAAGTAATTGTTATCAGACAACACGTCTTTTAATACTCCTGCCGGCGACCAGGGAAGCTGTTTATCCACTGGGGTATCATAGAATACAATTGTTGTTTTGGTCGGGGTTGCGGGATAAATATTTCGCAGATAGGTATCGACGTTCTTAGCCGTAACCAGTCCCTTGCTTATCCAGTTCGTACGGACAGTCAGATTTAACGTCAGTACAGTAATTAATAAAAGGGTTCCCAAAAAAAGTAAAATCTGAAGTTTTGGAAACTGTCCGATAAGAGCTGCCAGAAACAACGCGACGGAAAACATGGGTATGGTTAAATAAAACGAAAACTTATGCCAGGGAAGAAGTAAAATCGGTCCAAGGGTAAAACCGAACCAAAGAAATGAAAAAACCAGAGTCCTGAATATTTTCAACCCGGGTTTTTTTGCCATAAAATATATTATTTGCAGTAACAGAGCACCGAAAACTAATACGATCGCGATGATTTCCTTCCCCCAAAAACGTATCAGATTAGGATTTATTTTCAGACCCGGACCGATAAAATCCACCAGCATTTCCGGCAGTCCCAACGACCAAAGACCGTACCAGGTCAGTGTGTTAACAATCCTGGGTGAAAGATCAAAAATATACGAATCTCCCTGGTTCAGACCGTAATAGGCATAATGATGCCAAGTATAAATTCCGGCCAAAAGCACAAAGGGGCTACAATGACCGATAATGATCCGGGTTTGAATTTTTCTTTATTTGTCGAATCTGAAAAAACCTGTCAGCAACAAAAAAACAAATGGCAGGGTGACTGCAGTTTCTTTGGATCCCAAAGCAAGCATAAAAGTGACGAAGCTCCGAGTACCAGACTTTTCCGGCTGTCAGAAAATATTTGCACCAGAAAAAAACCGACAAAAGGTAAAAGAATCCGGAAATAATTTCCTGATTACCGAAAAAATATAACTGACCGAAATGGGTAACGGACACCGCGTAAATGAAAGCTGCCAATCCGGAAATCAGATTTGATCCTGTCAGCAGACCCGTTAACAAAAAAACCAGGCAGTGATCAGCACAAAGACCGTGAATATGAATATTCTGGCCGGGATGGGATTTGAATTAAAGAGCTTTGCATTTAAAAAATAAAAAACCTGCGTACTCATGGGACGAGGACGATACCAGCCGTAACCGCTCTCTGATTTTCTCAGATTAAAAAACCCGATAAAGTCTGACAACGAATTTGCCTGACTGATTTTCAGATGAAAAAAATCGTCATTCGTATAAAAACCGGAAAAAGAAGGCAGGAAAAGAAAAAAGAAAAGATAATACCGGCTAACAGAAGTTTTAATCCCGTCATATCAGGCAACCCAATATCCCCGGATAAAAAGGGACAGGAAAATTACCAGGAGAAAAACCGAGAGACCAAGGTAGAGATAGCGAAACTTCCGGTTTTTAGCCAATAAAGTACCTATAAGAATAAAGGCCGGAAAACAGACAAGTACATAGCGGGGCAGGGAGACGAAATTCCCGGTAAAAGTCGGAACAATGAAAGCCAGGAAACTGAACACGGCATAAGAGGGACGCTGTTTAAACAGGGAAATGGCCGAAAGAACCAGAAACCCGATGGCTGTCACAAATTCCAGCCAGATGGTTAAATAAATAAAGTCATTTCTGGAAACGGTTAAAACCATTTTTATATACCTCCACATGACCTGATACGGCAGGGTAATGTGCAGGCTTCGGGCCTGGAGAAAAAGAGGCTGGACATTGTAAAAAGCCAGGAAATCACCGGTGGTCCGGTGCAGATACCACATATAACTTAATAGTCCCAGGGGAATTATTAAAAGCAGCAGGGATTTGTACGCAAATTGCCGGGGTTTTATCAGATTTTGGTTTTGCTGCCACCATAATTCCACCAATAAAGCCGGGAGAAGAAAAATCCCTATTAACCGCGTATAGCTTGCCAGTGCTCCGAAAATTGCCGCCAATAACCAGCGGTTTTTCCGGGCTGAGTAAAAAGTGAGAATTACCAAAAGAAAAAACAATCCTTCGGTATAGACAGACGTAAAAAAGAAACTGGTGGGAAATACCAATAAAGAGATGATTGTCCATTTGGCAACCGCAGGTGAAGCATCCAGCCGGATCAGACGGCTGAGAAAATACATGGCAATTAAAAAGGAGACTGAGGAAATTAACGTACCGGCCAGGATCGGGTCTTTGATTGTCGGCTGAAGTCTTTTAATCAACGAGGGATAGAAAGGGAAAAAGGCTTGCTGGCCGTAATTGTAGCCGTGAGTGGCAATCAGTACATAATGCACCCCGTCATAGTTGGAGCGAAAATTTAAGAGCGGATTCTTCAGGTATTTGGTAATACCTCCCCCCAGGTAGGTATCGCTTTTTTTCAGAGGCAGAAGAAAACCGGAAAGGGCAAAAATCACCACAATTGTTATCTGCCAGAAAAGAAAATATTTTAATAATTGTTTGAATTTCATGATAAGTTTTTAACTTCCCGGTAAACGTCCAGTGTATCACGAACCGTTTTCTCCCAGGAAAACTTTTTGGCCTGGAGCAGACCTTTGGCAATTAAGTCAGACCTTAACCGGGAATCAGTAATGATGTTATTTAATGCTTTAGTTATCGAATCCGTTTTTTCCGGATCGAAATAGACTGCCGCCTCTTCGGCAATTTCCGGCAGGGAATGGGTATCACTGCAGGCTACCGGGGTACCGCAGGCTAATGCCTCCAAAACAGGCAGACCGAAACCTTCCGCAAAAGACGGCTGACAGTAAACGGAAGCCAAATTATATACGGCTACAAGTTCCTCGTCTGAGATAAAACCCAGCCGGAGCACCGGCGATTTGGCGTTTTGAAAATACGGTTTCAGAGATACAAGGTGAGATAACTCGGGATGGGCAGTATCCAGAGCGTCAATCTCCATAGCCTGTTTACCTACAATCACCAGGGGGATTTTAAGCTTTTGGCAAGCCTTGGCCAGTCCCGGAAGATTTTTGTTCCAGTTGATGTCTCCTACATACAGCACAAATTTATCGGGGAGATGGTACTTTTTTTTGACTTGCGCAAGAAGGCGATTATCCTGTATGGGCCGGAAATGAGACGCCGGTGCCAGATATACCAATTTAATTTTTGCATGGGGAACCCGCAGGTGCCTGCGGATGCCTTTAACCGAAGCGTAAGAATCGGTAATTACCCGGTTAACGTTGAGAAGAGAGATTTTTTGCCGGATTAAATTGATCCGGCCTTTTACTCCCGGCGGAAAGTGAGTGCGGAAACTCCAGGGGAATAACATCATGAATTGTAACTACGGTTCTGGTGGGTTTGAAAAGCGGCAGGGAAGGAAAGAAAAGATCAAAAAACGGATAGTGAATAATGTCATAGTTTCCGGTTATTGTTGGGCTTTTAATTTCCTCTATTTCAAAGTTACTTCCCGAGGCCAGTAACTTAAGCCCGGAAAGGAGGTTTTTGGTATAGAAACCCACTCCCCTGGCTGCATGGCCGGAAGATAAGGGGGTGGTGACAAGACCGACTTTAATCATTTTTCCGGATATTTGGTAATCTGCCAATATTTAATGTATGCCTCCCCGAAACGCAAGCCCGAGAAAAGGGCAAATACAAACCCCGGAAAACCGTCTACATATCCCCGGTGAATTACATAAATATTAAAAAATTCTTTAAAAGGTTTGAAAAAAAGGTAATCCATTGCCGATGTAAAATCCAACTGAACTTTTTTCTCTCCGAGCTCCCCTGCCAGAAGCGAAGTGTAGCGGTTATGCCGCAGGAGATAATTTTCAAAATCCGGGGTATTGAAATGAAGCAGATTATTCTTCAGATAACCTGCTTTGCCTTTAACCACCGCCTGCTCATGCACATCTTTACCGGGCAGACGACCCAGGCCGTTACGGTACAACCGGAGAGTATAGTCGGGATACTGACCGCCTTTGGTCAGGGGACGGTTTAGAAAATAATTCAGGCGGGGAATCCAAAAGCCGGCTTCGGGGGGAGATGTGGAAATTACTTCGGATATCTCTGAAGATAACTTTGGTGAAACCACCTCATCAGCGTCCAGCTGGAGTATCCACTCCCCTTTTGCCGCATCGATAGCCATATTTTTATTGATATGAAAGTTGGGTTTGTTGGTAGTGGAAATTATTCCGGCTTTAAAGGTTTTGGCGATCTCGACTGTTTTGTCCGTTGATTGGCCGTCTACCACCACGATTTCATCGGCAATATCTTTTACCGACTCCAGACATTTGCCGAGATTGGCTTCTTCATTGAAGGTGGCCAGAACAACTGATAGGTTGATTTTTGATCCCATTTCTTAATTTGAGACTATTTTAAACGCCGGTTGGTCGTTTGGAAAATTAATTGTTTTGACAATATTAACCCCTACCGGCGGAATATCTTCCCCCGCGGCAGCAATTAACGATCCGTGGATATCCCTGACCTTGTCCCAGGCGGTATCGGTAAATACGTATTTATCAAATTCTTTGACGGTTGAAAAATTGTACTGATCACGGGCTGTCAGCTCGTGATTACCCTGAAACAACTTCGGATTGTAACGGCTGTAGAATAAAAAGAGAATATACGGCTGGTCGTATTTATCCGTGACCAGGATTTTTTCGTACCGGTCCTGGTTGGCTGTAACATAGGCCACCAAATCCTTAAATCCGTATTCCCAGGCTGCCGGGTAGGTTTGGGGGTAATGGACATAATACTCGTGGAGATAACGGGTAATTTGCCATCCGTAGGCAGTCAGTAGTAACAGCAATAACAGTATTTTATATTTGTAGAATATTTGGAGTATTTGATATATCCCCGCAGACAGAAGAAGAGATAGGGGAATAATCATATTTTGGGCCCGGAGGGCGTGGGGAACCTGGAATGTCATAGCCGATGCCAGGGGGGCAATAATAAGCCACAGTAATATCAGGTTTTTGGCTTTTGGTTGGTGATGGTTCAGCAGATAAATTAATCCGAATATCAGCAACACAAAGTCCGTGAAATACATAAGGCCGGTTTCGGGAATCCGGTTTCTTTGGATTTCGTCGCCGTTTACAAACAGAAAGTTACCGTCAAAATGAGAAAGATAATTTTTAACAAATTGCAGGGTGTATATCACCGGGCGATTATGGAATATGCGCCCGATAATTGAGGTGGCAGCGGAATGCTGACCCCTCAGTTCCTTAACAAAATTCAAAGGTCCCTCATCAGCCAGCAATCCCACTCCGGATAAACGTGACGCGGCGGAAGACGTAAATATTGAAAACCCCAGAGGGATAAGAAAAAGCAGCAGAAGCACCAATCCCCATAAAGTCTGCCTGATATTTCCAAGCAGGTGACGTCTGTAAAGGATTACTAATCCCGCACCCAAAGCCGGCGCCAAAACCCGGGCTGACTGATATGTATACATGGACAGAATAAAAGGCATCAGACTGAAGACAAATGTGGAAAATTTTCTGTCTTTAGTCCATTTGAGAAAAAGGATGATCCCGATAAGGATCAGAGTAGTGGCGACGTTGACTTCCCAGGCCCCGCGGGAAAAATGCAGATGCCAGGGTGAGACTGCCAGTGCCAGAGAGGAAATTATTTTGATTTGAGGATTCTTGAAAATCAGACCGGAAAGACAGTAAATTGCCAAAACGGCAATTATCCCGAATATTGCCGACGGCAGGCGGACAGCCAACTCTGTCAGACCAAGGACTTTGACCAGGGGAACCAGTATATAGGTATAAAGAGCGGGCTTGAAATCACCGAATGATTCAAGATTTACCGGCATCAGGTGGCCGTGTTCATCACGCCCCGTCAAAAGCAGGGAATAAGCATTGTATCCCAAGGCCGCTTCGTCAGCATTCAAACCGGCAGGAAAATCGGATATCGCCCACAATCTTAATAATGCGGCAAATATCAGAATTAAAACCGGAATTAAATATTTTTTCATGGAATGCCCACCAGTTTGAGAGCTAACTTGCCGTCAGGATAGAAAATATCGCCGATTTTAATCAAACCCGGAATATTTAAGTCTTTTTCCGGAAGTTCGTATTCGTCCCCGATGAACAGGGAATTAGTTTTTCCCCTAAGCTCGGGCCAGAAAATCGGCCGGAAAACATACTTATCAAAACCGGTAACCTGACCCACATCACCGCTTTGATTGGCCTGCAATACAGCCTGCTTCTGATAATCTGCCGGATCAACCTGCAGATAAAACAGGGCAAAAATGTAGGGCTGGCCGAGTTTGTCGGTGAAATATATCCGGGAATAATCACTCCCGTATTGTTTCACTTTCTGAAACGCGCTTTTATACGGGGAAACCCACTGACCGGCTGAATAAAACTGGCTGTGAAAGTAGTACATTTCCAGATACAAAGCGAAAAGAATCACCCAGACGGAAATAAACATGACCAGATGAAGCTTGTGCTTTGTTATTTGAGATATACCGGCAGCGATAATTATCGTCAGAGGTACGGATAATGCCAGGGACCGGACGCCGGAAACCAGGTCCCTCGAGAAAGCCGCTGGAAGGGGAGCCAGAATCATCCAGATTATTAATACCCTGGCTCCGCGGCTTTTTAAATTCTTTAAAAACCAAAACATTCCCAATACCAGCGGAATAATTTCTGCTAAAGTAAAATATCCCTGACGGTAGGTGGTGTGACGCAAAGAAGTCCAATCCCCTTCCGTAAACAGAAACCGGGGTGAGAAATGATTTAAATACCGCTGTAAAACGCCCTTGGTCTGATCAAGTAATTCTGAATGATATATATAGTAAATAAGATTTTTACCGGAAGTTCCATCCTGGCGAAAAATCTCTTTGACATATTCAGCGGTCCGGGTGTAGCTGAAAACATTAAAAACCTTCAGCCGTCCGGATTGGCCGGCAAAATTGATAACGACGGGTAGTATTAGTAACAGGAATGGTAACAGTGAAGGTAAAAGCTTTGAAAGCCTGATTTTTCTATAATAAATAATAAATAATGACAGCATTAGAAGCGGGGTAAACAGTTTTGCCGACTGATAAGTTAGAAGTGTTAAACCAAAGAATCCGGAAGACAATAAAAAGCCTGTGACTGACTGGTTTTTAACGCTTTTTATAAACAAAACCACGCCCAGAGCGGTTAAAAGCAGACTGAGGTTTGCCTCCCAGGCTCCGCGGGAGAAATGTACAAGCCAGGGATTAAAAGCGGCTACCGCCATGGCAAGAAAGCTTAAGTTTCTTGATTTACCGGGAAAAGCCAGTCCGGTTAATACAAAGATGACCGGAAGAAGCAGTGTACCGAATATGGCAGAGGGCAGGCGGGTGGAAAATTCATTCAGACCCAGTGCTTTAATAACCGGGACGGTAAAATAGATATACAAACCGGGTTTGTAGTCGCCGAAGGATTTAAACACCAGCGGTGCTAATTGACCATACTCATCCCTGCCGGTTTTTTGAAGCGAATAAGCGTTGTATCCCAAAGCCGCTTCATCCCAGGTGAAACCAAACGGACGGGAATCTAACTTAACAACTCTTAGGATTAAACCCAATATCAGAATTGCCAATATCAACCATTTTTTATTCATATGGCTGTCATAACGTAGACGGTGCTGCCGTCCGGATAATTAATCTGGCCCACTTTGGCTCCGTCCGGCCGGCTGTCGCCTGAACTGATGATCAGGTATTTATTTCCGCGGGGTAAAACTTTGGCCATATCCTTAATTTCCCAATCATTAACAAAACGCAGGCGGGACAGGGCATTTATCCAATACCAGTTGTCATGGAAATCCCATTTAAGGGACGGGTCATTTTGAAGAGCTTTCGGATCCCAAGGCCAGTACCAGAGAATATATTCATGCGGCTCACCGTATCTTTTGGTAATAAATATTTGATCGTATTTTGAAAAGTCTGATTTGATAAAATTCACCATTTGCCGGTTGCCGTACTGCCAGGAGGAAGCGTACCGGACGGGATATTTTACGAAATAGGAATAAGCGTAAATGCAGGCGAAAATAACCATAAAATCAAAACCAAAATCGGAAATACTAAAGACAACCGGCGGGTTTTTAAGAAATTTAAGAAGGATATCAATCCCAATGATACGGAAAGATAAACAGCCGGAATCATGGTGGTGGCACGGATCACAGCATACTGATCACGGGTAATGGCTGCGGGTATCGGGGAGAGAAAAAGCCATAATAAAACAAACCATTGGCGGCGACGGTACAGCTGAAATATTCCCCAATAGAAAAACGGCAGAAGTATAGGGTTCAACACGCCGAAGCCGGGTTGGGAAAACTGGTATTGGGTACCGCCGCTGAAAAATAAATAACGCGGTGAGTAATAACCCAGGAAATTTTTAACCGCATTGGTCAGCATGAATACCGGACGGTTAAACAGAAGACGGGTAAGCAGGACGCGGAAGACGGGAAATGTTTCTCTGCTGTTCGATATAAGCAATAGCTCCGGAATCCAGAATGCCTACCCAATTACCCCGGGCCCGGGCCTGGGAAAACCATAAAATACCAATTCCCAAAACCATTACCGAAATTACAGTCCCCAGGACCTTTTTGTTTATCCTGACGGACTTTTTAAAGAGTAAAAAAACAAGCAGGAGAGGAATGAATATTCTGGTATTGTGATATGCAAAAAGCGACAGACCCCAGATTAAAACCGCAGGAATTGTCTTTTTTGAAAAATAAAGTCCCAGGCCCAAAAAGAGCAGGAACACCGTCCAGTTGGACTGAAAGACCGCCCTGGAGGGAAAAAATGTCCAGGGTTCCAAAGCTACAAAGAAGGCGGCAAACAAGGCCAGTAAGCGATTTTTCTGCCACCTGAAAGCTGCTATGTAAGCCAGAACAACGGAGAGTATCCCGATCAGAATGTGGGGCAGCCGGAGAGCAAAATCAGTCATACCGAAAACTTTTAACGGCAGGACGGACATGTATAAATTGAGAGTAGTGGGGTAATCACCGTAAGCCCGGAAATTAAGAAGGGGAAAGGCCTGATTCCACTGGTCGCGGCCGGTAAGTAAGAGGCTGTAGGCGTTGTAGCCGTGGCTGACTTCATCCCAATTCAGGGGTAAAGCATTTAGATTTATCAGCCGGATTATGCCGGAGAATAAAATAATGATTATCAGGATTAACCAAGCTTTTTTTTGAGAAACCATACGGGTATGGAAAGCAGTGCGAACAGGCTAATCAGATTGCCTGCTGTCCGCGGCCAGGTGTTTTTAAAACTCAAATTAATTTCATGCCTGCCTGGGGGCAGGCTGAAAGTGATATAGCCCGAATCGGCTGAAGGGGTCAGTAGTTTAACCCGATTATCAACTTTAAGTTCCCAGCCGGGGAAGTACACAATCGGCAAGGTTATACGGGATATGGAATTAGCCGTAACATCAAGATAGGCGGAATGACTTTTTGTACTAAACTGGTTAACCTGAACATCTCCGGATAATAATTGAATCCCGGAGGGGGCAAAATCAGTCGGTACTACGGCAGTCTTTGGCCAAAAATCGGTCAGTGATGAACTGCGGGCTTCGTCCCAGAGAGCGCCGGAATACTGTTCCCGGTCGGAAATGTTTCGCCAGATATCAGGGCGGAAAAATGAATAATTAGTAAAAAGCAACAGTATCAGTAAGACAGGAATTAATCTTTTGGGGAATAATTTAACAAAGTAACCTGATGCCAGTGACAGGAAAAAGACAGCGATGGTTAAAAAACGCCAGGGAAATTGAATATATTTCATAACCGGAATCAGATTCCAAATAAATGAGGATTTTCCGTGGGTTAGAAACAGGGCGGAAACTCCCAGAAGTAGAAAACAGTAATAAGTAAAAAGTGCTGAGGTTAAATTTCCGTTTTATTAAAGCGGCTGACAGTAATAACAGGGGAACAATCCAGTGAATCTGGCCGATTGAAACACTTAAAAACTTTTGAGCCCAAAGAGATGCCCCGTAACCCCAATACCGGGAAATAAACAATTCACGCAGGGTGGTGAAATGGACATGAAAATCATAGTAACCCTGGACTGTCTGATTGAGAGTAATGAGTGAACTTTCAAAGATTACCGGTAACAGGTAAAACGCGGAGAGCAGCAGAGCAAAGATTCCGGCCAGAATCATTGGCCAGAAACTGGAGAATTGTTTCCGCAACCAGCTTTTTACTAACCAGTAAACTCCCAAAAAAGGTGCAAACATTAAAAATGAAAGGTTGTGAATATTGATCAGCAAGGCAAGTGAGAGGGAAAAATATAACAAATATTTCGGTTTACGATTCTCGAAAAACAAATCAAGAAAATACAGAATCAGCGGATACAGGACAAATGCCAGGCTTTCGGGCAGGGAACCCCTGACCCAGACGTCTACCGCCCTGTAAGGAGCGTAGATATAAAATACTGCCGAAACCAGACCGCCCAGGTTACCCCAATAACGCCGGGCGTACAGATACATGGCACCGGCTGAGGCTAGCAAAGAGAGGATAAAAGCCGCTTTGATGGAGTCTATCAGGGAGAAACGTATCAGGTGAAAAAAGGCAGTAATCCAATACGGAGCCTGAGCGTAGAAGTTAAACAGGGGTTCGCCGTAACCCTTGCCGGAATCAGGTGCCCATCGGCAGGGGAAATATCCCGTCATTAAGACATTTACTGTATTCAAAAATACGGAAAAGATGGGGGTCATGCATGGTAAAAATACCCGGCCGGAGCATGAGAGAAAAAGAAGGAATCAGAAGCAAGCCCAAAATCAGCCACAGCAGTCCCCTTTTCATGCCCAACTATTATAGCCTTTAGAGGCTAAGTAACACCAGTGCTACACATTTATGTAAAATAACCTGGAATGAGAATAATTAGGTATATTGATAAATACAAAATAGATCTGGCCATATGTTTGCTAATATTCACAGTTGCATTGTTAATACGTGTTCTCTATTTAAGTGAATCTGCATATTTTGGATTCGATGAGGCAAGGGATGCTTTTATCAGTCAAAACATATATCTGGAAAGGGATTTAAAAATTATTGGGCCGACTGCCGGTAATACGGGTTTACATCACGGAGTACTATTTTGGTATTTTTTGGGTCCTTTATACTTAATAGCACAGGGAAGTCCACTGATAGTATCAATATTTTTCAGGGTTTTTAATTCACTTGGGGTTTTTCTTATATATTATCTTGGAAAAGTTTTATTTAATCGCAGGACCGGAATAATCTGTGGGTTGATTTTTGCTTTTTCTTTTGAGGAAACACAATATGCCATTTTTACCGGGAATCCTTCTCTGGCAATTCTGTCATGGTTACTTATTTTCCTGGGAGTATCGGTTATTCATAAATTTCCTAAAAAATCCTTTATAGGAATTTTGTTGATGTCAATCGGAGTAAGTTCATCTGTTCAATTCGAACTATATTCGATTTATACAATCCCTTTAAGCTTACTTCTTCTATTTATGTTCAGAAAAAACCTCAGAGTTCTTAAACCAATTCATTGGTTGATTGCCTCATGCATTTTCCTTTTAATTTCCTCAAGTTTTATTATCGGAGAATTGATGTATAACTTCACAAATCTAAAGAACGGATTTAATTTAATTTTTTCCGGATTCCATGTTCTTGATGCGGGAGAAAATAAATATTCCAACTATCTAAAATACTTAATGCTAATATTCCATGACAACATATATTCTTTTACCGTAAAATCTTTAACTTCCTGTGTTTTTACATTCGGGACAATAATACTTTTAATATTTAAGGCTATCAGAGAAAAAAGTAAATCGGTATTGGTGATAATTATTTGGATTCTTTCAGGATCATTAATGTTATTTACCGGCGGATACAACATGTATCAAATGAATGTAGGAATTGGGCTAGGGTTAATTTTAGGAATTAGTGTATTGCTTGAAAATATATCAAAGAAATCGATATTACTTTGTACATTATTACTAATTTTAATATTAATAAGTAACTTAAACTTAATCTTAACCAACAACATAAATGGTTTAAATGTGGGAATCAAAGCACAACCTTACATGAGACTCTCTGATGAGATTGAAATAATTAATAGAATGTACAAACAAGCAGACGGTAATCAATTCACTTTTAGAGTTACAGGTATGCCTTATTTGGTACAAACAGTTTGGGCTTATTTATTCAATCAATACGGTTATAAAAAATATGGGTATATGCCTTTTCTTGAAACCGGTAACGTTTTAGGATACCCGGGTATATTTCCCGTACCCGGAAACGGATTAACATGTATCCGCTTTTATATTCGCGAGCCAATGAGAGGAATACCTGAAAAACTTTCTTTAGAAGATATTAAAACAGAAAACTACTTTTCATCTGTAATTATGGAAGAAAATATCGGTTCGTTTCTTCTGCAATATAGACAGGCTTTTGACAAAAAAAACTGTATATAACCAAAATCAGCCATAACAATCCCCTTTTCCGTGTTTAACTATATATGCCTTTAGAGGCTAAGTAACACCAGTGCAACAACTGACAGGACAATTCCCACCGCTTTTACCAGAGTTAATGACTCCTTTAAAAATATTATGGCTAAAATTGCCGTTAACATAGGATATAGCGCTGTCATAGGTACCGCTGATGAAGCATCTTTTCTGGTCAATAAAATATAAAATGATATTACCCCTATAGATCCGAGTAAACCGGCGATCAAACCCAAGATAATCCCGTTCTTGTCAGCCGAAAATAGTTCTTTTGACCGGAAAATAAACAGGCAGTAGATGATTACCATGGGTACATACCCTGCCAAATCCCAAAATACGGTTTTTTCTCCGATCCGATTAGTAGCCAGCTTGGCGATAAACGATCCGACTCCCCAACCGATCAGACTCAATATTGCCAGAATCAGGGTCTTTTGATCCATGAGAGTATTTTAGTCGGAGGGTGAATAAGAAACAATTGCCGGGGAGGTATCCGGAAAGAGGGAGATTATTTTGACTCTGGTTTCGGATGGAAAATCGGTGGGGTGGCCGACGTATAAGATGTTACCAGGGTCATACCGTTCGTAATTCAGATCACCAAAACGGTATTTTCCCAATGTATAACCATCATACTGGTCCAAAAACCGAAATCCCTTTTTCTCAAAATCCGCCCAGGATATTGCAGCTGTCTGATACACCCGGGGATCCGTTTTTTGATACAAAGCCAGGTAAATATGGGGTTCGGACAGTGAACGGCTGATTCTGATTTGAGAAAACCCACTTTCATTTTCAGATAAATACTGAGCCATCTGCCTGAAACCGTAACCCATGGAGTGCGCATGAACGACCGGAGATTTGAAGATATAGGTTATGAGATATGAGCCGGCGGATATTAAAAGCAATAGTAAAAGTAATACGGAAAACAATTTACCTGCTTTTTTGGCTAAAAAACCAAATCCGATGGCAGACATCAGGGTCAGGGGGATGACCATGAAAGCGGCGCGGTTTCCCGCCAGACCCGGACCTTTGGCCAGAGCGGCAGCAATCGGAGAAAGAAGAAGTAATAACAGTAAATAGCAGTAGTTTTTATTACGGGAAGTAATTAATTGATAACCGAAGATCAGTAAAAACGGAAGTTGAATCAGATACAAAACACCTACCCCCGGCAGCATTCCGTATGTTGCCTCTGCCGGACCGGAGGAGAAAAGAAATTTATATGAGAAATAGGACTTGAAATTATCAAAAAATACCAGACCGGTATGAGTGATTTTATTGATAAACAACCTGGCGATAAGCGGGTGCGTGCCGGAGCTGATCAGGTTCAACCGGCCGGTGGCCATGGCAGCCCAATTGTCGTCGGAGTGAAAAATCGAAACGTCAGCTGCCCGGGCATTGGAAAAAACCAGTGAGTAGACTGCCGGGATAAACAATAACAGTAATAAAGCCGACGAAAATAGTTTTTTCAGATCAGGTTTATAGACAATTAACAAACCGATCAGAGCCAGCGGTGCAATGATCCGGGATGAATGATATGAATACAGAGACAGTGAAAAAATAATTAACTGATAACCGGTATTTTTTCTGAAGATACAGATATATACCCAAAGGAAGGAAAAATGTAATCAGATTGGCTTCAAAAGCGCCGCGGGAAAGAGGCATATGCCAGGGAGAAATTGCGAGCATCAGAGCTGCAATTTGCGCGGTATTTTTATTTCCGGTTAACTTTCTACCGAATAAATAAATCACAACTACAGCCAGGATTCCCAAAATTGCATTGGGAAGACGAACAGCAATTTCATTAAGTCCAAATAAAGTTACTGAAGGAACTGTCAAAAAAGCATACAGCGGCATTTTATAATCTCCGAAAGAACGCAGGTTGGTAAATGGAAGCTGCCAAAAAGGTATCCCCCACTCGTCATGACCGGTTTTTAAAAGCGAATAAGCGTTGTAGCCGAAGGCTGCTTCATCGGGAGTAAATCCGGCAGGGTATTTGTCCAACCCTATCAGCCTGAGCCCTGCTGCCAAGATCACGATGATACCAAGAATCCATAATTTTCCGTTTCGCATGTAGATTGATTATAATGGTCTGCATATGGGAATTGTGATGGTGAAAGACAAAGTAACCGATACTGATCTTCAAACCGCTAAGGAAAGATTACGGAGATTTTGTGAAAGTAGTGGCTGACCTAAAGGAAAAAGCGGTCGCTATCGGCGGTCTTTGGCACGCTGATGCGGAAAAACTTCTAATAGAGAGTGGCAGCAGCCAAAATGATATCTGGGGGGGCGGGGTGGATTTAACCAGCAGACAAGTAGACACCTTCGCATTGATTAATTTACGGCCGGGGCAAAATAATAATAGCCAGGAAATATTAGATCCCCAAACCAGGCAGGATTTCATTAACCTGGTTAAAAATAAATTCGGATATGAAAAATGACAGTTTGGATTTATCCACCGACTTACTGAGAATATCCAACTGGATCATCAGGGGTCAGGATGCTTTAGCGGATACTTTCATTGACAGAATATTGAAATTGCACAAAAAACCGGAAAGTGATTTTCGTAACGAATTGACAATAATAAAAACCCGATCTTTAGGCCGGGAAAAGTCAGCTGAAAAAGCCCTGACCCTGTCCAGGATATTATTTTTCGCCGGCACTGAACCGGAACCCGAAGGTGCACGAAATTTGGGCTAAATAATACAAAGTCAGGAAAATGACGATAAATTTCAGATGAAATAAATTGGTTAGGAATGTCATAGTTACGGATTTGAGAACGGAGATACGGGAAGTAGGAAAATAGAAAGTTTGATAAGCAATGCTTTTAGCCTGGTCGCTGTAACCGACTCCGATAGCCGTTGACTGGGGAGAGTCTGATGAAAATGTCAATGTGTCAGTGGTTGATTCTTTGAATTTGTTATCGGTGGAAATTGGAAACGGACATTGTCGCCGTCCCCTATGTTGTAACCGGTCAGGGAAATTGATCTGATCACCCCCGCGGAGTCAGATATTTGGAAAAGAAACGGATCCTGATTTCTTAAGCCGATATTTCGCAGATAAACGGTGATTACATTGAATCCGTCATGGGCCGGGGTAATAATCTTGGGAAACAGGATGCCCGGAATAAACCCAGATTTCTTTTTCGACCTGCGACTGACCGGTATCAGGCAGGCGGCGGACCAAAAGGCTAAGACCTAAGGCAAAGACTATAGGCACCAGGCAATAGGCAATAGTCATAAGCCAATATTTATTCAGTTTCATAAGATTTCCAAACCGTAAAAATTAACCAGGCTCCGGATGCTGCCAGGAGCGTATGAAACATACTCTGAATAAATTCCGGCGAAACCATAGGTTTGACCAGTTCGTAAATTGAGGGAAAAATTAGTGCCTGGGGATTGACGGGGGAAAATAATCCCAGAAAAACAAATTGATCCGGGATAAGCCAGACCGTACCGAAAAAGCCTGCGGTAACAGCGGCGACTACCGGCCAGAGCCGGATGTTTTTTGCCAATACCAAAATCAGAAACGGCAAACTCCACACCAGCCATTGGGCGTGAAAGTGAGAAATTAAAGTCACTGTAAATGTAAGTGTAAAAAATTCCGGCAATAAATCAGTATTTTTACGTCTTTTCCAGGACAGCCAGAAAACCAGACCCCAGATCAATACATAAAGGGGAATATTTTGAGTGGCACTGACTCCGATGTTGGCGTAAAAAATCCCCTGCATCAGATTGGAATGGGACATGGAATAACGAAAAGCAGAAGAATTAATTACAGGTAAAAAGGGCAGGATGAAAGCCGCAAGAAACGCCAAAACCGCTACTATCACCTGTTTGTATCCGGATGCCCTAATCAGAACAAACGGGACCAAAAGTAATGGATAGGTTTTAAGGGCTGCTCCCAAACCAAGAAGAATGACAGCGGTAGTAAGTTTGTTTTGACGGGTTAAAAGCAGCGCTGCTACCGTTAAAGCCGCCGGAATAATATCGAATTGGCCTATCATATAAATCGCATACAGTGAAAGGGGATTAAAAAGCCACAAGGCCAGAAATCTGCGGCTTACCTGCATCAGAAGTAAACCAATAGCCAGATCAAACAATAAATAGGGGAATTTCAGAAGCAGCATAAACTCAAACATTCCGGGATTGGAGTAACCCCCGGGACCCCAGTCATTCAGCCAGTGACTCAGATCAGGTCCTAAAATCCTGCCGGCAATAAAATTCCAGCTGCCCAAAAAGTAATAAGTCAGGGGAGGGTAATTAAACGTGTCGGTATATGGCAGGGAGCTTTTATTTTTGTCGATAAAATCGTAAATATTAATTATCCCCCGTGATAAATACTGAGCATGAAAGTTCTGGCTTTTAATATCCGGGTGAAAAAACAGAGCGGAAAACAGCAGGCGTAAGACAATGGCCGGAATTAAAAGCGATTTAAGCTGGTTGAGACTGGCGGGTTTCATCGGCAAAAACTGCGGTCCAGGAAAGCCAGGAAATAATAAATAACATAATCACAAAAACTATTGTGGGCCAGGCGGAGATGAGGGGAATAATCTGAGAGATATCGGGAAACCACCAGAGATGATACATATTTATGACGTGGCCCAGCGATACCAGGAAATAAATCGGCCAAAGCTGTTTTTTGGCTGCTGCCGTGATTGCCATAAAAGGAATAACCGGTCCCAGATATCTTTCGTGCATCCGGGTCAAAAGCATAAAGGCGGCAAATGAAGTCAAACCCAGGACATAAATGACGTGGCGGCTTTTAAGGCTTAACAGATAGCGTAACAGGTAGATGAGAGCTACCCCGATAAAGGCGATCTTCCCGACCTGAGCTGCCGGTAAACCGGAAAAGACAATTATCGAGTCGGGAATCTTTTCCAGCCGGGTATAGAGAGCCCAAAGATTGAAGGCATGATCGGAAATATAATCCGATCCCGAACCTACCTCCAGCCGGTGCAGATAAACCTGAAAAGGCCAAAGGGGATTGGTACTTTCCGAAAAAGGCAGATATGAAACGTAGAAAACAGCCGCGGCAAGTAAAAATCCCATAATCGTCTTTTTAATTCCCGCCCGGCTGACTGCAAATATGGTTAATGCCGGGATAAAAATCAGGGAAGATTGTTTAAAAAGAAGCGCCAAGGCTCATGGAAATAAATCCTAGGTACGGACGTTTTGTTATAAACAGCCAAAGGGAAAGCAAAATCCAGAAAATCGGCGGGGATTCCAGCTGTCCCCAGAGGCTGCTGTTGTACCAGACGGCCGGATTGAATATATATACGGCGGCTGCAATATATGCCGCTCTGGATGAGGCTTTGAACAACCGCCTGGACAAACCGTAAATTAATACCGCAATCCCCAGGTCCGATATCATGGAAATAATTTTGTGAAAAGCGGGCATGGTATCCTGATCCTCCAGAAACCAGATGACTTTTGAAGGAAATTCGGCAAATGAGCGGTTGAGTGTTTCTGCCAGTGAATATGTTTGCCCGTAAAGCCAGTAAGAAGTGACAAAAGAATAAAGAGCCAGCGGCGGATAGGTGGGCTGAAGAATACCTGAATACTTCCGGTCATAAGCTCCCCTGCTCCCCTCTTCTAAAATGCTTTTTGCCCACCCGACGTGATTATTAACATCTCCGCTATAAATCGAAGTGCTCAGGACAAGCCTGAGGATAAGTCCCAGTAACAGTAAAAAAACCAGCTGTCTCATTCGGATTTGGTAATCAGATAAAAGACCGGGTCACCCAACGGATTTGTGGAAGTAAACAACACTTTGACACCCCCCGGGGCAGTGGTGCGCCAATCCCAGTTTCCCGGAATATCATCCCGCTGGCTGACCAGATACAAATTCTCAGATTTAATAACATCAGGTAAGGATTTATTGGGCGGAAAAGTAAAGGTGCCGAAGAAGTATTTCGGATCTAAAAAGAAACCGTAGTAATTGGGTGAAATGTCCGCTTTCGGCTGATCGAGCGTAAAATTCTTCTGAAATTGGGATGGCGGATAAGATGAGTAAAACAGGAAACGAATCAGGGACGGTTCGTAAGTGTTATTGATAAATACCTGAGAGTAGTCTGGGGATAATCTGACAATCTCCTCTATGGCCGTTTTGAAACCCACATGCCACCAGCGCCAGGTTATTTTAGGATAATGAAAAATGTAATAATTACCGGCGTCAATAAACTGAAAAGCAATCACCATCCAAACCACAAAATAGGTAAAGACGGCAATTTTTTTCGGCAGGAGCTGTAAAATCCATAAAATGCCTCCGCCGACGGCAACTGCCAAGGGAGGAATCATCATAAACAAGCGGGTGGCGTGATATGCCCCGTCATACGTCAGGGCAGCCGGAATGGGAGCCAGTAACAGCCATATCAGCCATATCCGGGCTTTTTGTTTAATTAAATAAATTAACCCCAATACCAGGAAAGGAGCCCAAACAGGCAGAAGCTGACCCATGTACTGCAGGCTATGGCGGGCAGTAATATCACCGCGGATAAAAAGAAACTCCGGAGAAAAAGCGGAAAGATAGTTATTGAAAATCTTGCGGGTGATGTATGCCGGCCGATTGGCAAATATCCGCTCCAGAGGAGAATTGCTTTCATTCCTGGTGACTATCACATTGTCGATAATCTCCTGATTGTTAAATAAACCCACCTTGCCGAATCTCTCCGCTCCTTTGCCGAAAAACAAAGTCAGAATAAAAGGAATTAGAAGCAGGGAAAAAACCAGTACCGGCATAAGTCTGAATCTGGGTCTCTGAATAAGAGAAAAGCGCAAATATCCAAAGAGGAGTAAAAACAATGGCAGTACTGTATATATAGAAGGTCAAGGCAAAAAAGACGGCTGACAGTATGTAGTTACGTCTGAAAAGAAGCAATGTACCCAGCATTACAAAGTCCAGCAGTAAAACGGCCTCGAAAGCGGCGCGGGAATACAGGATGTGCCAGGGCATCAGAACCAGAACAAGAGAAGACAGGAGACCAAGCTTTTTGGATTTGGATAATTGGTAAACCAAAAGAAAAAGAATTACCGGAGACAGAGCACCCAAAACTACTTCCGGCATCCTGACTCCCAATTCGCTGTTACCTAACAAGGCAATGGCCGGGACCGTATAGTACATCAGAAGGGGTGTCCGCCATTCAGAAAGTGAATGGATATATGTCGGAAAAAGCTGACCGTAAAGATCCTTTCCTGTCTTTAAGAGAGAATAAGCCTGATACCCGACATCAATTTCATCACCAAAAAGTTCCGGAGGCAGGGAACTGACTGAAAAGCCGCGGATGACAAGCGAAAGGCCAAGAAGAAGACTTAAAATTAAGCCCATTTCTGCTATTATACAGTCAGATGCTGACAGTAATAATAGTGTCTTTTAATACCCGGGAAATCACTCTGACCTGTCTGGAGAAGCTGTATCAAAGCAATAAAACCGATTTTGAAACAATCCTTGTGGATAACGCCTCGACTGACGGAAGTGCGGATAAAGCAGCTGAAATATTTCCCCAGGTAAAAATAATCCGAAACCGGACTAATGTCGGTTTTGCCAAAGCCAATAACCAGGCGATGAAAATTGCTTCCGGTGATATGTTTTTACTTTTAAACAGTGATTGTTTTGTTAATCCCGACACAATCGGGATAATCATTAATAAATGCAAAAATCCGGGATATGACGTTTTGGGATGTAAATTACTGGATGACGACGGATCGGTTCAGCAATCCTGGGGGTATTTCCCCTCGCTGCGTCGGATAATCCTGATGATGTTTTTTATTGATAATCTGCCGGGAATAAGAGACATGATCGATTCAATTCACGTCAGATCATTAAAAAGATATGACAAACTGACCGAAGTGGATTGGGTCACCGGAGCATTTATGATGCTCAAAAAACGGGTGTTTGACAGAGTAGGCGGTTTGGATGAAAAGTTTTTTATGTACGGGGAAGAAATCGAATGGCAATACCGGATTAAAAACCAGGGATTTAAAATTTGGTTTGATCCGGAGGCATCCGCCACCCATTTGTGCGGAGCCAGCTCGCCTACCAGATCCCCGGCTGTAATCGGTGAAATCAAAGGTTGGAAGTACTGGTTTTCAAAATACCATCAGGGCTGGCAGGAACCGGCTTTAAAAACAGTGGTTTCGATCGGCTGTCTATTACGAATGGTGCTAAAACCCAAATGGTCCAAGTTATACAGACAGGCGCTGAATAATATCTGGTAAGACGATGGCGTAAAAATCGGGGTAGGGATGGAAATTCCTATTTAATAGGTTCATCCTCATATATTTGGTAATGCATTTGCAAGCTTTGGCATAGTTTATGGAATTCAGTTCCATCTATTTGTTTCGGAAATTCTCCGGTTTCCGCTACCGTTTTTAAATTATCAACAATCATTTGGACACTTTTTTTACCAACATTCCTAATTCTCATATAAGAAATCTGCGGATTTGAAAAAACAGTGTATAGATCGTAGATATTATCAACCCTATATTCTTTGTCCGTACTATGCTGGTCTCTGGCTATTTGGGTAACCAGATCTCTCTTGATCCTCAACGGTAAATCCATGGCAGCGATAAAATGCACAAGTGATTCGTCTTTAGCGCAGACATCGAATGGAATTTTAGACAGATCAATTTCACCGTTTTTTACCCTAAAAACTGTTCCCGGAGTGGTCGGGGGTCTTAAATATTCATTTACGGCTGCAAGTGCAACCTGTAAAAATTCCCTGTCGTGGTGATTTTCCGGCAAATTATGAAGCTGATCATCTACGAACCGCTTTAATTCAAGTGCCATATCCTATAATAATACGACTTTAAATGAAAATGTCAATTTATGGGTTTTTTGTTTAAATAGACTTGCGCGATCTTTTGCGCGATTATTGCGTGATATAATTATCATATGTTTAAGCCTATTTACTCTGTTTCTGACACCGTAGTCAGCCGGCTATCTCAGATTGCTGAGATCAAGGCCATGGTGGAGCGGTCCGGTCTGTTGCCTGCCAGGGAGGCATTCCTGCGGCGGGCAGCTGTGATTAAAATGGCCCACACCTCCACCTCCATTGAAGGCAATCTCTTACAGGAATACCAGGTTAAGGAGCTTTTGGAAGGCAAAAAGGTCAATGCTGCCGCTGATCAGATTAAGGAAGTGGAAAACTACCTGATAGCCTTAAGAAAAATTGATGATCTGGCAGATACCGCAAAAACTTTTAGTGCAAAAGACATCCTGGACATCCACACAACCGTAGTTAAAGACCTGGTGGAGGAACGCAAAACCGGGGTTTTCAGGCAGGGATCGGTGTACATCGTCAATGAGCTGCCCAAAGGGAAAGAGGAACTGGCCTATACCCCGCCGAAGTCCGAGGAGGTGCCGGTCTTAATCGGGGAGCTTCTGGACTGGCTGGTTACCAATGACCAGGTACACCCGGTAATCAGAGCCGGGGTTTTTCATTACCAGTTTGAAACCATCCATCCTTTTACCGACGGTAACGGCCGTACCGGTAGGCTTTTAGCCCTCCTTCATCTCTACCAGTCCGGCTGGGATTTTAAAAAGGTGCTGGTGCTGGAGGATTATTACAACCGGGACAGAAAAAAATATTACCGGGCACTGCAGACCGGCGACACCTATGCTGCCAGGGAGGGAGTGGACCTGACGGGCTGGTTAAACTACTATGTGGAGGGATTTCTTGATGAAGTGGCCAGGGTTAAGGACCAGATATTAAATCTGGCTGTTGTCGGTGATATCGGATCAAGCCGTAATATCCTGGACAATGACGAGTTGAAAATCGTGGATTTTGTGGTGACTGTAGGCCGGATTACCAGCGGAGACGTGACGGATATTTTAAAAGTTCCCAAGCGGACCGCCCAGTCAAAACTCAAAAAGCTTGAGGATATCAAGGTACTGGAAAAACAGGGAGCGGGACCGGCAACCTACTACGTCATCCCCAAAGTTGTGTGATACCATACGTAATTATCTAAGCGGATATAATACAGGCAATGTTGGAAAAGGAGTTGAATCTGATTTTTGTTTCCTGCTGCACATCCGAAGGCGAGATTTTGCATCACACAATTACTTTTGATTGCGAATTTCCTCTTTCATGTCAGGGAAACTGCCGTGCTTGCCCACCTTTAAAAAGCAAAGTGGCTGAAATTGCCGGAGATGATCCCCAAAGTATTCTGAAAATCATCGATATTGCTTCTTACGATTTTTGACCGGACTTGTGGGACAGACAGAAAAAAACACAATGGAAAACACTTACGGAATATACAATAGCAGGTCAAGAAATTAATATCAGATAAACGCTAATCTTATCAAAGGTGTGTTCCAGAATAATTTACTCTTTTTGCTGATATCTCTGAATCCCGGGGCCGTAAACAGTAATCTCTTCCTTATCAATCTTCATATGATCACCTTCCGGTGAACCCAGGTGGGTGATACCCATTGAATTTGTATATAAACTCCAATCCTTGGATTCCAGATTCCATCAACAGGAGAAAGTCTTCAGAGGATAATAATCCTGCTCTGTGCGCTTTATGCAAATGTATAGCCAACTGGGTATATCTGGCAAA
The DNA here is from genome assembly GCA_963736875.1 of Candidatus Amesiibacteriota bacterium. Classification (GTDB taxonomy): domain Bacteria; phylum Patescibacteriota; class Microgenomatia; order CAZETR01; family Amesbacteraceae; genus CAVTQH01. Next base: position 415,087 of record CAVTQH010000002.1, on the reverse strand, counting down.
TTGGTCAACTTCAATTGAAGACATGAGGTGGATTATATAATAGGAATTGATAAATGGGATATGATAAATCAATGAAAGGGAAAGTAACGGCGGATATTATTGACGTCAGGTTTGCGTTTGCGGGGAAGGTAGCCAGGGTGTACAAACACCCGGGAGACAGTGTTAAAACCGGAGACTGGCTGGCTTCTTTGGACCGTAAAGAATTGCAGACAATACTGGATAAAGAACTGGCGGACTTTGAAAAAGTCCGGGCAGAATTTGAGATATTTGTTTTAAACAATCCCAAACCGGCAGATGATATGACAAAATACAAGAAAATCCAGGCGCAGGCGTCTTTAAATGCCTCCGTAAAAGCCGTGGAACTGGCTAAACTCAATCTGGATGCGGTTGATCTGAAATCGCCGGTAAACGGAATTGTCATTGATAATTCACAATTGCGGGTCGGTATAAATATCACTCCCGGCAGCTACTCTTATAAAATCCTGGATATGGATTCTGTGGTTATTGAAGCGGAAACGGAACTGGAAGTGAAAACAGGACAGAAAATTGAAGGCGGAGAAATTATGGCAGTGGTACCGGATATGAAGGGGAAACAGATTGTCAAAATCAAACCTGAAAAAACCCAGAATTTGAAAATTGGAGAAGAAGTGGAAATTTCAATGGGTTTATAATGCGGGAGTGGAAAAAGAGTCGATTGATTTTATACAGTTTTCAGAGGAGGAAATCAGGCATACCGAAGCCTGTCTGGAATTCAGTCGTCTTTTGGAAACGATGAGGGCAATTCCGGTCGGGAATATCCCGGCCTTTGAGAAATAAGGAGAAATTACTGACAGAAAAATACGGAGCGGCTTCGGCTGAGAATATCCGGGGTTTTGAAAGAGCAGGAGGATTGGTTTACCCGGAAATCGCCCAGGTGATCAGAAGATTAAACAGGGAGGGCATTATTACCCGGCAGCAGCTGGCCAATGTAAATCTGGAGAAATACAAATCAAGAAGAGGTTTCGGGCCAAAAATGTTTTATATCTCAATTCTGCTGCAAAACATCTGTAAAACAACAGATTAAAAGTTCAGAAATCATCAAGCCCGATACCGTACAAACCGTATTTCTCCACAAGCTGCTTCTGACCGAATTTATTCAGGGAAAATTTTAGTAAATAACTCACCTTCTTTTCGATTATTCTGCCGGTGTATTTTTTGGATTCGGGATCGTACTCTTCAAGAACGAGTGTATCACCTTTGTGCAGCCTAAAGTCGGCTACCCGGATCTCAAATCTCTTCTAGCCCTGATTTAATCAGTTCAAAATATTCGGGAGGGATTTTCTTTTTAATTACAGACATGCCGTATTTATAAAACTTTCTTTGATTTTCCAAGATTATTTCTTTCACGCAGGTACACGGAATGCATAAGTATCCGTGTGGCTTCGGCCAGATTCGCGGCATGTGTTAAATTGACCGGCAGATGGGCTTTTTCAGCAAAATATCCGAGGCGTTTTTCGGCAGAATATTTACTAAAAGGGCCTTCTATATTTAGTTTGCCATTCGGATATTCTATTCCCAAAAATATTGTTTTACCTTCCGTCATGGTGGTTATTATACTCCGAGAAACCGCCCTGAACGGGTAATGAAATACATAATCCAGTGTTTAAGAAAACCGTTGTACCAGAGACTGCTGTCCCGTAAATATTTATGTGCCAGAGGAGTTTTTTTGGAACTTGAACCGTGTTCATGAATTATTGAAATTTCGGGATTGAAATATATTTTTCCCCCCATTTTTCTGATACGCCGACAGAAATCCAGATCTTCATAATACATAAATACTTTTTCGGTCAGTAAACCTGTCCGCTCCAGAGTGCTTCGGGGAAAAACCAGGCAGGAACCGGAAACTGCATTGACTTTGACCGGGGTATCTCCCGGAGGAGTATATTTTGCAGTCAGTCCTTTTTTACCCATCCAGAATTCCCGGAAAGTATCCCCTATCGACGGCTCGGGAAATACGGAACCCTGGATTTTTCCGTCCGGGTCGGTAAGTTTTGGTCCCATGATCCAGGCATCGGGATATTTTTTAAAAAATTGAAGTGAAGAAGTAAAAAAATTCTCCGGCAAAACCGTATCGGGATTAAGAACTACCAGATAATCCCCCCTGCTCTGACGCAGACCAATGTTCACACTTTTGGGAAAACCTATATTACGAAAATTCTTAATTAACCTAATTGACTTAAAATTCTTAATGACCAGAAGGGAATTATCGGTGGAGGCGTTGTCGACAACAATAATTTCCAAATCCGGGTATTTGGTATCCAAAACCGATTTGATACACCTGTTCAGGGAATCTGCGAACATTCCAGCTGACAATGATTACTGAAAATTCAGACATGTTTAAATACGGCAGAATCCGGCAGCAGATGCCGGTGGGACAGACGGTAATAAATTATTGCCGGCCAATGAAGTTTTGCCATAAATACCGGTATGAAATAACCGGGTGATTTTAAACAGCGGCCGAAAACCGCCAGTAAGTGAGATCGTTAAATTTCCGCAATCCAGGTTTTTCCACTGGCAGATCAGATAATTTCTGTCTTTTATCCGCTGTAAATACCTTTTCGAAAAAGCTGCGTTAAAAGCCGTCTCGCGTGTGTGATCGACTTTAGCTTGCGGGCACCAGAGTATTTCGTACCCCACTTTTCTTGCTCTCCAGCCGATATCCAGATCCTCGTGATAACCCGGTGAAAATACCGGGTCAAAACCACCTAATTTGTCCCAGACTGATTTTCTGAATGCCGCACTGCCACCCGAAGCCCAGAAAGAAATCCCGGTGGTTTTTGATTTCTGGCTGGAATATTGGAGAAAACCGGCGGTGAAATCAACTTTTGCCCGACCGTATTTACCCTCATTAAACGAGACGGCAAACACTTTAGAATCGGCAAAAAGAGGCAGGACTGCGGAAAGCAGATTTTTATCCGGCCTGACATCCTGGTTTATTAAAATAATCACATCGGCAGAAGCCGATCTGAAACCGATATTTACTGTTTCCGGGAAACCCCGGTTGACGGGATTTGTAATCACGTTAATTTCCGGGTAGGATTTTCGGATAAATTCTCCCGTACCGTCGGTGGAAGCGTCATCAACCACAATCACTTCATCGGCCATCAAACGCCATTACCGCCGGCAGATTGGATTTTAAAACTGTAAACCGTTAAACGCCGGTATTACAACTGCTGTAGTCATTGGCTTTTTGATTTTAACCCAATTCCGGTTGATAACAAAAAGATCAGCGTTAACGTCAACAAAGTAATACCCAGACCGGTCAGGAAGGAAAGCGGCAGATATTTAAAGGTGACCTGATGATTTCCGGCAGGAATAGTTGTCCCCCGAAAAACAGTAAAAGCCGAAAACAGATTTGTCCGGCGGCCGTCAATAAATACCTGCCAACCCGGATACATGGTGTCAGTCAGAACCAAAATGGCGGGATATTTTGTTTGCGTCAGGATTTCCACAAGATTTCCGGTATATTTTGTGATCACTGCTGCAGACGGTAAACCCGGTTGCGGGGAAATATTTCCGGGATTTTGGTTAACTATTACCCTGTGATAAAAATCATAACCGGATTTTAATAGTGTCAGGGTTTTATCCGGATCAGGTTCGACTAAATAGTCTGTATACAACACTGCTCTGGGAAGTACCCGGGTATTTTCCAGCACCACCGTAGCACCGTCGGTAAATACCGGGCGGAATTTCGGATTTAATAATTCCGGTTGATTGATTTCTCCCCACGGACGAATCTGACCTTTTTCATCGCGTTTTAAGGCTACCAGATATTTAACTCCGTATAAATCCAAACCCGGGGATAAATAGGAAGTCAGTTCGCTGTAACGGGTGATGGCGGGTTTATCCCCGAGGGCCGAATCGGGATTCAGGTTATAAAAAGAATCATAGAAAATTGCATTATTGTATAAAGTCATGGGGTCGTAACCTGAAGGAGTGGAGAGACTGTAGGCAACCAGACTGTTAGGCGGAAAGACCGGACCCTTTTCCCGGTCAATCCGGAAATTATTATTATTCGATTTTAAATATTCAATTACCGGTGTGGCGGGAAAATCAAGATGTGATGGAGAAAAAGGGATAAATTTGAAGTAATAGCGCCCGAGGTCAGCTGAAATAATCAATAAAAGAAATATCAGCCGGGTTTTTGATTTTTTTAAAATCAGCAAACCCGAATGTCAGAATGCCCAGAAGAATTCCCGGCAGAATCAGATTCCGCAATGAAACAGTGTCACTTCTAAAGCAATAAGCCAGACCGCAAATAACCATAGGCTATCAGGAAAATAGTTAGAACCCAGTACCTGAATTTGATTTTGGTAAGACCGTTCAACGCAATCGAAACGATTATCGACATGACAAAAGTGAAAGGCAGTAAAGACCGTGAAGCGTACCAGGAAGAAATCAGCGGAAGATGAAAATCATATATCAGGCTGGAGATGGGATTGGCGAATGCCAAAACCTAAAAATAAAATTGCCAAAATAGTCCAAAAACGACCGTATTTAATTCTGAGTAGCCAGGGTAAACTGACTATCAGCACTGCTAAACCGGTTAAGCTGAAATAACCGGAGGTTTCCTGATATCCCAAAAAACCTCTGAAGTTGTTGGTTCCCGGATTGCCGAAAATATCAGGAGATATTAATGTGGACAGGTATTTCAATGGAAGTAAACCAAAACCATGCTCTATAATATTTGGATCAGTAAACCGGATTGACCGAGCGGCTAATTCTGCTGTCGGAATAATCTGAATCGCTGAGAAGAAAAAGCCCAGAATGAGAAATAATATCGGCCTTAGCAGTGGTAATTTATACCTATCGTATAATTTCAGATAAATCAGGTAGGCTCCAAAGATAAAGCAGGAATAAACCAGCGGATAAACTGCGCCGGCTGTAGTTTGAAGATAAATAATAAACGGCAAATACAGTAAATACCTTGTTTTACCAGCGGTCAGATAACGGTTCAAAATCAGAAGACCCGCCGGTAGCCACAAAAAAGTATGACCAACCGTAACATATTCCAGATTTGTCATCATATAACCGGAGAGGCAAAAAATTACAGAACCTGTCAGGCAGGCGATTTTCGACCGGTTGATGGTTCTTAAAAAAAGATACATAAACACCTGGCTTAAAAGTAATTGCAGAAATACCAATAGGGTCCAGCCTGTCAGGTTTCCGAAAACCAGCATCAATAAATTTAACGGATATAACACTGCAGATTGCCAATTGGCCAGAAGCGGCATACCCGAGTATGAATGCGGATTCCAAAGCGGGAAAATACCCGTCCGAATCTGATCAACGGCATGGCTGCGCCAGACATAAAGCTGGGAAAAGACATCCGAAAGACTGGCATTTTTTACCGGAACACCTACACTGTACCCCCATTTGTAGTCAAGCCAGGGGTAGTATGATCCGGTCAGCGCATCCAGAGGCAGCGGTACCCGGCCGCGAATGACGGGGAAAAGCAGGATACAGCTTAAACAAAAAATGAAAATCAGCCAGGAATATCTTTTTATCCTACCCATTTTTTCCGGTTTCCGGCACGATAACCGCTACGGCAGAACCGGCCAGGATTGCTCTGGCGATCGAAGACAGTAAATCAACCGAAATAAAACGGTTTACAAGCGGATTAAGCCAAAAAGCGGAACCAAAAAGACCGAAATTAAGCGATGGTTCAAATAACAGAACGATAACAAAATAACTGATCAGCAATACGGCATAAGGCCAAACCAGGCTAATCCGGGCAGCTACTCCCGCCACCAAGAGGGGCATGATCCAAATAAACCATTGGGGGTGAAAATGGGTAACGGAATAAAAGAGCAGCAAAGGTGCAGACAGCCAAGCCCAAACCGGAAATTTTTGAGGATGATAATAATTCCACCAATAAAGCAAAATCAGGCCGATTAGAAATACCGGCAGATATTGCGAGCCGGAAATCATTATTTTGGCATAAAACATTTTGTCCGACTGGCTGGCCAGAAGAGCATACTGTTTGAAAGCCGGAGAATGCAGATAGGGAGCGATCAGTAAAAAATAAGTACCGACTCCGAATGCCAGATTTTTCAACTTGTTTCCCGGAAGAAAAGGCAGAAGAAACAGGGGGAAGGGTTTGAAACCGGCACCGATTCCCAGAAATACGGCCGAAAGCCATGATTTCTTTCCCGAATAAATTAAGGCCAGAAGAATAAATAAAGCTACGAAAATATCAAACTGGCCGATTAAATAACAGGTATAGATGACTACCGGGTTAAACCACCATAACCAAATTAGTTTTGAGTGATGAGTTTTGGGTAAATAGCGAAATAAAAGATAAAGACAAAATATATCGGCCAATAAATAAGGCAGTTTGAGCCAGTACATCAGGGGTATGAAACCGGCAGTCGAACGCAGTCGGCCGATGTCATCAATAAGCGTCCAAAAAGCGGTTTGGGGGTAAACCGGGTAAAACAGCTTGTTAAATACGGCATGAGTCAGATATGAAAGCGGCGGATAAATAAACAAATTGTCACCGTACAGAGTAACCAGGCGGTCGGTACGCGGCAGGCGGCTTAAAGTGTCGTAAAAGGAGAATATTTGACCTTTTTGAGCAATAAAATATCCGGCCAGATTAACTGCCCGGAAATCCGGATGCAGCGCAGCCGGAATCAGAACCAGTTTAAGTATCAGTCCCAGAGCTAACCAGAGCCAAAGCTTTTTCATTAAACCTTTCTACACTAAACATTTTACTCTTGGCAACTGCTGCCCGGGAGATTTGCTGCCAAAGGTCCCGGTTGGAGGTTAAATGAAGAGTGTAATCAGATAATTCCGAGAGTTTATCAAATAAAAATCCGTCCACACCCTGGGTGACAATTTCTTTATGGCCGCCGAGACGGGTAACTATCGGGGTACAGCCGGCAGCCATGGCTTCGACGACCGTGATTCCGAAATGTTCCACGGCGGTGGGATCAGAATCCTCATCCACCCCGAAACCGCTGGCTGACCAGAAGATTTGGCTTTGGGCATATAATTTTTTCAAAGTCGGCAAATCCGGATCGGTAATTATTTCTACCGGTAATTTACCTATTTGGCGTTTGAGTTTTATCAAATCGTTTCTACCGGTCCCGACGGCTGTGCCTCCGGCCAGAACCAGTTTCCAACCCGGCAGTTTTTTTGATATACCGGAAAAGGCCCGGATTAATATTTCCTGACCTTTTCTTTGGGTGAGATTGGAAAAACGGCCAACATACAGAATTTGGTGCACTTTCTTACCGGGAACAAACGCCGTCACATCCACCGGCGGGTAAAGAATTTGGCTTCGGACCTGAAATTCCCGGTCAATATAACTTTTGGTAAATCCCGAATTAACCACAAATTTATAAAAACGGGATTTTAAGAAATTTTGCGGAGCATGACCACCGATTCCGGTAAAGGGAAACTGGAGATGAATAAGAGTTTTTTTGGCCAGCGAAACCGGTATAGAACCGTCAGAGAGCCAGAAAACTAATTGATAATTGATAGTTGAGAATGGAGAGAATTTTTCCGGCAGCCATTTGGCACCGGAAAGATCGAGTCCAAAACGATTCTTGATCTGAGAAGAGATATTTTCCGGCCAAAGAATATCCGCGGACCAACCGTGATCCAGAAGCATTTTGGTAAAAGTGGCCGTATAACGCTCTCCCCCGCCAAAAGTATCCCAAAACGGATTGTAGATTAGGGCTTTATTTGACATTTGAACGCTGCATTTCCCACAACCGGGCGTAAATAATGAAAGTATTAAAAACCTGAAAAATTCCATCAATAATTCCCTCAATCCCGTCTCTGCCGGCTGACAGCCTGACGAAACGATGCCAGAATTCGGTCAGCATCACCCGGAAAAACCGCCACCAGGTCATGGGCGGATGTCCGGCTTCAAAACGTAAACGGGCTTCGTAAGCGGTAAACTCCAGAGTCTTTTGCACCATCGAAGACAGATCCCGATGGGAAAAATGTACCAACTCACCCTTTAGTTTTTGGAGATTTCCCGTAAACACCGGCTGCTCATGCAGGGGATACTGCCATTTTTTCAGACAATTCTTTTTAAACAGGCGGATGACGTAATCATTACCCCAACCTCCGTAATGCATCCACTTGCCTAAATAAATATTTCGCCGGGGAATTGCCCAGGCTCCGACTCCGTTAGGAGTTTGAGACATCAGGCTGCTGATCTCTTTTCGCAAAAGCGGGGTGACCCGCTCATCGGCATCGACATACAAAATCCAGTCTCCTTTGACAGTTTTTAAGGGAGCATTCCGAAACTGCGAATAATCCGTCCCTTTGGTAGTGACAATTTTTGCTCCGGCCTGCCTGGCAATAAAATCGGTCCTATCGGTACTGCCTGAATCCGCAACAATTACCTCGTCTGCAAACTGCAGGGATTTGAGACAATCCCCGATCATTTTTTCTTCATTTTTGGCGATGATAACGGCTGAGAGCATGAATGGTTATGGCTGGTAAGAACCGGCTCCCAATTTATGGGTATAAAAGTCGATGACCCCCCGGCGCTGCCAGGGGCGTCCGTGAAAATACATTCCGATTGATTCTTTAAGTAAAAGCAATTTGGTATAGGCAGACGCATGGCGCGTACCGAATAACAACCGGTTTCTGGTAGTGTAATAGTCCTGAAGAGAGGATCCTATACCTGTGGCCTGGGCGTTGGCATGCCAACAGATACTTTTAGCCACATACATCAGCTTCCAGCCGTTTTTGGAAGCCCGCTGGCAAAAATCATTTTCTTCAAAATACAGGAAATAAACCGGATCGATCAGACCGGTAGATTCGAATACCCGGCGGCGGATAAACATTGATGCACCGGTTACAAAATCCACCTCAATATCACGATTGTACTGGCCGGTATCTACCTGATCGACCCCCCGGTGAACCGCCTGGACATTATCCCAGTCGACCTGGCCGCCGGCGTACCAGATAACATGGCCCAAATCCTTTTTGGAATAGCGGTCTTTATGAAATTCAAAACCCGGAGCAAAATAAATTTTGGAACCGAAAATCCCGGCGGCGGGATATTTTGAGGTAGCCAGCATCAATTCCGACAAAGCCTCATGTTCGACGGTCACATCGGGATTAATAATCCAGATAAAGTCAGCGTTGTCCGCCAGAGCCTGGCGGATACCGACGTTGTTGCCTTCGGCATATCCGACATTCTGGGGATTGGGAATTACGGTAACCGCGGGGAATTTGGCGGTAACCAGATTGACCGAATCATCCGTGGAAGCATTGTCTACAACAATGATCTGCAGCTGGGTATCCCCCAAAGCCAATTTAAGAAGTGATGTCAGACAATCGGAAATGTAACCGGCGCTGTTATAGCTTAAGACGATAACCGCTACCTTCATATGATAAACGTCTTTATTTTGCGCCAAATTTTGTAGACCGGACCTTTTTGTTCATATATCCACCAGCGCAATTGTTTAAATAATGACGTCGTAGTTTTGTTAAATCCCGAAAGAGAAACCTGTTCTTCCGGAAATCCCGAAACCTGCCAAAGCTTTAAATACAGGACCAACTCTGAAAATGCCTGTAAACCGGCCAGTCCCAAGCCATGAACCCCGTCTTTGTAACCATGTCTCGCAAAAAACTGGCGGATAAATTCCTCACCCGGTTTGGTAAGAAGCATCGGCCAGGTAAATTTGACAGGCTGATCAATCAGCAACTGCAGTTGATGGTCCGTATAACGATTGATCCGGTCAACATACTGAAAGACTGAAGAATAATGATGATGAACCAGGGCATGATCGGAATCGGGAGGGAAATCCGCTCCGCGGCCGCGGGTAACCGGAACACTGTGAATAGCCTGCCCCCAGACAATGAAACCCTTTTTAAACAAGCGGTAGACATAATCCGGCCACCAATGGGAACTCTTGATCCATTTGCCGAAAATTATATTTTTACGCGGCAGGCGGTAATAATCGGCAGAATCGGTTTCTATCGCCTGACTTATAGCTTTGGCTAAAGAAGAGGAGACTTCTTCGTCGGCATCCAGAAGCAAAACCCAGTCGCCTTTGGCCTTGGAAATGGAGAAATTGCGGACCGGCTCGACAATGCCGGTATTTTTGTGATGATAGACGTGACAACCCAGCTTGTTGGCTACTGCAACCGTATCATCCGTACTTCCGGTATCAATAACCACAATTTCGTCGGCCAAATCCATAACGGATTTGACTACCCGGGGTAAATTCTCCGCCTCGTTCCAGGCTGTGATAACTACCGATAACATGGTACTAAAATCGATTTTACACTAAAATCGGGGCATGGGGAAAAAGTGGTGGTATTTTGCAGGTGCCGCAATCGTGATTATTATCATATTTTTACTGGCAGGTTTTCCTCCGGGTGAAGATGAATTACTGCTTTCGTACGCCGGCTGGAGCAAGTATTCGGCTGTCACCCTACCTGCCAACTTCGCCCGGGAACTGCCGTTTCCCGTCCCGACGGCAATCTTAAGTCTGGTAACCTGGCAAATCCCTACAAATTTATTCTGGTTTCGGTTTCCCAATCTGGTATTCAGCCTGGCATGGCTTGCTGTCATTACTTTATTGGCACCGGCCGGATTCGGAATATTGGCTGTCACCTGTCTGGGGGTTGTCTGGGTCCTGATGTCTGATTTCCCCGCCGCCGTCACGCTTTTTCTGGTAACTGCAGTAATTTCTATAGAATTAAAGTATCGGGACGAGAAGAAGAAAATAATTTGGCTGGGATTTTTAAATCTGTGGCTCTCTTTGACCAGCTTTCCGGGTTGGATATTTGCCGCAGTTTTTGCAGGAGTGAAATTATTGAAAAAAGATTTCAGAATGGGCTTGGTTTTGCTGGCAGTGGTTATTTACGCCTGGTTTACGGCAGCCCAAATCTATTGGCAGCAAAACGCTGCCGGGACGGCACTTTCGGTTGATTCGGACCTGACTGCCCAGGTAAACCAGCGGGTACAGAATGAAACAAAATTAAACCGATACCGGGAACCGCTTCCGCTTTTTATTAAAAGATTTGTATATAACAAACCGTATTTTGCCCTGCGGGAAGCGGGACAAAAAATCGTAAGTTTATTTTCTTTTGAAAAAATGGCTTTCCCCGGACAGGGAGACGCAACCGTTGCCAGAAATTTATGGGGAAGCAAATCCCTGCCGTGGATGTTTTTCTGGCAAATACCGCTGATATTAATTGCGGTATATTTTCGGAAAAATATCAGCCGGGAATTGAAGTTTACCGTTACAGTATTCGGTGCATGGGGAATTTTGTCCATGATTTCAGGAAAATCCGGTGACTGGCTGGTAAACGGCATCGGATTTTTTGTGGCCTCCCTTTTAATGATTTCATGGCTTATAAGCAGAATAAAGCTTTGGGGTAAGATAGCTATAGCCGTGCTTCTTCTGGTTTCCGTTGTCCCCTCCTTTTATCACTTTCTGTACCACGAAGAAGTATGGCGGGATAACCGGCCGCTGGTATATTCGGTAATGGCGCAAATGGCAGCCAAATATAAAGCCAGCCAGGTGACTACAATTTTAGGAAGGTCTTTTTTATATTACGGATGGATGGCAAAAATATCCCCGAAACAGTTTTGGCAGGGAGCGGAGGCGGGGATGAAAATCAGCGGAGTAAAATTTGACCATTTTGAAAAACCGGCAACTACGGGGGTGTATGTGGGTTTGCCGGGTGAATTTCTGGGAAACCGGGCAGTTGATAACAAAAATGAATTCAGGGCAAGTGAATTACCCCGGGGTTGGGAACTTCTGGAATCGGCAAAAATCAGAGATACCGTGAGTTTCGGAAACGGGGATTACGTGTGGGCTGTCAAAATTAAATGAAAAAAATTAAATTATTATTTTTTCTGGCATTAATTATCGGAGTGGCTTTTGCGGTCAGAATCTGGCGGGTGACAGAAGCACCGGCGACGGTGAACTGGGATGAAGCGGCAGTCGGATATAACGCCTATTCGCTTCTGAAAACCGGAAAGGACGAATTCGGTAAAGCGTTTCCGGTGTCTTTGCGATCGTTTGATGATTACAAACCCGCACTCTACAGCTACCTGTCCGTAATCCCGACAGCGGTATTATCTCCGGGGGAATTGTCTGTCAGGTTAACATCGGTTTTATCCGGAACCATTCTGGTATTTTCGGTTTTATACATCACCTCCAAACTGACGGGAAATATCAGGCCGGGAATTTTGGCAGGACTGTTTGTGGCCGTCAGTCCATGGGCCATCCATTTTTCGCGGATAGCTTTTGAAGCCAATTTGGGAGTGGCAATTTACTTTCTGGCAATTGCCGTATTTGTAATGTCACTTAAGAATCACCGGGCTTATACCGTATCGGCAATTCTTTTTGTGGTCTCCATGTACGCCTATCATGCCCAGCGGGCAATAGCCATTCCGACTCTCCTGGCTCTGACATTATATATTTCAGCAAAAAGTCAGATTAAGGGATTTTATCCCTGCCGGATTATTACTGATACCTTTAATCATCAGTTTTTTGACTGAGCCGGCCGGCAGCCGTCTGGCTTCGACAATTATTTTCAAACTCTGGCCTTTTGTACCTTCCGATTTTCCCCGGCTGATATTTTCCCCTTTTTATGCTCTGGTCTGGCAGGGGGTGGGGCAATTCCTGGCTTATTTTTCCCCGGTAACAATTTTTGTCAGGGGATCCAATGAACCGATATTAAGAATTCCGACTCTGGGGCTTCTGCCGCTGGAACTATTTCCGTTGTGGATAGCCGGACTTATTAATCTTTTTAAGAGGCTGAATATAAACAAACTGCTTTGGGTGCTGCTTCTGATCACTCCCCTGCCGGGAGTGATTACCTGGAACTGGTTTTCGGAAGTACGGACGCTTTCCTTATATCCGGTTTTTGCCATAGTGGCAGCCTTGGGAGGAATGCAAATAATTAAGTTCACTTAAAAAAATCAGAATGCCGGTAATAATCGGGTTCGGAGGGATTTTTATTTTATCGGCTCTGTATACAATACTCACCATCGGGATATATGCCCCTTACGAAACTTTCGGAGAATTCCAACCCGGGTTTGAAGAAATGGTGCCCTATGTAATGGAAAAGTCGAATAATTACAACGAGGTGGTCGTAGATACCGGACAGGCGACACCCTATATTTTCTTTCTGTTTTACGGAAAGTATCCGCCGGATAAATATTTACAGGAAGCCAGAAGGGATTTAAAACACACCGAAAACTACGGTTACCGGTTCGGGAAATTTGTTTTTCGAAAAATTGAAGATTATGAGCTGTATCATAAAAACGTTTTACTTGTTGGCCAGACTTACAGACTGCTGGATTCCGAGATTGAACATATCAGGAAGGAAAGAGAGGTTAAAGTCAAAGACTTTTACGATGCCGGAGGTTATATTAGTCTGAGAGTGGTGGAATTATGAAGAAAAGAATTATCCTAGCGATTCTAATTATTGCTGCAGCCGTATTTGTCAGGATATACAGATTGGACAAATCAGCCATTTTCTGTTTGATGAGTCCAGTGACTTGGTTAATATGCATCAAATCTGGGTAGAAAAGAAAACTTACTTTGATCGGACCGATATCAGAAGACAGAAGTCATGCTAACAGTTCATTACCTACTATATGATGCTGCCGTTTGCGGTGAGTGTTTAATTTTGATCCGCTGGGACCGGCGATCGGTGCGGTATTTTGGGGCTTGGTCACATCCGGATTATTTATTTGGTGTATAAGAATATTCAGTCCGAAAATGTTATGGGCGGCGGTGGTTATCGGTGCATTCGGATTTCCATTCGTGCAACTGTCCCGATGGGCCTGGAATCCCAACCTGATATTTGTCTGGTTCTTTTTGGGTTTAATTTTATCCGGCAGTAAGAAACCGTGGTGGCTGTTTTTGTCCGGCCTGGCGTTGGGACTGACTACCCATCACCATTATCTGGCAATTATTCCGTTAGGTCTCTGGATTATCTGGAAACGAAATTTGTGGGTTTGTCTGGGTATGGCCTCAGCAATAATGCCGTTTGTAATTTTTGATCTGAGACATCCTCCGGGAATATTTATCACCAGAATGATCGGTTACAACCAGGATACGGTCAGACAGGATATGCTTTCAATCCTGGCAAAAATACCGGCCACATTTTTATATTTTTATAACAATATTTTTATGAATAAAATATTGTCAGTACATCTCTCTTTTGGGGACTCTGGTAATAATTATTGATGATATTAAGAAAAAGACAGCTTCATATCCCTGGTTATTAATCTGGATGATGAGCCTGATCCCCGTGACTTTATTTAAACTCCAGTTTTGGTATCTGTTTCCGACTTTTCCCTTTTTTCTGATGTGGTTATTATTCCAAAGAAATAATCCCGGGTTAAAGGTGGTAAAAATATTGACAGTTCTAATTATTCTGGGTTCACTTTTAACCGTTCCCGGTTTATGGAATCAGCCGGACTGGCAGGGTGATTTAAGAGTGGTCCGCGGAGTAACGGATATTTTACAGGAACAAATAAAGTCGCAGAATTTAAAAAATCCAAATTTAGCTGTACTCGGAAGCGAGGATATTTATACCAACGGAAACAGGTACAGAAATACTTTATTGGTGCGAAATGTTTATGTGAAACCCTACGGTGATTTTGGTACCTCGGATAATTTATTCGTAATAACCACAGTGATACAAATACTTTAAGAAAAGATCCGGCTGCTGAAATAATGGATTTCAGAAACGGTCCGTTGCAGGTATTTGGGAAATTTCAGGAACAAAATGGAAGGTAATACAATTTAACCGATATTAAAAAGGTGAACAAAAAAATATTTTTAGTTATTATTCTTCTTTTGGGACTTCGTGTTCCGGTTGTGGGTGGCAAACAAAGCCTGGCATGTGGATATATTATCCAATGCCGGATGGGGGGAATGGATTTTTGATCACGGTCCGAAGAGATTTTATGAAAACAGTACGTGGACTTACTCCTGGCCGACCCAACCTCCCCTGGTTAATCTGATTTATGCCTGGGACAGAAGACTTCACATTGAAATACTTGGCCGGGCAGCCTGGCTGGATTATCAGCTGAACCGGGTACTGCCCGGGGAAAATGTGCCGTGGCTGACTGATTTTGTCCGGTGGTTCGGATACGGAAAAATCAACACCGAGATCCCCTTTCAAGTCGGTTACCTGATGACTATCAAGCTGATTCCGATTCTGGCTGATCTGGGAATTGCCGTCATTATTTATTACATTTGCGGAAGAAGGCTCCTGTGGCCGGCGGTATTTCTCATATCCCCGTTCTCCTGGTACGTAAGTGCCATGTGGGGACAGTATGACAGTGTAGGATTTTTACTGGCTTTATCCGGATTTGCAAGCCTTTTTACATCTTTTAGTATTCTGGGGCCCGGTTTATTGATACTGGCAATACTCATAAAACCGACTTCACTGATATTCCTGCCTTTTTTTATCTATTTATTCTGGCGGAAGAAAAGAAACTGGCTGGCCTGGATAATTCCGCTTAGTTATATTCTGGATAACTACCCAGCCTTTTACCCACAAAAATCCGCTGGAATTTGCCAGATATGACCTGACACGGATAGTCTTTGAGAAATCCGAACCGCGGGTTTCCGTAAACGCCTTTAATTTCTGGCGGATATTTATCGGTGACAAAGCAGTCAATTCCGCAGAAAAGATACTGGGAATTTCGACGTATACATGGGGATTAATTGCTTTTGCGATAATCAATATATCGGCATTAATCCTTTTTGAGAAAAAGGGGAGAGAAGAAGCAGTCTGGGAAGCTTTGTTTATCATCGGAGCCGGATCATTTTTATTTATGACCGGGATGCTGGACAGATACCTGTACGCGGGAATGGTTTTCGGCCTTTTGTACGTTTCCGCCCGGCGAAAATTGTATGAATTGTGGGCTGTCTGGTCAATAATTTTCTGGGTGAATCTTTATTACCACTGGTGGGTACCGGAAGGACTGGAAACACTTAAAAATCTGCTTTTGGCCGGCAATCATCTGGTAACCAGAATTTTATCCCTGGCAGCCGTAGCCATATTTTTGGTGTTGGTCAATCCCGGGCTACTTCCCAAACTGAAACCCGGGAATTTTCAAAAATTACGCTGCCTCCTAAATCCCGGGCGGAAAAAGCCGGTCTGACACTGGCTACTTCGGGCAGGTAAAGATAACGGATTTGATTTCCGACCAGAAAAGCTTTGGCCAGGGATAAATCGGCGGCGGAGATAAAATTATCGGATTGGGTAAAACGTTCCTCATACGGATATTGGGTAATGGAAAGGTTGACCGTGTCTTCCAGAAACACCGGATGCCGGGAATAAGCGGAAACATATGCCGTGGATTCGTATTTATATGAGGGGACGGGGAGCCGGAAGATAGGGGTCGGGAATGACCAGCGGGGTAAAAACGACCCCCTGCGGGCGGGATGAAAGAAATTTCAGGGCTGATAACTCCTCTTTGGATATCATTGCCGGAGGGCGGGACGGAAGATAATGCCCGAGAGTGTTAATAGTGGTAGGAATGGTTAACAGTAACGACTAATATCCCGTATTTGATGTTTAATTTGGATATAATCCGGGCAGCAAACAGACCGAGAGCAAATTGCGAATAGTAGAAAAACTGGATGGGATTCCAGGGGGTTCCCCGCTGGATAAATAATAAGGGGAAAATAAAACCCAGGAGAGCTATGACCCACAAAATAATATTTACCGGGTCGGTTTTTTTCAGCTCTCTGATTTTAACCAAACCCAACATGCGGACACCCAGATTACCTGCCAGAAAAATCAATATCGCCAGACTGTAAGCGGGAATAAATTTAATCACGTTACGGGTGGTTTTGTAGACAATCATCGCGCTGTAAAGCCGGGGCCAGAAAAAACGGTCTGACAGGGCAAGCATGTTTTCGATAAACCAGAAGGGCTGAAAAACTATCAGGGACGAGGCCAGACGGTTAAACGGTAGGTAAAAAAGCAGGGAAAAGAGAGAAGACAAAAGTAAAAAGCTTGAGTAATTTACGATTGTAAAGAGCGGACAATGCCAATCCCGGCAGAAACAAAATCGCGGCATAAATTTTGACCAATGACCAGGGAACCGATAAGAAGCGAGACTAATATTAATTTTTTTCCGGAAATGGGTTTTTGGATTAAATACAATACAAAGAATATTATTAAAAGTGACAGGGCAAACGGGGGATTTATCAGTGTGGAGATGCTTTGCTGAGCCCAGAACATAGACTCTCCGCCCAAACCCGCACCACGAAGCAAATTTACCAGCCAGCCGAAACTGCCGCCAAAATAAACAAAAAACAAACCCCACATGGCAGCCGAACGGCTTTTGGTCCATAAAAGCATAAATTTCCAGACAGAGAAACCAATCCCGAAAGCCAGCAGGGGAGGGATCAGCTGAAAATACAAAACACTTACCGGAATAAAAGAAAGCCGATGAATTAAAGCCAGCAAGAGATCAAATCCGATGTGATAATTTCTGATCAGTTCTCCGGCAAAAACCGGCATTTCCAAACTTCCCCGGGAAAGACTTTCAATTAAGGACAAATGCCAGACGCCGTCATGACCGTTGGGACCCCAAAAACCTACTCCGTAAGAGTAGGTCAGACCCACTCTTTACCATGGTCAAAGACCAAATAACCGAACCCAAGATAATCAGCCACCAGTGGCTATTTGTTTTTAAAAACGGCCAAAAGTTTTTGGACATCTGTTAAAAGGGCCGGACCCACCAAACCGTAAATAACTAAACCGTAGACCAGTCCGGATATGATGACGTTCAGAATTAAATTATAAATAGTAACGGTAAAAGAAACGGTAAACAGATAAGACACGGTCAACATAACCATAGTTGCTACTGCCGGCCGGATAAATGATAAATACAAACTGAAATGAGTCAGACGCTTAATAATAATTACGGGAATAACCGAGGTTAAAGAAATTAAAGCTGAAGCATAAGCCACACCTACAAAACCAAATCTGACCGCCATGTAAGGGGTCAGTATCCAGGCAAGTGCCGTCCACATAATCATCAGGTAAGTATTTATTTTTACCCGGCCTAAAGCATTCAGAGTATTGGTTAAGGGAGTGGATACGGCAGCCCAGGCGCTGTTGAAACAAAACAAAGCCAAGGGTATCAAAGCTACTTCCCACTTGGAATATCTGGGAATCAATCCGACGAGGGAGGGGGCAAGTACCGCCAGACCGCCGACTATGGGGAAAGTTACGAGAGAAATGAAAAAAAGCGTTTTTTCTATTCCCTGTTTCAGTTCCTGCGGATGATCGGCAAGCCTGGCAAAACCGGGGAAAGTAACCTTGGTGACATTGTCCATGATAAAGCGCAGAGGTTTCTGGGACCAGGTCTGGGCCCAACCGATAATTCCCACCCCGTCAGCGCCGATTATTTTCCACAGGAAAATATTTAAGAATCTGTCTTTTACGACCGCCATTAAAGTATTGATCTGATAGGGGAGACCGAAGGATAATAATGACCTGAGACTGGTTTTGGATATGGCCAGACCGATTTTCCAGGGAGCCAGAAAATAAATCAGGGATGTACCGATAAAACCCCTGAGAAGAACAGCCCAGGCGTAAGAGGCAACTCCCCTCCCCTGCCAGGCGAGTGTCACAGCTACCAGATAAAAAATCAGAGTCTCAATAATTTCCACAAAGGCCAAAATTTCAAACCGCAGCTGGCGCTCCAGAACCACCGAAGGAATAGTTTTTAAAGATGCCAGAAAAAAAGCCGTTAAAAGACTGAAAAACAGCCAGACTCCCCCGCCGGAAACATGATAGTAGCTGAATAACCAGGGGGAAATGGTAATAGTAAATAGTAATAGTACTAGAACCAGAATCTGCTGAAGAGTGAAAGTGGTCCGCAGGTCGGTCAGAGTAATTTTATCCTTTTTCTGGATTAAGGATGCTGCCAGACCGATGTCGGAAAAATATCCCAGAATGGAGACTAATTCATTGACGGCGATGAACAATCCGATTTCCGGGCGGGCCAGAAACACCGAAAGCAGAAAAAATCCTAATGTTGATACCAGCTGAATCACAAAAGACCGGCTGATCAAAGTCACAATTCCCGATACCGACCTGGCTTTAACTGTGGCCAGGTCCACATCCCCCAGCGTCACTTCCGCGTCCATGGATTGATTATAGCCTTAAATTGGATGTTCTTCCTGAAGTTGGGGCGGTAAGTCCGCATTAGTCAATATCACACCCGCTTCGGACATCAGATCTTCCGGATTTTTACTTAATTTTTTGTGATACATTTCGTGCACACCTATCAGAGACCTAACCCTGGCTCTGTCAGGGGAAGCCAGTGAAGTTAGTTTGAATTCCCCGCCCCCGGATGACCTGGCAATTTCCTCAAACTTTTCGGTAAAAACATCAAAATCAGCTTTTATCGTTATTCGATGACACCTGACTTCGGGTAAAGACATACCTGCCATTGTACACCGATTTTCTGGGAATCAAACAGCCAAGGAGGATTAACCAGGAGACCAGTGACAGCAGGTTACCAAAAGTTCGGATGGGGGTGTTGGTAAAACGGGCGGTAACCAAATGACGGCCGGAAGTGACATCAATCTGCATCCGCCCGAGAAGCGGGTCACGGGAGGGATCGATTTTTACTTCTTTTCCGTCCAGCCACACCCGCCAGCCGGGAAAATAAAATGTCTGCAGCTCTATCGTTGCTTTTGAAGTTGTGATGTCCGCCTCGTATTGCTGAAAATTGGAGCGTTTGGCCAGCCGGGTGAAAGTCCCTTCCCCGCCGGTTATTCCCAGATCACCTCCGGCGGGATTGGGAGGCGGAAGCGGTGCATAAATCGGCAGATAGTCAAAAATGCTGGCTGTAACCTGCAAACGGAGAGAGTCCCCGGAAAATTTTGAAGCGTCGGTCATGTCCGGATACCAAACCCGGGGGCGGAAGTAGTTGGCATTAAGTAACAGTAACAGTAACAGTAACAGGGAAAGTATTTTTTTATTTACAAATATTACTGCACCGGACAAAAACGATGCTGAAAAGACAGCCAAAGTAAGAAAACGCCAGGGAAACTGGAGAAATTCCAGAGGTTTAAATTTGAGCCATATGGGAGTTGAGCGGTAATGGGACAGGAATAAAGCAGTAACAGTAAACAGTAATAGTAATAGGATTAATAATTTATTTTCGCGGAGTTTTTTGATAAATAACACAGAAATTAATACCAGAGCCGGCAGGATCCACTGCAGATAGCCCAAAGCAAAGCTCATTTCATCACCCGAACCCAAAACCGATGCTCCGTAACCCCAATTGATGCGCAAAAAGATTTGCTTTAAGTTAAGAAAATGGGCCAAAAAATTGAAGTAGCCGATGGTAAGGGTCTCCACATGGGCAAAACGCGATTCGATAATTACCGGAAGAGTAAAAAAGGCGGCCAAACCAAGTGACCAGAAAGCAGAAACTGCCAGAGCGTGTAAATCGTTTCCAGGAACGCGATTTCCAAAGCCAAAACACGCACCAGGCAAGCAATACCGGGGTAAATATCATCAGCATGGGATTGTGCGAGAGCATCAAAGCCGCAACTGATAATGAAAGCAGGGGAATCCATTTATTATTCCGGCCGGATATCAGCCGGTAAGAAGTGTAGAAAATGGCGGGAAAAATGGCCATGGCCCAAAATTCGTTCATGGCTCCGCGGACGTAAAAATCCACCGAATGGTAAGGCGCATATGTATAGACCAGGGAAGAAATCAATCCTCCTCCCCTACCCCAAAACTGCCTGCCCAAAAAGTACATGCTTAATGCACAAATACCGAATCCGATTACCCCGACAATTTTGACCACATCAAGATACTGGAAACCCAAAAATCGGAACGGCTGACCGATTAAATAAGGCAGGGGGGGATAGTAATTAAAAAGCGGATATCCGAAACCATAACCCATTTCTGAAACCCAGCGGCAGGGGATCTGCCGGTCCCGGAAACATTCGTCTAAAGCTTTCTGCCGGAAAGCCTGAAGATCATCGTGCATGGAAAGATATCCCGGCTGAAAAAGCCAGGCAACGGCGGGAAGAAGCAGCAGAAGAATTAATATCAAATCTTTTTTCATTTCAATTTCATCAGAAGCAGATATTCACGGGAGCCGTCCGGACGGACGGCTTTGGGGTAGGAACCCAGAATTTCGTAACCCAAGTCTGCCGGATCGCGGGGAATGCGGGTGGAATTGAATACTACAAAAATCTGATTTTCCGCCCGGGCTGAAGTAAGCTTGGGATCGGGATAACCTAAAACCGTTCCTAATCCGACTATCCGGACGTTTGAAACATCATTTAAGTACATTTGCATGGCACTGAAAGGAGTCCCGAAGTAACCTTCGGAACCGATAACTACCGGCCCTGAAGCCGCACTGCTTCTGATTTGACCGGCTGCCTCTTTCAGGCCGTAACCTGCCGTCCACTCCTCCATATATCCCGAACGTTCAATCCGCGGCAACGGAGCTTTTTGAGGATCAGTTAAAAGCAAATAGTCATATCCCAAACTTAAACAGACGACTAATATCAAACCTGTCAGGGAAAGGAAGTGTTTTTGAGTCCGGTCACCGAAATGCCATAATCCATGGGAAGCCAGTATCAGCGAAAACGGAACCGTAAACAGCAGATACCGGGCAGTAAACGCTTTGGCTACAAATGACTGGGAAATAACCGGTACCAGCCACCACAGCAGTAAAATCAACCGCTGACGCCAATGGCGCAAACCTCCCTCGGCTATTCCCAAAAGAGCAAAACCCAAGCCCAGCGGAGTGACAAGATACAGGTAAAAACCGATTGCATCGCGTAAATGGGGTATCAACGGATCAGTGGGGTGGGAGATAACCTCAGATAACGGAAAAACATAATCCCGGTTTCTTAAAGCTATCTGATGAAACTCGGGTCCCAAACGCAGAATGTTATACATGGCAAATCCGATAATAAAAGTGGTACCGATCAGAATCAGAGGAACAACCTTTCTGATCCCCCTGAGATGTTTCCACTCCACCAGCAATAAACCCGCCGGGATCAAAACCATAGCAAATATGGCCGGAGATTTGGTCAGCCAGGCGAAGCCCAAAGTAAATCCCGCAAGCATGGACAAATCCCACCGCAGATACCGAAGTGACAGGACGGAAAATACGAAAGTCCAGACCATAAACATGGCGAGGAGTCCATCGGCCAAAGCCATCCGGTCAAAAAATACGGCATAGGGAATAACCGCCCATAAAAGAGATGCGGATAAAGCCAGCCTGAAGTTGGAAAAAAGGATATAACCCGCCACCCCGATTCCAATTGTGGTAAACAAACCGCAAAGCGCGGAAAATACCCTGCCGGCCAATAAGGGGTCGGATATAAATTTCATAAACGGAATCACCGCCCACATAAATAAAGGCTGTTTACCGTCCGAAAGAGGTAAAAATCTCAAAGTGGATTCCGCCCGCATGACCTGAGCCCAGCGAAGGTAAATCGATTCATCGGCAAAAACCGGCAGCAGAGTCAGATGAGTAAAACGGATGACGGCAGCAAGTACGAGAATTCCGGCTGTGATTAACAGAACAATCCGGTATCTGGGATTAAGCCGGGATTTTGTTGGCATATTCAATTCCGGTAAGCATTGGTCAGAGACCGCCAGCGGACCAGTAATAATTCTTTGATGCCGTTAATTGCGTCTTTGAAAAAGGTGACCCGCTTGCTTTCACGGTATGACCATTGCACGGGTACAACTCCCACCTCATATCCGTATTTTCGAGCCAGGTATAAAATTTCCAGGTCAAAACCCGGATTGGTGGTCGGGTAGCCGATGGCTTTGAGCGGATGAATCCGTTTCATGGCGGAAAATATTTTTTGGGCAGATTCTGCAGTCAGAGCCTTGAATCCGCACTGGGTATCCCGGTACGGAAGCTGTAAAACCAGAGTCCGCAGGACAACCATACCCAAGGCCAATATCTGGCGGAACAGCGGAGCTCCGGGACGGCTGGGCCGGGACCCGATAACTATGGCCTTACCCTGCTCAAATAACGGAATGAACTTGGCAAATTCTGAAATGGGAGTGGATTGATCGGTATCGGTAAAAAGAATAATCTCCCCGATCCCCGCCAGGGCTCCGGTGATGACTCCGGCAGCCTTACCCATATGAGGATTATTGATCACCCTTGCTTCCGGGTGGTTTTTGGAGAAAGCGTTTAACAAAGTCAGAGTTGAATCCGCGGAACCGTCATTGACCAGTACCATTTCGAAGGAATAGTCCTGGGATTTCAAATAATCATAAATCTCATCCAATGCCCCTTTTTTGAGGTTTTCCTCTTCGTTATAGTTGGTAACGATAACTGAAAGATACACGGACATATTTACTTGGTATCGTAAAGCCGAACATGGGATCGGTCAGATTCGAGTTTTCACCCGAACAACTGACTTGTACCGCCTCCTGATCATAGCGGGAATATCTGGGTAAAACCAGCCCTATGGCTCCGAAAGATTTATCTATCCGGTCAACCAAGGAATGCGGAAAGACCACCGAATAAACCGGGGCTCCGGATGAAGGCGGAGCGGTTTTCAAACCCTTCAGATAAATAAAATAACGGTATCCGAACTGATAACCGGGGTTGGTGATGTAGGAAAAGGCGACGCAGGGATAATCGTGCGCTGCGGCATCAGTATAGATAAATTCCATCAATGCCTTCTTCGGTAAATATCCGCTGGCGTTTATCGGGGAAGAAAGAAACATATTCAGGTTGTAAAAAATAAGAAAACAAAGAACTGCGGCGGATATAAATTTGGGCAGGATTCTGCCCATAGTGACAGCGGCAATAATCAGCCAAAATATATTCATCCCGTTTAAGTAATATTCGGAAAGATTTATGGGGTGAAGAGTAAAGAAAAGAATATACAGACCCATCCATAAAATAAAAATTGTTCCTGTATATCCGGGGATCCTGCGGGTGATCACCAGTACCAGCAGCATGATTGTGAGAAATACGGGAATAATATTTTCAGGAAAAACAAATTCCGGAATAAAAAATATCCGGGTGGCGTTTTTGAAAGCAAAACTTACCACGTGTGAAACTTTGTCCGAAAAAGAGACCGCAGGGATGCCTGAAACGGCGGAATTTTCAAAAACTGTACCAAAAAGCGATCTGGTCTGTAAAAAGTTATGACGGATTTCAAAAATAAACAGTGGCAGTGACATAATTAACAGAATGATGACCGGTTTGAAAAAATCTCTGAGAAGATATTTTTTGTGATTTAGGAATACACCCAGGATTACCAGAGGAGAAAGCAGAATCAGGGCTAAATTGATATGCCAGACCAAACCCAGTAAAAAGGAAGCTAAAAGCAGACCGGACTTTTTTGCCCGGAAAATAAGATTGACTGAATAATAAAACCAGATTGACCACAACATGACGGTAGTGGTGGGGACGACTTCCCGTTCAGTCTGGGAAATTAGAAACGAAACCGCATAAATGAGAGAGGCAATGCCGGCCGGGCGGCGGCCATAAAGCCTGTTGACGACAAAATACAGACTGCAGATGGCAGTCAAACCGATAATCAGGGAATATATCCGTGATCCAATCGGATCCATGCCGGTAATCAGGTAAAACGGAATCAGCGAATAATAAAAGAGAGGGCCGATAAAAATCCCTTTGGCAGAAGTTTCCTGACCGATTAGACGCAGGATGGTGATCGATGACAATATCTTTAACAATCCAGCCGGCCAGATCGTTGTCATGTGCATACAAAAATCTCTCTTTAAACTGATAGCCGCGAAGTATCAGACCGAGAATCAGGGCTATGAGAAGTACCGGAATTAGAATATTTTTCATTTATTGATCCGCTGACGCCGGTCTACCGTAACCCCGCCGAATTTAATACTGGTTTTGGGAACGGCTATACCGGCCTGACGCGTCAGCCAGGCTTCCAAACGCTCGGGATGTGGAGGATCGACTTCATAAAGAGTGTAAAGCAGCGGCTGAAGGTCGGAAGACGGCTGACGGCGGTAACGGGTATCACCCCGCCAGAGAAACAGGTAATCATAGGCATGGGATATCACCGGAGGAACATAAACGTCAACATTGAAAGACCGGTCGCCGGCATCCTTAAAAACCCAGTCAACAGCCGGTAAAGACGAACCCAGCATTATGGCTTCCGGTCCGTCCGGATTGGCGCGCAGGTAATGATAAAGATGAAAACCATTCCAGACAAGAAAATAAGAGACTAAAACACCCACCAAACCTTTACGGAAAGGAATCCGGGGACAGGTATATGCATAGGATAAAACCACACCGGTTAAAAGCATAAAAACCAAATATACTCCGGTAAAGTAATAGCTCCAGACATAACCGTAATTCCCCCGGTACAGCAGCAAAAAGAACATGGGAGTAAGAAGCCAAATGAGGACGACCGTCAGCGGTTTTTTGGGTATAAAGCGCCAAACAATAACAGTTAACAGCAGTAATAATAAGGAAATCACAATTGCCGGGGTTTTATCCAGGGTGATAAGACTCGAAAATGACTGATAATAAAAGTTCAGGCGATCCAAAATAAATCCGCTTCCGGACGGGGTGAAACTTTTCTCCGTTATCAGAAACTTCCCGAAGGCCAAAGCCAGGATATGGTCGTGCCTGAGATCAAAAATTATCTGGGGAAGCAGAGTGATCAGGAATGCAAAAGCCAGATGAATCAGGTTTTTAAATTGCCAGACTATGTCTTTTCTGAACCACAAAAAAATCAGAAGGGTGGCGGGCAGGAAAAATACGGCAGAAGCCGCTTCGAAATGAAGGCTGACCCCCAGCATTAAACCAAAGAGAAACCAGACCCATCCGGATTTGGAACCGAAGACAATTTTGAGAAGCAGCAGCAGGGCCAGGGCGGAAGACAAATATAAAGGAGTGGGGTTGGACAGCCAGCGGTGAGACTGGACCATACTCAGAGAACAGGCCGCCAGTATTGCGGTAATAAAACCGGCAACCGGATTAAAGTACTTCCGGCCGATTTCATAGATGACAATAATCCCGATCGTGCAGATTAAGGCCAGGCCGACTGCCGCGGCGACCGGATTCCCGTTTCCCAAAAGATAGAAAGGCGCAATCAGATAATAATAAAAGGGGCCGAGAAAAATGCCTTCTATTCCGGTAGTGGGACCGATGAGGAAAAATTTGTGCGAATGCCATAAATCCCAAATTATTTTGGCATCCCTTCCCTGGTCAAAATAAAAGCCGGTCAGGACGGAAGCCCGATATGTACGTAAAAACAAGGCCAGGGCCAAAATAATGGTTATGATAAATGTTTTTTTCATGATCCGGACGGATTATGAATTAACCGATAAAGCTTGACTCCCCCCCAGGGGAATTCCCAAATCTTATCAATTTTTGCCCACCCGAAAGCGGCGACTTCCCACAGCGGATTATTTATCGGTTCACAGTCAATTTCGCAGATGACAAATAACTGTTCAGCCAGTTGGTCATGGATAGTAAAGTAAGGACTATCCAATAATTGCAGGGCATAGCGGTATCCGGCATCATAATTGGTTTTGGCAATCAGGGCCAGATTAAAAGGTTGCCCCAGAGCCTGTTGGTTTATTACTAAGGCTATTTGCGAAGTCCGCTCCAGCTGCAGATTGGGCGAGGAGCGAAAGGGGTTGTTTATTAAATTAAACAGCAGAAGGAAAAGTATAAATCCGGCTAAAAGATATTTTAGAAGACGATGGGAATATTTAAAAATAGAACCTAAAAGCAGAAAGGGGGCGGGAAAAATAAAACCGTAGTAATGGGCATAAATATGCTGCTTGTAAAGGCCGAGTCCTAAAAGACCAAACCCTATCCAAACCATAACCAACATTAACTCAGGTGAGATATTTTTCGACTTTAATTGTTTAACCAGTATCAGAACCGGTAATAGAACCAGCAACGCGGACGTGATAAATCCCAACTGAATATTTCCGGCGGCAAGCAGAGTGGTGTTGATATCCGCCCATATAGGCCAAAGATTGGGTATGGCTTTGTAGGCTTTGAAATTTACAGTCTGCTGGCGGTCCGTAAGAAAAGCTTTAAGGGCATTAAAATTTGTCCAATTGTGGCGCATGTCAAAAATAAGCAGGGGGGATAGTAGTAGTAATAGTAATAGGAAGGACACGATTGAGGTCTTTAAAGATTTTTTAGCGGTAATCAGCCAAAATATTCCAATTGTGGGAGCGAGTAACAGACCTAAATAATGAGAGTTAAGAACAAAAGCGAAAGCGACGGCTGAGACGATCAGCCAGGGCCAGCGGTGATTGCGCCATACCTGCCACAGACTGTAGATTGTAAGCAAGGCAAAAAACGGCATGATATTCGGATTCCATGAAGAGCGGGAATAAGTGATCACCACCGGGGAAACTGCATAAAGAGCCGATATTAAAAGAGCTCCGAATGGTCCGAACCATTGCCTGCCTATCCACCACAGCAGACCGACCGTCAGAATCCCGATGACAGCCACTTCAACTGCCGGGCCGAGAGGAGAAAAGCCGGAAATAAGAAGCGACGGGGCAACCAGATAATAATAGAGAGGACCCAGATACATATTGCCGATGGAGGTGCCGGGGCCGATCAGGGGAAAATGCCTTCCCAAAACAATATTTCGCATCACCAGCGCATCCCGTCCTTCATCTCCCAGAAAAGTCATGTAATCCGGGATTTTGTAAAGGCGCAGAAACGCTGCAGACCAACAGAATAACTGCCAGGCAGATTATTTCCCGGCGTTTTAATGCAGTTTGAACCATAAACGGAAAAGATCCAGAAAACTTTTAATAATGACGTTTAAATCCGCACCCGTGCCGTGACCGACAACTCTCGGATAGTGGGTGACGGGAATTTCCACAATCTTAAATCCGGCCTTTCTGGCTTTGATTAATAATTCACTGCTGATAAAGGCTCCTCTTTCCGATTCCAGTTTGGGAATGGTATTAAAAACCCTGGTGGAAATAAGCTTGAAACCGCAATCGATATCGCGGACTCTGAGACCGAAAAGCAGAAATACCACCACCTGCCACATGAAAGAATTCAGTTTCCGGGAAAAAGGTACCTGCCGGTGACGGTAATACCCGATTACCAGATCGGCTTTGGTCTTTTCCTGAGTGGCAATAAACTCCGAAATCTCCTTAAAATCAAACTGGCCGTCGGCATCCGTAAATGCCACCCAGGGATATTTGGCGGAATAAAATCCGCTTTTTAAAGCCGCGCCGTAACCCCGGTTGGGATGATGATGAATAGGTTTTACATTTCGGTCACTTTTTGCCAGACTATCAATTATCTCCCCTGTTTTGTCTTTGGAGCCGTCGTTGACCAAAAGCATTTCCCAGTTTTTGAAATATTTTTTACAAACGGGTTTGGCTTTTTTTACCGTTTGTTCGATATTATCCTGCTCGTTGTAGCAGGGAAAAAAGACTGAAAGCTCCCCTATCATTTGGCTAATCATACCAAAATCACCCCGGTTGAGTATAATTTAGAAGGTGAAAAATCTTCTGATCTTTTTGCTTTTTTTGGGATTAACCTTTCCGGCTTATAAAGCCCTGAGGCATCCGGGAATGATTTCCGGACACGACGGGGAAGCAACCGTATTTAAATCGGTAGGAATTTTTCAACGCATTAAAAGACGGTAATTTCCCTCCCCGGTGGGCAAAAAGACTGAATTACGGTCTGGGACAGCCCACTTTTACCTTTTCCTATACCCTACCTTATTATCTGACTTCGGCTGTAATGCTTTCGGGAGTCGACCCGGTTACGGCATTTAAACTGGTTCTGGCCATGTCCTTTCCGTTCAGTGCTTTTTTTGCCTATCTCTGGCTTAAGCGGCATTTCGGTTCATGGCCAAGTTTTTTGGGTGGACTTACTTATGCATACCTGCCCTATCATCTGGCAAATGTCTATGTCCGGGGGGCACTCGGAGAAACGGTGGCTGCCACGATTCTACCTCTATCCTTCTGGGCGATTGATAAAACCGCGGAAAAGCTGGAAATCGATCGCAATAGCAGCTCTGATGATTACGCTGGTGATATTTGGCCCACCCTTTTTACGGTCTGATTTTCGGGGTGATTTGGATCGGATATACGGGGTTTGATATTAAAAGAATCACTGCCATAGCCTGGGGATATTTGAATGCAGCTTTTTATATTCTCCCGGCAATTTTGTATAAAAACCTGACATATCTTGACCGGATTGAAAATTACTTTCTGGAGAAAAACGGTTTTGTGACGATTAAACAGCTGATTTATTCGCCGTGGAGTTATGAGGGAATCGGATCCACCGGTCGGGTAAATATGTCCGTTCAGCTGGGAGCCGGGGTGTTGGTAATATTTCTGGGCTGGTTGGGTATCTGGTTTTTCAGACAAAGAAAATTTGCTAAAGAAGCGGCATTTAAACTCAGCATCTACTTTTTTGCGGTGTTTGCCATTGCGATATTTATGATGACGCAATCAAGTCTACCGTTTTGGAAAATTCTAACTCCCCTCAGGGCAGTGCAATTTCCCTGGCGATTGCTATTTGTATCAACCACTGCGGCGGTTTTTTGCGGAACTTACTTTTTGTCAAAATTAATGATTTCTAACAAAAAAAAGGTGATCATTCTTTTGGCGGGGTGGGTAATACTGGTTTTGACAACCAAAGACTATGCAAAAGTTCAACAATATCTACCTTGGACCGATCCGGCCCAAGACAGTCTGGGTTACAGGGGAACATATACCCTGCTTTTGGAAGAAACACCGGTATGGCATTCTCCTTTTGACGAATTTAACCAACTACATAAGTACGAAGCTTCAAAAACGGAAAAGGGAGATTTTACGGTTAAATCGCTTATCTGGAAAACAAATTATCACAAACTGGATACGGAAACCCCCCAAGGCGGGATTTTAAGTAATAAAACCCATTACTGGCCGGGGTGGAAGGCATATGTGGACGGGAAAGAAGTAAAATTATTTGATCCTGAAAATCCTTACAGCCACGGATTGCTGACCATGGAAATACCTGCAGGAAAACATATTGTGGAAACCAGACTGACGGAGCCGCCTTTAAACCGCATGGCAAATCTGATCAGCATAATTTCGTTAACAATGGTATTGGTGTCGATCACCTGGCCGGTGGTAAGATCAAAGTACCGATATCAAAAAGTATGAAATTAAGCAACGTTTCAAAACTGGCAATAATTTGTGTGGCAAGCACGCTGGCGGTGTGGGCAGCGGTAGGCACTAAAACAATCTATCAGAATTTTGACGGTCCGTATTATATCGTGGTGGCAAAAGCCTGGTACAACAAGGAGATCATACGGAATATGTTTTCATTTGCTTTGCCTTTGGAATACTATCCGGCACATTTTCCTCTGTATCCTTTATTAATCAACCTGGTTAACCTGCTCGGCCTGAATCATCTGCAGGCAATGGTAATGGTGAATCTTCTGGCAACAGTCGCCTGCACTTATGTCATCTATAAAATTGCCGAGGAGCACAAATGGGGAGATCCGTTCTGGATCACTCTGGCCTGGCTTTTCTGGTGGCCGCGGATGTGGGCTGTCCGCTCCGTCGGCAGTCCCGAGACACTATTTATATTAGCCGTTGTGTCCTCGCTTTATTTTTTCGGCAAAAAGAAATACTGGCTTTCGGGGATCACCGGAGGTCTGGCGGTACTGACCAAGTCTCCCGGAATAATTCTTCTGGTGGCTTACTGTTTACTGCCCGTTATTAATTATTTAAAAACTAAAAAAATTGATTTCAAAATCTGGCCGGTGGGAATTATCGGACTAACTTTTCTGGCATTGTCTTACTTTTTCTTTCTCAAAACCGGGGATTTTTGGGCTTACTTTCATACCGGAGACAATATTCATTTACAGTTATTACCTTTTAAAATCTTTGATGCTAATCAGGGTTGGGTGGGAAGTATCTGGCTCGAAGAAATTATCTGGATATATCTTTTGGCCGGAATCGGGATATACAGGGCGCTGAAAAAAGATCTGGTCTGGGGAATATTCGGAGCGGTGTTTTACGTATTAATTCTTTTTGTGTCTCACAGAGACATTGCCAGATACAGCCTGCCTCTGGTCCCGGTGGTACTTCTGGGATTTGCGGAAATATTTTCCCGAAAAGAGGTCAAGTGGGCTTTGGGACTTTTAATTATCCCACTGTTCTTCTACACTATTAACTTTGTCCTGCATAACGCAGTGGCAATTTCCGACTGGGGTCCCCTTCTCTGATCCTTACTTGTGTTTCTTCGTTTTCCAGATAACCAGGGTGTACATCAGATAGTTGTAGGGCAGGATTAAAAACAGGATAGTGAAGGGCAGGACTATTTGCCGGTATCCGCTGCCGATAATCCTGTCCGTGATCAAACCGACTACGACCTGAATAAGGAGGGCTCCGGCGGAAGTAAAATTAAACTGCAGAAATTTTGAAGCTAATTTGGAAATACCCGAAATTTTCTGGTCTTTAAAAGTCCAGATGTTATTCCAGGTAAAGTTGGAAATTATCGCCAGTTCCGTGGAACCGCCCCAGGCAAACCAACCCGGAAATCCCATCCGGGTAAATAAATACAGAGTTGAGGCATTAACCAAATAACCGATAAAACCGACTGTCCCGAATTTGAGAAATTTCCGGGTGAAGGCATCATGCCAGCGGAGTTTAATAGTCACCAATAATATTTCCCTGGCAGTTTGCGCTTCGATTTTGGATTCGCCGGCATTACGAACTCTAAACTCCAAGGGAACCTCTTTATACTTGGCACCCAGAGCCAGTGTCTCGTAAAGTAGCTGTAACTTATAACCAAAGCTTTTTGAATATAAGTGAGAACCATTTAAATCAAGTTTATCCAGTATTCCCCTGACTTTGGTGACTTTAAAACCGGTGGTAGGATCGGTAACGTCAAAAAAATGTTTAAAGGGAAAAAACATTATTAATCTGGCCGTCAGACCGCCTACTTCACTAAAGAACAGTCTTTTGAAACCCCAGCCTTTGGGATTACTTCCTCCAGAAATTTTTCGGGATCCAATCACATACTCGTAACCATCTTCCAGTGCCTTAAGTGCAAGGGGAATCGTTTCAGGCGGATGCTGGAAATCTCCGTCCATTTCGAACGCATAATCCGCATGTAATTTGTCCATGGCATATTTAAAACCATCCAAATACGCTGAACCTATCCCGGTCTTGGCTGATCTTTCCAATAAATGGATAGAGGGGGATGTCTTGGATTTGGTTTCGACGATTTTGCCTGTCCCATCGGGAGAACTATCATCCACGACCAATATTTCCATTTCCCAATCTTTGGTTAAGCCGCCTTCTTTGGATTTGATTTGGGGAAAAGTTTTATTAATCAGATAATCCAGCATCGCACCTATTGATCCGGCTTCGTTGTAGGTAGGAATGATGATGACTGCCTTCATACAGGTTATATTAGCGTATTTTAGCTATAATTGGGATATGCGTATCGATATTCTGACGCTTTTCCCGGAAATGTTTAAAGGGCCTTTGGATGCGTCTATTGTGCAGCGGGCGCAGGATAAGTCAGTTGTAAAAATAAATATTCACAATTTGCGTGATTGGGCTGTGGATAAATACAAATCGGTGGATGACAGGCCTTACGGAGGAGGAGCGGGGATGATTATGAGAGTGGATATTATTGATAAAGCAATTGCGGATATCAAATCGCAATTATCAAGCCAAAATTTAAAAGTGATATTGCTGGATGCAGGAGGGGAAAAATTCAGCCAGAAAAAAGCTGAAGAATTATCACGGGAAGAAAATTTACTGATTATTTGCGGCCATTATGAGGGGGTGGATCACCGGGTACATGAATATCTGGCCGATGAAATAATTTCCATAGGTGATTATGTATTGTCAGGGGGAGAAATTCCGGCAATGGTGATTATCGATTCGGTGGTCAGACTTATGCCGGAAGTATTGGGAAACCCTGAATCTCTGAAGGAAGAGTCGTTTTCTCAAATCAGTAATAATATTGAATATCCCCAATATACCAGGCCGGAAGAATATAAGGGATGGAAAGTCCCGGGTGTGTTGTTGTCCGGAAATCATAGAGAGATAAAGGAGTGGAAAAAGGTTAAGAAGTTGACGAGAAATGCTGTTTGAAATATTCATCTAAAGCAGGGGTTTCCTGATCTTTCTGAGAAATAATCGGTTCAGACACCGGCCATTGTATTCCCGCAGAGTTCCAGTGAACACTTCTGACAGAATCGGGAGTCCAGTATGCTCCGACTGAGTAGATATAATCTACCGGGATATTATCGGTATTATTATTTAAGACACAGATGGAATTAGCCCATCCTTCTGGTATAAAAACTGCCGGTCGTGAAGTATCCGAAAAATTTATCGTCTGTCTATCCCCGAATCCATCTTTTGACCCAATCCAGACCAATCCTGCCACCATATTTCCGGTTACCGGATAGATAAATTTATCCCAGGCTTCGGCGTGCAAACCCCGTATGACTCCCGGAAGTGACCGGGAGTGATTGATTTGTACCGGTTTAAAATGGGTACCCAGAGTGTCATTGGTATATTCGATATCATAAACAGGACGGGAACTGCCGAATTCAGTTTCTGATGCCTGGCTTCGGATTGCGGTCAAACCATGCGTTTTCTGTTCCATTTCAAAATTCTGATTTTTAATACGGGTGTCGGAAAAAACCAGTACATTAGTTTCCCGTATTTCTTGAGCCCGAACTGTCAGTGTCTGTCCCTTGGGAATAAAAATGCCGATACGTATGCTGTCATCAATTCTTATATTTTCTTCCGATTGCGGAATATTTATTTCAGCTTCTCCGGAAATCGGATAGACTAACTGATTGTCGGATGTTGATTGAATTTTAAATTCCCGTCCTGGTAATACCTGATGATGGGTCAGAGAATTAATTTTCCAGGGATAAGGCAGCTCCTTTAATCTAAGTAGTTCCCTGAAAAATCCTCTTCCGTCGGAGTGTATCGGTCGTCCAATTTTAAATATACTCTCAGTCCCAGCTATCTGTTCCACTTCTTTGCTCATGTTTTTAAATAGTCGTCTTTATATTGGGGAACTATTGTAGCATGAAGCGTCTAATAAGGCGGTAATGACTGCCTTTATCGGAGATCAGACTCTCAAAAAGGCTGACTGCCACAGTGGTGAAATCGGGCAGGGGAGAAAATTCAAAATCCTGAAAGCGGTTTAAAACGGATTTGGTAGTTTCCGGATCCGCTTTATTGACCCGGCCGATAGTTATATGGGCAAAGAATTTTTCCGGCAGGGGTACTTTGAGATATAAAAGTTCTTCACGCAGACTTTTTTGCAGTTTGAGCAAGGTCGGAAGTTCCCCGGAAATTCCCAGGTACAAAAATGAAGGTTCGTGCTTTTTGTACATCGTCTCGAGAAATACGGGAGTCAAATCAAATTGGGAAAATTGACTGCAAACTCCGGATACCACCCGGTGAATTTCCGGCTCCAGTGATTCCTCAATCCGGCCCAGGAAATTGAGAGTCAGATGCAGTTTTTGCGGTTCTTCCCATCTGATAGGCAGCTTCAGCTTTTCCATCCGGGATTGGAGATCCCCAATCTCCCGACGCAGGTCGTCAGAAATCTCGATAGCCAAAAAAAGTCGGTGTTTCAAGTGCGAAGCAGTATAGACCCGAACAATAATACGGCAAATACGGCAATCAGCAGGTATTCCAGAACAATTTTGGGGTGCAGGGAATGATGTTCGCGGTGATGCACAATCCCCCAGACAACATAGGATACTGCCATACTGATGACGATGGATAACTGCATTCCGGGATGGTAACTAAACCAAAAAAGACCCCATAATCCGACCAGCAGGACACAAAGAAGGGTAAAATAGTGCAGCGGATGCCGGGAAAAATCTTTTTCGAAAACAATTTCGGACATATTATAAAATCCGGCCGCGCAGAATTGTGCCGGCGGCAATAATTAAGATAATTATAAACACTAAATGAGCAAAACTCTTGCTGGTCCAGCGGGTAATCTTGCGGCGGTTGACCACAATAACATCGATTAACAGGACAACCGCAAACAGCCCTAGTAAAGCCAGGGAAGTGTATTTGGTTATTTCAAACGGAGAAATGCCCAAGAAATTCTTCGGGGTTTCCTCGATTGAAGTGAGGTAGGCTGCTGCTGCCGGAAGTCCTGGCTGTGCGGCAACCGCTGTGGTAGGTATAGGGGTCGGGACAATTGTAGGTTGGGGCGGCTCCTGGGCTTTGGCAACTACAGAGGCCGACCTTCCCCCCACTGCCGGCGCGCTGGCCAATTTGGTGCCGAACATCTGCACCACCAGGGTTGTATCTTTCCCTTCCAAAGTCCCGTCAACCACTGCCACTCCGATATCTTCATAGCGGGAATTGAGTAAATTATCCCTGTGTGTCGGGGAATTTAACCAGGCCTGGACAATGGATTTGGGATCGGAAAAATCCCGGGCAAGATTTTCACCGGCATAGCGATAAGTGTATCCTGCCTGGGTGATAAAAAACCAGGGCTGAACACCGCTCGGGGAAACATGAGCCCAATAATTTCTGGCAAACATATCCGAGGCTTTCTGCAGTGCTGCAGCCGAGAGGCCGGGATCCAGTCTAAGCTGGGATAAACCCCGGGTTTGGCGTTCACTGTTGGTTAACTGGACAATTTCACCGGCGGGAATCTGTGAAGCATAACCCAGAATATCCGGGAAACGGGTAATTACCTGCCCGATTAAGACTTGAAACACAGCAAAACAGCCGATAATGATGCTTAAAGCAGAAGGATGAAGAATTTTTGCCCGCTGATTATTGGTGTGATGAGGTAAAAAAAGATGATGAAAGAGCGACATGTCAGTCCATTATGTGAATAATTGCAGTTGGTTGTCAATTCGCTTAAACTTGGGAAATGATTAACAGAAAAATCAAATACTTGCAAGTGGCATTAAACAGCGGAATGGATGAAGCGAGGTCGATTATCAGACAGTTACCCAGAAGCGAAAGAATTTTGGTGGAAGCCGGAACACCCCTGATCAAAACTTACGGCTGGCAGGGAATCCAAAATATTGTCTCCTGGTGGGGCGGATACGTGGTAGCAGATCTGAAAACCATGGACCGGGGTGATACCGAAGCAATGCTGGCCCGCCAGGCCGGGGCGTCGGGAGCAATTGCTCTGGGCCAGGCACCAATAGAAACATTGAACTCATTTATTTCTTCCTGTGAAAAAATGGAAATTGACAGCATGGTGGATATGATGAACGTCGATCAGCCGATTAAAATTCTGAGAAAACTGAAAAAACTGCCTACGGTGGTCATCCTGCACCGGGGTGTAGATGAGGAGACATTTAACAAAGACAAACCCATTCCATATATACAAATTAATAAAATCAAAAGCAGTTATGATGTGATGATTTCCATAGGCGGGGGGGATACCATCCGGGAGGTGCAAAGGGCAATGTTTAACGGGGCGAATATAGTATTGGTGTGGAAGGAGTTTTACCATCCGACGAATCAGACGGCAAATTTGGCAGAGGAATTTCTTAAAGCGGTAAAGTAACCTGAGGTCTTGAAACGAGTTGGGTAAGGAAATTTATCACGTCAAGAATCAATTCTGCGATTGCATAGGAAAAAGTGGTTAATATGATTGAAATTACAATCATAGGCAATATACTACTCAGAGGAGAGGGTTTTTTGATAAGTGACGGGTTATCACGGTAACGACTTAAAACAAAAACACCGAATAAACCGGAAATTATTGCATAGACAGTGTATAAAAGATTCCGGATTACCAGAAATTCAGTCATTACAATTGATGCCGGAGATATAAGTCTTTTCCAGATTAGATAAAAGACCAGTCCAAAATTAATTAATCGCAGAGAATAATCCAAAATCTTAATAACCTGTGACTGCTCTGAAGAACGGTCAGCGGCTAAATCCATGAGTTATTTTCCGGTAATGCGCTTCAGGCCTTCCATGATCTCGATGGGCAGGGCAAAGACGATGGTATTGGCGGGATTGGCGGTGGTGGCCTCGATTGTCTGAAGAGTACGCAGGGAAATGGCGCCGGATTGGGCCAGCTGGGTCATGGCTTTATTCAGATTTTCGGAGGCGGTCAGTTCCCCCTGGGCCCGGATAATTGCCGCCCGGCGTTCCCGTTCCGCCTGGGCCTGGAGAGCCATCACCCGCTTCATATCCGCCGGCAGTTCGATGTCCTGAATTTTTATGGAAACCACGTCCAATCCCCAACCGACGATTTCCCGGTCAACCAGAGTCTTAATTTCATCAGCGACTTTCTGCCGTTCGGCCAGAAGCGTGTCCAGCTCGACTCCGCCGATGACATCTCTTAAAGCAGTCTGGGCATATTGGGTAATGGCGTAAGTATAATTTTGGACTTTTAATACAGCGTCTTCAGCCTTGGTAACCTGAAAATAGACCACGGCGTTGATTCCCACCGGAACATTATCCTTGGTGATCACTTCCTGCTGGGGAATCTCGGAAGTGGTAATCCTGATGTCAACTTTGATAATCCGCTGGACGATGGGGATAATTATTTTCAGACCCGGGTCAAGTGTGTAGCTGTAAGCTCCGAGTGTCAGGACTACTCCCCGTTCGTACTGATCAATGATCCTGATCCCGGAAAAAATGATATAAATTACCGGAATCAGAAGGAAAAAGAGTAACGGAATCGCGATCACTGAAAATATTGTAGCACATTTATGTCAAGCGTATTCCTGTCCGGTTTCCGAAATCAGACGCTGAAGATCATTGATGACAATCTGGCGGCGGTTGTAAGTTACCAGTCCCTTTCTTTGCAGCAGTTTCATTTGAACGCTGGTGGTTTCCCGGGCAGATCCGATCCAGGCGGCAATTTCCTTGTGGGTCAGATCGTAATCAATAATCACGGTACCATTACCGTCGATTCTTCTGCCCAGATTCTCGGCCAGATAAACCAGGGCGGATGCGGTTTTTTGATACGCGGTACCGCTGATTATCATACCCAGGCGCCTGGTCAGATTATAAATGTTATGCGAAAGACTGTTGGTAAAATCGACCAGGAGTTCACGGTCAGAAAGGAAAAACTCGGTAAAAGATTTTGCAGGAGCTGTCCGGATTACGGTCGGACTGAGAGCTTCAAAGTAACCGGACTCAAACGAAACTTCACAAAAAGTACTTAAGGGGAAAAACGATCCCGGCTGATAGAGATGAGCAATCAGCAGTTCTCCGGATTGAGAAATGTGATACTCGATTACAAAACCGGATTCAACATAATAAACCTGATTGGTAATTCCCGAATCGGTAACAATCACCCTCCCCTTGGGAAACCGGGAAGGAGGAAAACGGGAAAAAAATGTCCCTATCCGTTTTTGTATTTCCATGCTTTTTTAAAATAGTTGGATAGGGCAGGATACGGAATTATACTCCAAAGCCGCAACTGTAATCCAGATTACTGAATTTTCACTGCGACTTGTCCAGAATGAGGACATTCCATGGGACAGAATAAAAATCGGCATCAGGTTTGGTTGATGATCAAAATTATCCCCGTTTTAGCGGGGATTTTTTGATCTGTATTTTATTTTGAATAAAATTAATTGAAGGGAGGTGAATAGAATAATGAAAAGATTAATCGCAATCGCAGGTGCAGGGGCAATGTTACTGTCTGCAGTCACCCCAGCTTTTGCATATGGTTCATTCTATATGCCCAGCAGTGATACAAACAATTTCGCCATCGTAGATAATACTGCTGTAGCAAAAAGCTCAACCGGAGCCAATTGGCAAACAGGTGGTTCTAATTATTTAATAACTGGAATCGCTGTTTCTGATTCAACTGCAGTAGTCGTTGCTAATACCAATGTTGTCAATTGCAGAACTTGTCGTTCAACTGGTGATGTAAATAACATGGCCTTAATCGACAATACGTCTATTGCAAAATCTGACACCGGAGGACAATCTCCAGGTGGCAGCAGTTGGTAGATGTTTCCGTGGTAGCAATTGGGCTATTACCGGAGATGCCGGATCTACAGCTAATGCTTGGACCGTAGTGAACACAAATCTGTCCTTCTAATTTTTAGTGGACAGAGAGTGTGATCACACTTTCGACGGGGAGGGAGAATTCAACTCCCTTCCCAAGGAAAATTAAAATTATTTACAAAATAAACAAAAAATGGCGGTAAGTCACAGATTTTTGAAAAAGGCCTCAACAGCCACACTTGTCATGTGGATGACGGTGAGCATGCTGAGTCCCGTGGCGTGGGCGGAAGATGCCACCCCGACAGATACCCCCGCCCCGACGAGCGCTCCGGAATCGACTCCCCCGCCTTCAGAGACTCAAGTAACTGAAACTCCCGCTCCCACAGCGGAACCGACACCGGAGGTTACAAATGTGATAGATACCGGAGACGCGGGAGCAGCAGCTGAAACCGATACCACGGTTAATACCAATGTCAATGAAATTCCCGGGGAAATCAGCCAGGGAACCGGTGATTGCGCCCCCCAGGGGGAAACTCCGTGCGAGGGAGATATTAACATCACTAATGATAATGCCGCCATAGTATCCGCGGATTTGGAAGCGGATGCGGAAACCGGAACGAATACCATTACAGATGCTACCGGATCGGCGGAAATTACTACCGGGGACGCTGCCGCAACCGGTCTGGCGGATACCGAAGTAAATACCAACGCGGTGATTTTGTCATCCGAGGAAACTCCTACACCTGCTGTTACCGCTACACCCTCACCGACTGAGGAGTGCTCTGACGATCTGCCGTGTATGTCGACCCAAATTCCCGAGGAAACAGTTACGGATCCGACTCCTCCGGCCGATGAGCAGGAATTAAACGTAAGCAATACCAATATTGCAGATGTGGCTGATAATGCCGATGTAACGGCAATTACCGGAGACAATGCCGCGACGGGAAATTCCGGATCATCGGCAATTGATACGGGAGACGCAGAGGCGCTGGTTAATGTTCTGAATGTGATCAATACCAATATTGTCGGCTCTGAAGTCTCGGTGCTGACACTGGATCTGACCTGTACGGAAAACGAAGATATCGACCTGAATGCGATTTGGAGTCAGCTTTTGATCGTCGATGAAAACGGAAATGTATATCTTAATGAGAACTTTCCCCAAACTCCGAATATTAAAATTACCGTCACCAACAGCAATCAGGCAACACTGACAAATGATATTAACGCGACTGCAGATACCGGAAACAACACCGTTTTGGACAGCGCTTCCGCAACGATTAATACCGGGGATGCAGCGGCGGCAGCCAATGTCACAAATATTGTCAATACCAATATCCTCGGGTCCAAGATTTTTATAGGAATTATCAATATTTTATCCAGCCAGAAATTCAACCTGATATTACCCCGGCCGGAATATTTTGACCCTGATTCTTCCGCTCTGATTTTCAGGATTCCCGTAACCTACGCCAATCAAAATCTGGCCGATGTGCAAAATGATGTCGGTGCAAATGCAAATACCGGAGAGAATGTCTCTGCGGATAACGGACAAAGTTCGATCACCACCGGGAATGCCGTGGCAGTAGCCAATTCCACCACCCTGGCAAATTTAAATATCATCGGTAACCGCTGGTTTTTCCTGATTCTGAATAACGCGGGAGGGTGGACGGGAAATATCGTGAACTGGTCCCTTCCCGGCAGTATTGAGAAACCGAATCTCGGGACAAATATCCTGCAATTGGGACTGGATCCGTCCGCGGCTCCGGCGGATTATACCGGTGATCCGGTCGACGGACTGCCGGTAACTTTTGCCAACAACAACTATGCGGAAGTTATCAATAATGTCAACGTCAGCGCCAATACCGGAGGAAATTTGGCTTCCAATAATTCCGGAGGGGCGGAAATCAGAACCGGAAATGCCTTCGCACTGGCCAATCTCTTTAACCTGATAAATACCAATATCATGGGATCGAGATGGTTTATGAGTACCATAAACATTCTGGGCAACTGGTCAGGGGATGCAATTTTTGCCTACCCGGATGTGGGAGTCTCAGTTTCTGCCAACAGAACGATGGTTGAGCCGGGAGACATTATTGACTATACCCTTTCTTACGACAACACGGGTTATGACATTGCCAAGGGAGTCAGAGTCACTATGGATTTGCCTGACGGAATGAGTTTTGTTTCTGATGACGGAAGGTTAACCGGCGGATGCCAGCAGACATTCTGCAGCTGGGAAGTGGGGAATATTCTTCCCCGGCACGGGGGAGATTTCGCAATCAGCTTAAAAGTTAAAGACGATATTTCATTTGACCAGAAACAGGCTTTCTTGTCCGGACTGATTCCTTCAGCCCGGGCCGGTGATGAAAGAAAGAGCCGGGAAGTGGCTTTTGATGTCTCAGTGGCCATGACGGATCCGGATCCGAATCTTGCCAATAACAATTTCTTTGTAGAGGCTGTGGTTTATGAAAAACTACCGGGACAAATTGATCAGCGGCAACCCGCGTCTGGATTTGACCGCCACAAATAATGTCAACGGTTTTGTTTATCCGGGTGACGTAGTGACTTTTGAAATGAAAGTGAAAAACACCGGTGAGGTTCCCGTAAAGAACGCTCAACTGATCCAAAAATTGTATGACCAATCCGATAATTATTTGGGAAGTATGCTCTTTGATCTGGGTACAATCGAAGCCGGAAAGGCCGGACGTCTAGGTTTCGGACTTAAAGTTCCGGAGGGAGCCGGTGGAGGAGGATATAAAACGATCGCTTATGTAACGGGTGCAGCTCCCAACGGAAACCAAATTACTTCAGGGGATGCAATCACAAGATTTGACGTCAGGGCAAGATACGTGACACCGGTTGATCAAGCGGAGAATTTACCGACGGGTGAGGTACTGGGAGCAAATACCAGAGGCCCCTGGTGCACCGACCGGAAGCAGGATATCTGGATATTTGTAATGTTACTTCTGACATCCACGGTGCTTTTTGCCAACCGGGTGGATGATAAGCTAAATCGGGCCTATGCGGATAAGAAAATCCGGAAACTTTCTTAAGGAGACTTTTAACTGGGGATTTATGGCGCTGACGGCGGGTACGGGCGTGTTCTCGGCATTAATGATTATGAACTATCTGGGATGGGTCCGCTGGCCGATTGATTATTTTGCCGCCACCTGCGGGTAGGCAATAACCACCAGACGCAGTGAATCCGAGAAGCCGGTGCAGGTGTAAAGAGTCAGTTGGGGACGGATGGTGGAAGCAAGAATACTGATATCGGTAGGAGAAACCGTTTTTACCTGGGAAACCCGGAAAACCACCGGGAAATGATCGGCTGAAGTATTAACAATTAAAACAGCGCCGGGTTTAATCTTTTTTAGTCCGCCTAAAAGCCGGGGCCAGTTGTGACCGTAGAAGATGCTGTTACCCGGCTGTCCCGGACGGGCGGAAGTGGTCAGATAGGATACGCCCGTGGGGGTGGTTTGCCAATGACCGTTGACTATCTGCGCCGGGATTACCGGCAGATCAACCTGCAGATCGGGGATTTGTATCCGGGTGGGTAAAAAAGTGATTTTTGAAACAGCGGGAGGAGGGGCAGATGAGAAATCCAGGGGAAAAGGGTTGAAATACCGCTGCCAGACAAGGTAACCTGCCACGACAAAACATACAGCGGAAAGAATAAGAAATATCCGGGGAAGCTTAGGCAATATTGCCTTTAAAACGGTTCGAAGCCAGGGATAAGGTAAGGAATGCACAGCCGGTAAACATCAGTAAGTATATCAGGGACGAATTCCCGGTGAAAGCCAAACCTTTGACTTCACCGCCGCCAATAGCCAATCCCAAAACCTGGCAGGAAGTGGAAGGATCGGAGGGCATACAGTCATTGACGCCCCGAACTTCAAAATAATACTTGGTACCAGGATCCAGGCTGCCTACGGTATAGGTAGTCAC
This sequence comes from Candidatus Amesiibacteriota bacterium, assembly GCA_963736875.1. Classification (GTDB taxonomy): domain Bacteria; phylum Patescibacteriota; class Microgenomatia; order CAZETR01; family Amesbacteraceae; genus CAVTQH01. The sequence goes on along the minus strand of CAVTQH010000002.1, from coordinate 372,187 downwards.
ATTGCCGACGTTGGCAGCGCCGTAAATATATTCACCCGGTTTAACACCGTATGAAACGGAATAGTGGGTGACGGGAGCGGAAGCGGTCCAGGTTAAAACAGCGGTTGTACCATGGCGGACTTCGGATAAAAGTACGGGGCAACTGGGTTTGGTGGCACCGCAGGAAGGAGCTGAAGGCCATCCGCCGCAGCCATTACAGGGCTGAGGAAATCCGGTGGGGGTAGGCTCCGGGGAAACCGTGGGAGTGGGAGTGGGGTTGCCGCAGTTATATTCCCTATTCTGGTAATTGTAGTGAGTTCTGTTCAGACCCCAATCAGGTCCCCACTCGGATCCTTCACTCACCGGAGTCCAGTTGGTCTGGATTCCCCGTCCTTCGGGGGAACAGAAACATTGGGTGTAATACCAGCCGCCTAAGTTATATACATCGTCCCTGCCTTCCAGTCGTCCTATTTCATCACCGGCGATTTCATGTGACCCGGTGGCATAGTGAACATCTCCGTTTTCAGTCTGATTCTCACAAACCGGGAAAGACGGGGCTTGTGGGGTGGGTTCAGGGCAGCTGGTAGGGGTAGGTTCGGGGGTGGTGATGGGAGTGGGAGTCGGACAGGGACTGTGGGTAGGATCGGGTGTGGGAAGTGGAATATTACATGGTCCCAGATAATCACTCTGGTGGATTCCTATGTGTGCGCTTAATGCATTTTCATTGATATTCAAAGTCTGGCATTGAAATACATCCCCCTGGACAGCTCTCTCACAATGACAAAGATCTACTTTTTTATCATCGGAGGCGAAAACTACCGAAAAATTTACAGCGACGAGAAATGACAGAACAGTTGTCAGGATGAGATTTTTACGAAAAGACTTCATATTAGGAAAGATAGTTTTTGAGACGGCTGGAAGAAAGGGAAAGAGTTAAAAATGAACAGCCGGTAAAGACCAGTGAGTATATCAGAGGTAAATTCCCGGTAGAGGCCAAACCTTTAACCTGGGCACCGCCGACAGCAAGTCCCAGAACCTGGCCGGAAGTGGAAGGATCTGAGGGCATACAGTCATTGACACCGCGAACCGAGAAATAATATTGGGTACCCGGATCCAGGCTGCCTACTGTATACGTAGTCACATTGCCGACATTTGCAGCACCGTAGATATATTCACCCGGTTTAACACCGTATGAAATGGAATAGTGGGTGACGGGAGCGGAAGCGGTCCAGGTTAAAACAGCGGTTGTACCATGACGGACAGCAGAGATAAGCTGGGGGGTACTGGGTTTGGTAGCACCGCAGGTAGGAGCAGACGGCCATCCGCCGCAGCCATTACAGGGCTGTGGAAAGGGTGTGGTTTCCGGAGGCGGTGTAACAGTAGGAGTAGGTTCCGGAGTGGTGGTGGGTGTAGGAGAGGGAGTTTCGGTCGGACAGGGAGGTTTAGGTGTGGGTGTAGGCTCACAGGCAAAAGCCACTGAGACATTAATCGCTATAAGGAACAACAGAATAGCGGTCAGTATAATATTCTTGCGAAAATTCTTCATATTCTGCGGGCCGGAAGAGCAGGAGTAAGTGCATTATAGACCTATAATTATTCTTGTCAAGAGGGTTTGAAACGCTGAAGCAGAACAAACATAAAAACACCACTGCTGTCTATTAATATGTCTCTCATCCGGCCTTCCCTGCCAGGCACAAAAGTCTGGTGAAATTCATCGGTTACAGCATACATGATGGTAATAATAATGGTATATAGTAAGCAGAATGAGCGGGTAAGTGAGGTTGTCTGCCTGAATGAAAAATACATCAGTAGTGCCAGAGTGAAATATTCAACAAAGTGAGCTGTTTTTTTGATAAAAAAGTCCTGCCAATCAATAACAGAGGCATGGAAAACAGGACGGGCGGAAAAACCGAAAATTACCAGCATCCAGATAATTGTCGGGGTCCAATATACCCATTTGGGAAACCGATTATTAATCATGGAAAGGAAATTTTACCTGATTTTAGAAGATAAAGGAAAGAACATAAGAAAACACCCAAACCGGCGATAACCAATGACTTACCCATCCATGATGAACCCGGATCTGATACATCAGACGAATCGGATGATGAGAGGACCTGATGAGGCTCGTTATCGATGGTGGGTAAGGGTGTGAATGAAGGTGTGAAAATTGACGGAATCGGAGTATTTATTGTCTCCCCTGCGCGTTCAGGTGTCTTGGTATTATAAATGGTAGCCGTGGGGGTAAATACGGCTTTTTTATAGGTCGGGGTGGGCGTAGGAAGCGGGGTAGGAACCGGTGTCAAAGTTGGAGACGGTCCGGTGACACTGATTTCCACTGTTTCTGTTTCTCCGGACTTACTGCCTCCGGCGGTATACCGGATAACTTTTAAAAAGTAACTCCCGGGACCGGAATAAGCCGAGTCCTCCGAATCCAATTTTGAATTCAGAGTTCCGCTCCAGGTACCGGCTTTGGTTTCGTCAGCAGAAACACGAAAGTATTGGGTTTTGTCGGCGGTGGTGGAAATCCAATTTCCGGTATTATTTTTGGTAAAACCAAAATAATTAGTGCCTGTTGGGAAAAAGACCACCCGTAAATAGGAATCACTGCATCCGGAACAGGAAAGGGAAACCGTAACGGGAATTTCCTGGTCAAAATTAACCGAAAGCGGAAAGCCGTTTAAGGATATCACCATAGCTAAAGCCGAAGCAGGTATCAGCTTCCATCTCATGCTAGGGGCGCAGTGATGAAAAAATCAGGGAAATACGTGACAGTAAGTGTTGGTACCCAGACCTGTTGAAGAAGTTAATAAATTTTGAAAAACGTAAGGGAAAAAGCTTTGGGGCAGGCATGGGAGTGCAGGTGGGCAGAGGGGTTATTGACGGCTCAGGTGGAGGAGTGGAAGGAGGGGTGGGAGTTGAAGGGGGTTCGGAAGTGGGAGTTGGCTCGGGGATAGGGGTCGGTGTAGGTTCGGGGGTAGGTTCCGGAGTCGGTTTGATTGTAGGTTCGGGAGTGGGAGTCGGGTAAGCCAAATTAACCGCTACCTGGTCGGACCAGGTAGCACTACTGCTGGCCGAGGTGTAGCGCCCGATTTTGAAAAAATACTGGCCTGGTCCCGTAAAAAAAGAGGAGTCCGAATTGGCCTTGAATTTAATTTGTCCGCTCCAGGAACTGCTGATAATTTCTTCGGGGGCAATATGAAAGTAAAGAGTTTTATCCGAAGCAGTCCCTATCCAATCATTCGAATTATTTTGGGTTAAGCCGAAATAATTACTGCCTGAAGGAAAAAATACACCGCGAAGGTAAGATTGCCCGCAACCGGAACACGTTAATGAAACAGTGAGAAGAATTTCTTCATCTGCAATGACCGGATCGGGGGGAGATGAAAAAGTCAGTGTAAGAGCTGAAGCCGGGGCAGGAAAAATCGAGAATAAAACAAACAACAGACCTACCCAATGGGCAGATTTGAGCATAAAAATAATATAACAGATTATTGGACGTGGAGAAAGAAGGTTTTCAGACCGTTGCCGTGGTCAATGTATTTGATTTTAAGCGGTGAGTTGCCGCATTTTTGGAGGGAAGAGTACAAAGTCCCGTCGGCTGTAGCTCTGATAACGTCATTGTCGCTGATCATGTCAATCCCGGTATGAATTCCGCCGCTATAGACGTAGCGATAAGAATAAGGGGTTTTACCATAACGCTGGGTAATTTGAATGTCTCCGCCAATCGGCCAGTCCCAGCTGCCGGAACCAATGTTTAATCCCCATTTATCGGTAATATTTCTTAAATACGTTTCAGCATTAACCCAGGTATCATTTTTTTGGACTTCGAAATGCAGATGTTTGCCCGTGGAACAGTCGGGATATCCTGTATTACCCACCAGAGCTATCACATCACCCTTTTTTACCGGACCTTCCCTGACAGCCGAGGCCAGGGCATTTTGAATAGCCGCCAGTTCCAACTGGGCTTGCTCCAGCTGCTTTTTGTAAATCGATTCACTGTTTTTGGTTTGAACGAGCAGGTTGTCCTTCTCCTCCCTGATGTTTGAGAGAGTGGTTTTTTGAACCTGCAACTTTTTTTTTGACTCCTCGATCAGATCCTTTTGCTGGGAATAATTTGTCTGAAGCACCTGGGCGTCATACAGTAGACGGCGGCTGTTACTCTGAACCAGCTGGGCATATTTGATCCGTGAAATTATCTGTGAAAAATCATCGGAAGAGAATACCAGCTGCAGAGGATCAAGCTTGCCCTGTTTATAAGTGACCACAATTTGCTTTTCCAAAAGAATTGCCCGGGACTGCAATTTTCTTTCCAGAAGATCAATTTTGCCTGATATTGAAGATATTAAGTCCTCAGTTTGGGAAATTTTCAGCTGGTTTAGTGATATTTGATTATCGTAGTATAAGATCTGACCGGCTAAAGTATTGGCCTGGTTCTTTAAATCAGACACTTTTTTTTCCAATTCTTCGATTTGTTTTTGTTTATCCTCCAAAGTTGATGCTTTTGCCAAAAAAACGGGGGTGATAAATCCCAGAAGAAGAATAAATATAATTACCCGCCTGCTCATGCTTTGAGAAAACGCCGGGAGGCGATTACCCCTCCCAAACCTCCGACCAATGCTCCGATACCCAGCTCGGCCCCTAAAAGCTTGAGCATAAACCAGACTGAAACCGGCAGTATCGGAATACCGGATAAGAAGGTGTTTAAAAAGTTCATGGAGGACAGAAGCAGAAGATAGGAAACGACCCAGGCAATAACCGCCCCGAACAATCCATATATAATCCCCTCCCAGATAAAGGGGAAGGAGATGAAACCCGGAGCCGCTCCCACCAGCTGCAGGATCTGAATTTCATCCCGCCGGTTGGCAACCTTTATCCCGATTATCAAAAGGATAATGATCAATGTAATCAGGATGTGAGCACCGATTAACGAACCCCCGATGATTCTGACCGAGTTGGTCCATTGGGTCAGGGAGCTGACGATATCCTCAGCAAAACGCACATCGTCCACCCCTTCAATCCGCTGGACCGCCTGGCTGATGACTTTGAGGTCTGAGGGACTTTTAGCCGATATTTCCAAAGAAGCCGGGAGCATTTGGGCTGTTACAGCTTCCAAAAGCAACGGGTCCGACTTATTTAAATCCTGATATAACTTCAGGGCATCTTCCTTGGATATATATTTAAACGATTCCACCAGTCCGGTACTCTCCAGCTCGGTTTTGATTGCTTCAATTTGCTCGCTTTTGGGAATATAATCCGGCCGATAGAAGGCATTGACCTGAGGCCGGGTTTCGAAATATTTCAGGACTGCCTGGGATCCGGCGGCAATTAAAAAGAAAACGCTGGCTAAAAAAAGCGTCATGGTCATAATGGATACGGCAGCCAAAGTCTGATAAGGAGCCCGGCGGATTCTTTGCCAGGCAGTATTTATTGCTTTAGTCATATTTTCCTTCGGATAAATCTTTTACCAGCCGGCCATTTTCCAGGGCGATTACCCGGAGATTGTAAAGATTAACAATCTCGCTATTGTGGGTCGCAATAATTACCGTGGTATGTAAATGAGTATGAATCTCTTTCATGAGTTTGACTATTGCTTTAGCTGTCTTCGGATCCAAGTTTCCGGTGGGTTCGTCAGCCAGCAATAGTTTGGGTTTTCCCACAATCGCCCGGGCCAAACCCACCCGCTGAAGTTCCCCCCCCGAAAGCTGAGCCGGGAAAAGCGTGTCTTTTTTATCCAATCCCACCATTTCCAGGGCAATATTTACCGCCGATATAATGTCCGGACTGCGGACTCCCCGGACTTCCAGCGGTAAAGCCACATTTTCCCTGACGCTTAAGTCATTTAAAAGCTTGAAATCCTGATAAACCATACCGATGTTCCGTCTGAAAAGAGGCAGTTTCTTGGAGGGAAGTCCGTTTAAATCCTGATCATTTACCCGAAGTTTTCCTTCATCCGGTTTCAAATCCCTGATGATTAATCTTAAAAACGTGGTTTTACCCGAACCGGAAGGCCCGGTTAAAAATACAAATTCACCGGTATCAATGGTCACATTAACCTTGTCCAGGGCAACCAGACTGCCGAATTTTTTTGTAAGATCCTCTGCTACAACCATGACAGGTCTATTCTAGTATTTTCAGGCGCCCGACGTCCATAAGCCAGCCAACTTTCTGGGCTCTGAGAGTCTCACCCCACACCTCGATCTTTTTACCCACATAAGCATCCAGATCGATAATGGAGGAAACAAGATAAACAGTCTTGCTCGGGCCGCCGTCACGGATTAACTTGTGAGTCCCTTCGCCGTTTAACCCTCCGGCTTCCAATGTCCCCTGGGCGGTATCCCGAAAGGTGACAGTGTCTGTGGATCCAATTTCGGTCTTGGTATTGACAATATCCTTACCGGAGGCAGTGGTACCGGAAGAACTGCCGGTTTTTTGGGAGAGAAAATATCCCGTGACAATGCCCGCTAAAATTAACGCAATAAATAACAGCATTGGTGTTTTAGAATGAACATTTGGAGTTGCCACTGAAGGCTTTTGCGGTGTCAGAGTTTGGGGATTTATCGGGGTGACTAATGGTTTTTCTTCCATAAGTTTCAGTATAGCATACGGACTTCGGCCTCGATGAACAGGTCCAGATTACCGTCCAAAACAGCCTCGGCCTGAGAGGTCTCCATACCGGTCCGCAAATCCTTAACCAACCTGTACGGATGAAGAACGTATGAACGGATCTGATTACCCCAGGAAGCGGCTTTGTAACTACCCTTAAGTTTTTTCTCCTCCGATTGGCGGGTTTCCTGCTGAAGCTGCCATAGTTTGGCTTTTAATAATGTGAGGGCAATTTTGCGATTTTGTTCCTGAAAGCGCTGGGTCTGGCAGGCTACGGAAATTCCGGTCGGTTTGTGGGTTAAACGGACCGCGGTTGAAACTTTATTGACATTCTGGCCTCCGTGACCGGTCGCCCGAAAAGCCTCAAATTCAATATCATCGGGTTTGATATCAATCTGATCATCCAATTCCTCTAATTCAGGTAATACTTCCACCAGGGCAAATGATGTCTGGCGGAGGTTGTCGGCGTTAAAAGGGGATTTGCGAACCAGCCGGTGGGTACCTTTTTCCCCGATCAAATATCCGTAGGCATAAGGTCCGGTGACGGTGAGAGTTGCGGATTTGAGTCCGGCTTCCTCCCCGGGCATTTCATCAACGATCTCGACCGACCAACCCCTGCTGTCACAATATTTGATATACATCCGTAACAGCATTGACACCCAATCCATGGCTTCGACCCCGCCCTGTCCGGCATGAATTGATAAAATGGCGTTCTTGCCGTCATACGGTTTGTTTAAAAAAGTTCCCAACTCAAGTTTATCGATCACTTTGGAAAGTTTGTTGACGTGCATGGTCAGTTCTTTGGATTCTCCCATCAGGTCAGACAACCCGCCGGCTTCTTCCAGCTCTTTGGCCAAACTTTCAATTTGGTTTTTATCTTCCCGGAGACCGGACAATCGCTTCATGACGGATTGGGCTGATTGGGGATCTGACCAGAACTCCGGGTGGGTGCTCTCAGCCTCCAGCTCCCTGATTTTTCTGTCAAGCAGATCGGGATTGATTTTCGTCCGGATTTGAGAAAGTCGAAGTTTAAGGTCAACCAACTGTTGTTTAGTATCAGACATACGTACCAATTATACCTGTATTTACTCTCTTAGCTTTTGAGATTCCGTAGCCGGCTGGCAAATATACTGTTTAATTTGTTCCAGCTGGTCAGGAGGAAGACCTGAAAGGGTATCAGCAATGGTTTTCAGACTATCACCGGTGATCTCGATACCCATAACCACCGGAGAACGGCCGGGGTGGGTAACCAGCGCATCCAAGCCCTGGCTTAATTTTCCGCTTAAACTACTGATGTCTGCGGATTTCACCGAGGACAGAACCGAATCCACGCTTAAGTTAATTCCCTGTCCCCCTCTGAGTTTTGTATATCCGACCCCCAAAGCTCCGGCAGCAGCCGCGAGAAATACTATTTTGACTAATAATCCCAGCACTAGATTTAGTATACCCAATCCGTCTACGGATTGCCCAATTCCGGGTATACTTCACGGATTGTGGTCAACAAAGACGTCAAAGCCCGGGTAAACGGTATTTTATAGGTGGCTCCCGCGGCTCCCGCATGACCTCCTCCGGAGCCGGTGGCTTTGGCAATTTTGGCTACATCAAACCTGGAGGAATCTCTGGTTCTGAAACTGGCAAAAGTCACTCCTGCTTCTCTTTCCACAAAACAAATCCCGATTTCCCATCCGGTTACTGATTTGAGCCGGTTGGCAATTTTGGTTTTTTCGGTATGGACTTTTCTGATACCCCGCTTGTGCAACTCTTTGTAAGGAATGACTGCAATTGCCACCCTGTGGTTGAAAAACAGTTTAATTGAGGAAAGAGCAAGAGCTTCATAATAGATATTTTCGGGATCATTTTGGTTTTCAAATTCAAAAATATATTTCCAATAATCGGGAGTGATTTTTACCAGTTCTGCAACTGCTAAAAATGTGTCCGGATGCGGTTTTTTCGAACTTCAGTCCGCCGGTATCGGTATATATTGCCAGTAAAAGACAAATAGCTATACCCCCGGTGATGTTTACACCCCAAAGCCTAAAAAGATCGAAAATTATTTGACCTGTGGCAGGGTAAGAAGCATCAACCAAATTGATATCAGAAAAAATATCATTTGTAGAATGGTGATCGATTACCACAGTCCTTAATTTCGGCGGGAATTTGATTTCTTTGAGATTGGATATCTGGCTGAGACTGGATGAGTCCAGAATAAGAAACAGATCAAAATCCCCGGGATTTATTTCGAAATAATTTTTAGGAATTATCTTCTCTATTCCGGGCAGGCATTTTGCCATTCGCGGAATATCCGAATCACCGGCAATCACAGTAACTTTTTTTCCAATACCTGAAAGGTAATGGTACATGGCCAGAACTGAACCGTAACTGTCCGGGTCAGGACTGGGGTGGCAATGCAATAGAATGTTTTTAGCCTGTTTTATTTCAGAAAATATCCCGGGGGCAATTTGTTTGACCAAATCCGTCATGGTTTTATTTCGGGGTGAAAGGAGGTTATCACTTTAGCCAGAGCATGACGGGCGCGGTGTAAACGGCCTTCCAGCTGGCGGGGGGAAAGCTTCAAAATCAGACAAATTTCCCGGCCTGATAATTTTAAATAATATTTTAAGTGCAATAACCGGCGGTACTCCCCCGGTATCAGATCCAGGCACTTATTAACCGAATACCGCAGTTCATCCAGACTGTATTTTTCTTCTACCGATAAGGCGGGGTCTATAAGAGAATTAATTTGATTAATTGAAGGGATGATTATTTTCGACCTGTAGTGTACCTGATGACGATAATAATCGGATAATTTATTCAAAGCAATTTTACATAACCAGGTAAAATAGCCGGATTTGTGATGAAAAGCGTGAAAAGATTTGAAGGCGGCTACAAAAGTGTCCTGAAGCACCTGCTCGGCAGCCTCCAAATCTCCGCCGTTTCTTTTAAGCAGAAACTTAAGCACCGGACGGGAAAATTTTTGGTACAGGAACTGAATCATGTTAAAATTAGCTGCGCTTTTAATAAAGCGCTTTTTATATGGATATACGTAATATAGCAATTATTGCACATGTTGACCATGGAAAAACCACCCTGGTGGACGGGATGCTGAAACAGACCCATACCTTCAGGGAAAACCAGGCTGAAATGCAGCAGACCACGATTCTTGACAGTAATGTCCTGGAAAGGGAAAAAGGGATTACAATTTTGGCTAAAAACACAGCTGTTATATACAACGGGATAAAAATTAATATTATCGACACTCCGGGGCATGCGGATTTCGGCGGTGAAGTGGAACGGGTGCTGAACATGGCTGATGCCGCCTTATTGGTGGTGGATGCGGCCGAAGGCCCGCAACCCCAAACCAGGTTTGTCTTGCAGAAAGCTTTACAGGCCAATTTAAAAATTATCCTGGTTATCAATAAAATCGACAAAGGTAATTCCCGGCCTGCGGAAGTGCTGACTGAAACTGAAGAATTGTTTCTGAAACTGGCCACAAAGGCTACCCACCTGGATTTTCCGGTAATTTATACCGTCAGCCGTGACGGCAAAGCTTTTTTGAAATTTCCCGATAAATATAATCCTGCAGACAAGGGTGATCTGACTCCCCTGTTTAACCTGATTCTGAAGGAAGTACCCAACGCTGTGGTAAATACACAGGAGCCTCTGCAAATGCTGGTTTCCACCCTGGATTATGATCCGCATTTGGGGAAGTTGGGAATCGGACGGATCAGGCGCGGTGGTTTGAAACTGGGACAAAGAGTGACTGTTTTAAGAGGGGAGAAAGTTATCGGAGGATACAATGTGGAAAAAATGTATACGAGTAAAGGAATCGCCCGGGAGGAAATAAAAGAAGCCATATCGGGAGATATTATTGCCATTGCCGGAGATCAGGAAATTGAAATCGGCCAGACAATATGCGATCCGGCAAAACCGGAGGCACTGCCTGAAATTTTTGTAGAGGAACCTACCCTGAAAATCAGCATCGGGGCAAATACTTCGCCTTTTGCGGGTCGGGAAGGCAGGTATATCACCAGCAGGCAAATCGGCGAACGGCTGGAAAAGGAAATGGAGAAAAATCTGGGACTCAGAATGATAGACATGGGATCCGGAATATACGAGGTGGCCGGAAGAGGTGAGCTGCATCTGGCGATACTTTTGGAAACCATGAGGCGTGAAGGATATGAAATGCAGGTGTCAAAACCACAGGTAATTTTCAAAAACGGATCGGAGCCGTTTGATGAAGTCACAGTTGAAGTTCCCGATGAGTATGTCGGGGTGGTGACAGGAGAAATGGGAAAAAGGAGAGGGGAAATGACGGATATGAAATCCGACGGTAAAGGGGATACGAAGCTTTCTTACAGCATTTCACAAAGAAATATGATCGGAGCCAGGAATATTCTTCTGACCGATACCCGGGGTACGGCAATAATCTCGACCCTGTTTGCCGGATATCAGACCTGCGGACCTACACTCGATAAACTGAGAAACGGAGTATTGGTAGCTTTTGAAACAGGCAAAGCTACTGCGTATGCTTTGGAAACAACCCAGGAAAGAGGAATAACTTTTATTGAACCGGGGGATGAAGTGTACGAGGGAATGGTCATCGGTTTAAATACCCGGGAAAACGACATTGATATGAATGTCATAAAAGGAAAACACCTGACTAATGTCCGTTCCTCAAACAAAGAGACCAAAATCACCCTGTCCCCTCCTTTAAAAATGAGCCTGGAACAAGCTCTGGATTTTATTGAAGATGACGAACTTCTGGAAATTACGCCCAAAAACTTAAGAATCAGAAAGAAACTGTTAACCAAACTGGACCGTGTCCGTTTCAAACGGTCAAAAGACGCCCGACTTCAGGCCAGTTGATTACATTCCACCAGGCATCCAGATAATCCATCGCGGCGGTTCTGGTATTTGAGATAATAGGCATGTTCCCAAACATCCACTCCCAATACCGGTTTCTGATGAAAGGAATGCGGCGAATCCTGATTTGGGGTGGTAACAATCTCTAAGTGACCATCCGCCGATACCAGCCAACCCCAGCCGGAACCGAATTGAGAAAGAGCAGCCCCGATAAATTTTTCCCTGAAAGTATCCAGACTTGTGAAAGTCCCGTCAATTATCTTAACCAGTGCCGGTGAAGGGGGAGTTTTTGCAGGGGACATCCAATTCCAATACAGAGTGTGGTTTAATACCCCGCCGGCGTTATTTCTGACTTTGGTACGAATATTTTCCGGTAAGGAATCCAGGTTTTGTAAGATATCAATAAGATCGGAGTCATTTTTTTCCGGCAGCAGGTCGTTAAGATTTTTGACATATGCGGCGTGGTGTTTACCATGATGGACCAATATGGTTTCCTTATCAATATAAGGCTCCAGCAGGTCGGGGGAGTAGGGTAAATCAGGCAAGGTGAACATATTCTCAGCTTCAGTTTATATTTCCGTTAAGGGTAATACCGTGAGATTTCATACTTTTTGAACATGATAGGTCTCGGGGGTGACATCCGGGATAATTTTGATGTGGTCACCGCTTTTGATATCTTCCTTAAGAATCGCCTTGCCTAATACATCCCCGATGGTGATATCCACTATCCGGCGCATCGGACGGGCTCCGAATTCCGGTTCAAATCCTTCCCCGGCAATTTTGGTACATAAATCATCGGTAATTTCCAGGTGAATATTTTTTCCCAGAAGACTTTTTTGCAGATCCTTTAAGAGCAAACCGGCAATTTGAACAAGTTCCGGAGATGACAGGGGATGAAAAACCACGACTCCGTCAAAGCGGTTTAAAAATTCCGGCGAAAATATCCCGCTTTTTTGAATATGTTCAACAATTTCTTTTTGGAGCCGGTCGGGAGGAATATTTTTTGCTATAAGCTCACGGACTTTTTCAGAACCGGCGTTGGAAGTGGCAATAACAAATAAATGACGGCAGGAAATCTTTTTGCCGAAAACATCGGTAATCTGGCCTTCATCCAGGAGGGAAAGAAATAAATTGTAGACTTCGGGAGGTGCTTTTTCTATCTCATCCAACAAAAGCAGGCTGGCAGGTTTATTTTTGATTGCGGAAGTCAGAGCTCCCGGCTGGTTGCGGCTGACAGAGCCGATTAAACGGGATAAACCCTCCTGACCGGCGTATTCGGCCATATCAAAACGCAGTAAATATTTATCGGAGCCGTAATAAACATCAGCCAATGTCTTGGCAGTCTGGGTCTTCCCCACCCCGGTAGGTCCCAAAAACAGAAATGAGCCTACCGGCCGATTTTCATTTTTTACCCCGATAGTCCGAGCCCGCAGACTTTTTGAGATCAGGGAGACGGCGGCATCCTGACCTATTAAATTCTGGTGTAAAACACTTTCCAGGTCCACCAGTAACTGCTTTTCCTGTTTGGTAAGATGCGCCAGGGAAATTCCCGTCTGCTCTGAAAGCACCGTGTTAACGTCGTCCGGATCCGCCCGTAATTTATCGTTTTTTTCCAAATAAACCACCAGGTGATCCAATAACTCCAATGCTTTCTCCGGAAACGGAGTGTCCGTGATATACCTGTCACTGCCGTCTAAAACCTGTTCCAGGGATTGAATGGAAAAAGTGATTTTTTTACTTTTTTCCCACTGGGAAGCTGCCTCAAAAATGATAAACAGAGCGTCATCCCGGGAAGTAGGTGTAATTTCCACGGGCTGGAGAAACTTACGCAAACGGGTATTGGGAACAACAAACCGTTCATAATCAGCCTGGGTACTGATGGCGATAATTTTCAGTTTCCTGCCTTCAAGATGTTTATCAAATAAATCGGTAAAATCCAGACCTTCAATATCCGGGTGGGTTAGACGGTGAATGTCTTTAATTACCAAAATTACATTGCCTGCTTGTGAGGCTTCGGTCAGAAGGTATGACAATTGAGCTTTTTTCTGATTTACATCCAGAGATTGGGAGAGGAGAAAATTGTAGTCGAGATCTAAAACCCGTTTATAAATCATGCTGGATCCCAGTTCGCCTTCGACAGCTCTTTTGGCAAATTCCAGAACGACCGTTTTTTTACCCACTCCGGGGAGACCTACCAAAATCACGCTGTTGCCTCCGGTTAGCTCCCGTTCTATCCGGTTAACCAGAGCTTCACGGCCAATCAGGTGATGAGAAAATTCCAGAGGCAGACTAAGATCAGTTGAAAGTGAGTTTAATCTCGGGGTGTAGCCAAAAAGCAACTCCAAACCCAACCCCGGACGGCTGAGTTTCAAAGTGTCCTCATCCGCTTCGGTCTTGGATCCGTATGCAAAGTCCCACCATCTCGCAGATAATTCCAAATCCGAAAATTTGATATCCTGTTTTTGCAGATCTTCCTCCTGCCATACAGAGGATTTGATGAACCTGCAGACGATGTCTTCGAAACAGACCGGATCGGGACCGGAAAGATCCAATTTTGACGGGTCACCCAAACCGGACAATGTTTCGATGCTGATTCCTGTTTTTGAGAGGACAAACCTGCCGGGAGAGTTATTAAAAAGGGTATTTATGACCTGTGGCGGATCGGCTTTTAATTTATCCATCAAATGGGTAAAGAAGCGGTGATGGTGTTTGTCGGATGTGAAAAAATAAGCAAGTCCGATGAAAGGACAAACTACCCAGAAAATGAGGCCGATAAGACCGATCAGAAAAGTGGGAAAGAATGCCAGTAATCCGAAGAAGAAAAGAAATAATCTGACTATCGCACCAATTCCCCGGGAAATAAGATTAAAGGTGAATTGGCGGAATATTTTTTCGATGTTGAAGCCGACTATCTCTTCGGTGTCGATCAGCCTTTTCCAGGGTGAAAATAACGTCGGCAACAGCATGGGAAGGGAAAAGTAATGAACAATCCAGGCCATCAGAAAATACCAACGGCGCAGGTACAGATTCAGACCTTCGGTGTAATGCCAGAAAAGAAACTCCATCTGTCTAAAATGATAGCACAGCTGGTGGTCAGGGGGTTATAATAAAACAGGTATGAAACTGCAGAAACGTCCTTTGAGAGTATTGTTTGTGGGTTCGGAAATGTGGCCTTATGCCAGCGCCGGAGGTTTGAGCCGGGTAATGTCCTATCTGCCGCAGGCTTTGATTAAAGCAGGTGTGGATGCCAGGGTAATGATTCCCAAATACGGGATGATCGATGCCAAGAAATATAAATTTAGGAAAATTCTCGATCAACTGAAAGTACCGACCGGAAAAAGCGATAAAGGAAATACCCTGATTTGCAACGTATTGTCCCATCAGCAACCAAATCAACCTTTGACTTATTTTTTGGAAAACAGGGAATATTACGAACTAAGAGCAAACGTTTATGAATATTCCGATGATCATATCCGCTGGGCATTACTGCAGAAAGGGATGTGGGAATTTTTAAGAAATTACGAGGAATGGATACCTGATATCGTTCATTGTCACGATTGGCACACAGGCCTGGCGGCGAATTATTTTAATCAAACTTACAAAAAGTTGGAAAAACTGGAACATATTAAAACAGTATTTACGATTCATAATTTGGGATACCAGGCTCCTTTTGACCACCGGTTTGTTACGGAAATGGACATGGACGCCGGCCACGCAGATATTCCCGATATCTTATCCCCGGAACTGGCAAAACTTAACAGTATGCGTCGCGGAATAATGTTTTCGGATTTAATTACTACCGTGTCCCCTACTTATGCCAATGAGATTCTGACACCGGAGTATGGCGAAGGTATGGATTCACTTTTAAAAGAAGTTAAAGCAAAATTAATCGGGATTCTGAATGGATTGGATTATGAAGATTATGACCCGCTGACCGATATTAACCTCCACCAGAACTACAAGAAAGGGGCGTGGGTAAGCAGGCTGCAGAATAAATTATTTCTGCAGGAAAGATTTTCACTTAAAAAGGACGTGAATATTCCGGTTTTCGGAATTTCCTACCGGCTGACCAGTCAAAAAGGCCTGGACCTGATAACAGATGTAATGGAAACGGTAATAAATGAATTCGACGCGCAGTTTGTAGTCAACGGTGACGGTGATCCGGAATATAAGACATTCTTTTTGGACATCTCCAAAAAATATCCGCAAAATGTGGGTATAAATTTAAATTTTGATGAAATTTTACCGCGGCAAATATTTGCCGGAGCGGATTTTATGCTGCACCCTTCAAAATTCGAACCCTGCGGGATAGTCCAAATTGAATCCATGGCTTACGGCTGTATTCCGATTGTCAGATTAGTGGGAGGTCTGGCGGATACCGTAGTGGATGAAGAGAACGGATTTACTTTTAAGGAATATAAAGCCAATTCTCTGCTTCTGACCATGGCCAGAGCGGTGGAAGTTTTCAAGCACAAGGAAATTGTGAATAAACTGCGCCTTACCTGTATGGACCAGGATTATTCCTGGAAAGTGTCCGCGGAAAAATATTTAAGAAATTATAAAACCCTGGTGGGAACCAAATAAGCATGCCGCCTGTCCCGGGAAAAGAAATCGTCAGCCGGAGCGTAATTGTGGCGGTAATGGGAATATTTACCGTCATGCTTTTAACCAAACCCGAACCCTGGTTACCAATTCTCGATAATATAAATTTGCTGATTCATGAAGCAGGACACACGTTTTTGGCCGGTTTCGGGGAATATATTTCCGTCCTGGGCGGGACGCTCGTGCAGGTTTTGACACCGGTTTTATTTTTGTCCTACTTTGCCTACCAAAAACAATTATTTTCTTCCGGTTTTACCGTCTTTTGGCTGGGCAATAATCTGATAAATGTGAGTATTTATATAAAAGATGCCAGAGTCATGCTGCTGCCTGTTATCGGCGGAGAAATCCATGACTGGAATTATCTGTTGGGTAAAGTCGGATGGCTTTCCCGGGATAAATTAATCGGAGGAGGTGTTCACTTATTGGGAGTAGTCTTTGTACTGGCGGGGTTGGGAATATGTGTATACACCTGGTATACGGGAGTAAAGAAGATTTTCAGCCGGTAATGGCAAAGCCGGAATAATTTTTGAGTTTTCCCCGTGTAACCCGCACTTTTTCAATTATGGCAGTGGACGGTCCGTGATGGCACCAGGAAACAAATGTCTCCAGATCAGTTTTTTTGCCTTCAGCTTCGATAAACACCGTACCATCAGCGTCATTTCTGACAAAGCCCGAAAGATGCAGTTTTTGTGCTTCCCGTAAACAAAACCGGCGGAAAAATACCCCCTGTACTCGACCATACACCCGGATGTTTACATGTTTAATCACGCTTTATCAACGTCATAAACCCTAGTATATTGGTCTCGAGTCTCCCACCAATCACGGGAACGATCGTTAATAATTGAAATAAAACTACCGGAAGGATATTTTCCATTTATTGCCTGAATGACAATATCGGCAATCACACGGGGATCAATTAGTCCGATAGGATTATCTGTGCTAGCCCGCATTCCCGGAGTATCGGTTCCTGATGGAAGAACTCCGACGATATTTAAGTCCGGCCTCTCTTTAGCCAAGTGAAGTGACCGGCATATTTAAGTTTAATATTACACTTAGATCTGGATTTTGGAGAAGACATAACTCCCTATTACCAAAAGAAGTGCGGTTATCAATGATAATACGAGAAAATCGACATGCAAACCGAAGCGGGAAATGCCGGATAAAGTGTCTCTCAGGCCGTCAACACCGTAAGAAAGCGGGTTGAGACCGGCAATGGTAAGTAATAGTGAAGGAACACCTTTCTGCAGAGGAAAAATTGCCCCGGACAGGAAAAACAACGGCATCACCAAAAAATTCATGATTAACTGAAATCCCTGCATGTCCTCAAGAACTGACGCGATGGCTGTTCCCAAGGCGGTAAAAAGAAGAGCAATCAGAAACATAAAAATGAATGCCAGAGGGAGTAAATTTATATTTACAGGCCTAAATCCGGTAAGAGAGGCCAGTGTTAATACTATCAATCCCTGAATCACAGCTACAGTAGCCCCGCCCAAAGTCCGGCCGATCATGATATGCAGCCGGGATACCGGTGCTACCAGGGTCTCCTTTAAGAAACCGAATTGCTTGTCCCAAATAACCTCGACCCCGGAAAACAGCGCTGTAAAAATAATGCTCATGGCAATCACACCGGGTACCAAAAATTGCAGATAATTACCGGCACCGGCCTGCTGGAAAACCGGACCAAGGCCAAAACCCAAAGCCACCAGAAAAAGCAGCGGCTGGCCTAAAGACCCAACCATCCGGGATTTGGACCGGAAATATCTTTTAAGCTGTCTTAACCAGAGAATATAAATAGTATTCATATCAGCTACCTCCTGCCTCCCCACATCCGGTGACCAATTCTCATATGATCTCTGCCTGTTGCCTCTTCTTCCCTGATCTCATGGCCTGTCAGAGCTAAAAAAGCATCTTCAAGAGACGCGGATTTGGTTTTTTTCTTAAGAACCCCGGGGGTACCCCGGGCAATAATTTTTCCATGATCAATAACCGCTACCTGATCTGCTACCTTTTCGGCTTCTTCCATGTAGTGGGTAGTGAAAAAAACGGTGATGTTTTCCCTGCGGTTTAAATTTTGGATATAGCTCCAGATATGATTCCGGGTCTGGGGATCAAGTCCTAACGTAGGTTCGTCCAGAAAAAATATTTTCGGGTGATGGAGCAGACCACGGGCAATTTCCAGACGACGCTTCATTCCGCCGGAAAAAGTCTTGACCAGATTGTTTCTTCGATCCCACAATTCCACATACTGGAGCAGTTCTTCTATTCTACTGTGCCTGGTATCTGCCGGGATATTGTACAAAACTCCGTGAAACTGGAGGTTTTCCAGGGCAGTTAGTTCGTCATCCAGACTCGCATCCTGAAAAACTATTCCAAAAGAGTGTCTGACAGCATCCTGATCGGTTACAGGATCGTGTCCGTCGATAAGAATTTTTCCGCTATTGGATCTCAGTAAGGTTGTCAGCATTTTTATGGTGGTGGATTTGCCGGCACCGTTGGGGCCCAAAAAGGCAAAAATTTCTCCTTTTTTGACATCAAAGGAAATATCATTAACTGCGGTTAAACTACCAAAATTTTTGGTAAGGTGTTCAACCTGAATAATTATGTTGTTTTTCACCATCTATTTAGAAGAATTCGTTACCCGGGAGAGATATTCACCTGATCCCGTATCGATGGTAATTTTGTCACCTGTTTTGATAAAAAGGGGGGCCAGAACTTCGATACCTGTTTCCAGTTTGACTAACCGCTTGGGGGCATTAATCCGGTTTCCGGCGATGCCTTCGGGGGCATCGGTTACCAGCAGATCCACATGCGGGGGTAAATCAATGCCGATGGCATCACCTTCGTACCACAATACCCAGCATTTGATGTCCGGAATCAAATATCCCAATTGATCCCCCACCAGCGATATGGGGACGGATGCCTGTTCGTAAGTTTTCGGGTCCATAAAGACCACTTCATCACCATCGCGGTAAATAAACTGCATTTCTTTCTTATTCACATCGGCCACTTCCACCGACTCATTGGTCTTAAAAGTAAATTCACTGGCTGATCCGGTTTTGGTGTGCCTGAGTTTTACCCGCATAATCGGAGAGCCTTTACCGGGGGCCATAAATTCGGCTTTGGTAACCAGATGCGGGGCGTCCTTATACATAATATAAGTCCCTTTGGTAATATTTCCCGCATTAATTGTAGCCATACGAAGACTAATTTTATTCTCCAATACTTCAGAGGTCAAATAGTTCGTCCCCGGGGAAAAATAAGGTTTCTGAAACAGTGGCGGTATCGGCAGCCAGCATGACCAGCCTGTCGACTCCGACGGCAATGCCGGCAGTTTCAGGCATTCCGGACTTCAAAGCGTCAATAAAATCAGCATCCACGGGAAAGGCTGTTTTTTTCAGACGTTTACGCTTTTTGATATCCGCCTTAAGCCGTCCTGACTGCTCTTTCCAGTCGGTTAACTCCGAGAAACAATTTCCCAATTCAATCCCGGCAATAAAAACCTCCCACCTCTCGGCAAAACGCGGATCGGACGATTTTTTTCGGGCAAGGGATGCCTGGGAGACGGGGTAATCATAAATAAAAGCGGGTTTATGGCTGGCCCGAAGCTGTGGTTCAATTTCGTTGAAAAAAACCTGGTAAAAATCTTCATCCGGAACATCCTTGAGGTTTTTTCCGGCATATTTTTTGAAAGCCTCGGAAAAACTAATTCTGGGCCACGGCAAGCTCAAATCGTATTCCTCATTCTGATAGATCATTTTGTTTTTGCCTATGATTTTTAAAAATAAATTTTCAAAATCTTCCATAATATTTCTGTAATCCGCTCCCACCCGGTACCATTCCAGCATGGTAAATTCAGGATTGTGGGTGGGGGACACCTCCTCCAGGTTTCTGAAGCTTCTGGTGATTTCAAAAATATTACCCAAACCGGCGGAAACCAGTTTTTTCAGGGCATATTCCGGACTTAGGATAAGAAAAGCCCGGCGGCTTTTACCGGCAGCCGTGGTTAAGGCAGTTTCGAATACTTCAAGATTGGATTCGGCACTGGGAACGGGTACCAGAATCGGAGTCTGGACTTCATGAAAACCCTGCTGTTTAAAAAAATTCCTGATAGTATCAATCACTTTCTCCCGGATAAGGTATTTAGGGATTAAATCCGGATTTTCCTTAATTTTTCGCCACGTGGTCATCAGAACATTATATAGCTATCAGGATTTCGGTGAAGAATATGTTATAAGTCGACGCAGGAAGAAATTCCGATGAAACTTCTGGTACTGTTGGTTTTGGTACAATAAGTACCTTTCAGGGCGAATAAGTGCCTAAAACCACTGCCGGAGCCTCTTCCAGCTTGGCATATCGGAAAGTGTAGGGGGGAAGTTCTGAAAAGATTTCGAAGGATAAAGTAAATTGCCTGCTTTGTCCCGGGGATAGAGGAATATCCGTATATGACGGAGTACTGGGAGAACCATATGATTTGCTATACATAGCTACTCTTAATGAAGCGACTTTTTGCGGATAGGTGCTCGTATTCCGATAAATCATCGATACTACCATCTTATTCCCTTCAATTTCGGCACTGGTGATATGGGCAGTAATCCCCGTTTCGATTATTTGTTCACCGGCTGATTGAAAATGATTAATTGGCTTGGGTGAAACTGTTGGATAAGGCGAAGCGGAAAGTAATGGAGATGTTGAAGCTGGTAAGTTTTGAGAGGGAATTGGTAAAATGTCCCGTATTTCACCGGGTATAGTATCTGACTGTAGACAGTCTTCTCCGCCAATCTCAAAGATAGCACACAGCAGGAAATTCCGCCCATCAGCTGATAGCTGATATTTATAAGCTAAATGCGTTTGTGGATCGGATGGCAATTCCTGAAAATAATCAGGAGATAACTCATTAAGTGACGCCGGATATTGGTGTTTCTCAATCTTGTACATCTCCACGGTGTTCTTCAATGCTGATAAATCCGCTTTTCGTCTGGTATCACGCGATAAGGACATCTGTCTACCGGGATTAATACCTATTAAAATAATTGTAGCTAATAATGATAAAGGTGCTATTAAAATGCCCAGGATACCGAATACTGTCCACCATCTGCGGGTGCTTATGGATGGCTCAAAAACAACATTACCTTTCAGTTCCCGCAAATTTCTGTAGATTTCGTAGGAGTAAATCAAAAACAGAGGAGTAAGAGGAGCCAAAATCAAATTCAGAAGGGAATTAAAAGTACCAAGTAATTTGGAATCAATGATGCCGGTAAAAACATTCCTAATAATTAATACGGGGATAAGACCACAGAATATAAATATACCCAATGCCAGCATTCTTCCGACCACCCCCCACCAATGGCCTCTGACATATTCGCGGCTTTTGAGCAAAATGTTCATACCCCTAAGATCCTCGGCTACCAAAATGTAATAGGAAAACGAGGTCCATACGGCAAAAATCAAACCGGGGATGAAAAACAGTAAACACGTTCCCCACAATATTGCCCCCTGTAAAATAAACATCCTCCAGTAGGATAAGATTTTAGAACGGGTGTTGATAAAAGAATCTTTAATACCTGCTTTATTTTCAGCCCCAATTATGGCGTAAATCAGAGCCATAGATTGCCAGGGTGAAAAAATAATTCCCCAAATAAAAACCAGAATGGATAAAGAGGTAAAAAGTATTCCACCAGCAGATGACAAAAAAGCTGATCTAAAAACAGTAAATAAAATACCTATGGCAGTAAAAATCATAAACGGAAGCAACCAAATTCCCATCAAAGTCCAGAATCTGTCTGTATATAATTTCCAAGATATTTTTAGAAGCTCTACCGGACCTAAAAATCTACCTTCAAATTCTACCCCACTTTGAACGGTAAATTGGCTATCTGCCTGATTAAAAGCCAAAGTGATATCTTCTTCTTTCCAGCCGCTGGTGCGCAGGGCACCCGATATTTCTGATTTTGATTTACCTGTCTTCAGGCTGTCTGAAATGTATTTTCCGACTCCGTTCGGGTCCACTTATTCTATTATCCGATGATTATAGGTAGCGTCAAGAACTAGTCGCAGAAATTCTGAAGCATTTCCGGGGGAAATTCGTAAAGCTTTTTGATCTCGGGACAATTGATGCTGCCGTTTCCGGCAAAGACAATCTGCCAATTATTATTTATTTTGGCTGCCAAAAACACCCCACCCGGAGCATTTTCGGCTCCGAAAGAGACCCCGCCCGAAGCGTATCCGGCGTTCTCATGGTTAACTCTGATGAAAGTTTCAGAAACAGGTTGTTTTTCCTTTTCAGCCAGAGCTTTTTGTATTGCCTCCCGGGAATTACAATCCTCCTCCCAAATCCGGATACATTTACTTTTAGCTTCACACCAGCTGTACCCGGCTGAACCGATACACCCGTGCTCATCACGATCGCCTCCTAAAATCGGTTGTTCGGTAGGAACAGGAGAAGGAAGGGGTTGGGGATTGGGTTTGGACGGCTTATAAAAATAGACACCGCCGACGACAAACGCTATCAAAACGATTATTAAGATAATTAATGTCTTTTTGTCCATGTTTCCTGATTTATTCTAACACAGGTATAAATAATATTTGTCAACTTATAACGGATTTCAATAAAATAATTAATTGATTTTGATATGCAGCTGCAAAAATAAAAAGATAAATTATTATCCCGGGAAAAAAGATCAGGTTTTCGATCCAGCTGCCGGTTTTTATGCGTAAGGATGCAAACGGCGGAAAACCGATTTTAAAACCAAGCGGAAAAAACAAAGGTAAACCTTCAGTAGTCAGACTATCTGCTAATAAATGAGAAACAAATCCAATCATTATCGAATATATGACCATCCGGGGATCTACAAATTGGGGATTGAATACTTTAGGGATTAACCAATTAAGTAGCAAGTAAAACAGGTAGGTACCTAAAAGCGAGTGGGATAAGGTCCGATGACTTAATAAGAATTTCTTGAATATTTTTCCGGTAAAATCCCCTCCGGGAACGAGATCCCAAAGACGGTTGGTTGCCTGATCCATATCCGGAACAAGTGATCCGACAATACAACCAACCAGACAAGCAACCACGGTGGCGAGCTTGAGCGATGGAGGGGGAAAATAGTTAGCCACCGTAACAAGGGAGGCCAAAGCAAACATATCATGTGTTCTGGCAGTCATCAGTATTGTTTCGTCAATATACCTGCTTGAGTAACTATGAAGACGGATAAAGAAACAGCAGTAATGATTTTGACGGATTTCATCTGTACAGAAGTTATCATTATATAATAATCCGGTGATGACAAAATATATCGGGAGAACCGGGCCGGTAATTTTAAGCATACTGGCCATAATACCGCTTTTTTGGTGGTGGTCTCATGCAAATTTTTCTACTTTTTCACGAGCAAGTCTGGCGCTGGGGCAAGCGACAGCTTTGATCGGATATTGTCTGTATTGTCTTAATTTTGTAATTTCTGCGCGGCTAAAAGTAATCGAACCGGTTTTCGCCGGATTACCCCGGGCATATATTTGGCACCACCTGACGGGAGCGACCGCTTTTGTGCTCATCCTTTACCACCCGCTACTGATTACATTGTCTTATGCGTCCATTTCCCTACCGGCTGCTGTAAATTTATTATGGCCGGATGTGCAGAATTTACCTGTGTACTTGGGAATTATTGCCCTATTACTTATGATTTTGTTGTTGGTGCTGACGCTTTTTGTAAAGCTGGAATATGACTTTTGGAAAAAAACCCACCAGTACCTGGGACTGGCGTTTATTTTAGCCAGCCTGCATGTATTTCTGATCGGAAGCACGCTGGCTCTGTCTCCAGCATTAAAAGTTTATCTTTTAGTGTTAGCCGGAGCCGCTCTTGTCAGCTACACATACAGGACATTGCTTAATCAGTGGTTAGTACCGAAAAAAGCATATATCGTCACCGGAATTAAAAACCTGACCAGGGATGTACTTGAAATTTCAATCACCCCGGGACTGGGAGGCGGGATAGACTATGCGGCCGGGCAGTTTATTTATATCCTACCAAGTTCCCGCGGAGTGGCGCACCAGTCCCATCCGTTTTCATTAACCTGTGCCGAAGGTGAAACAACGCTCACTGTAGGAGTCAAAGCATTAGGCGACTTTACGGAAACATTAAAGCTTTTAAAACCCGGGGTGCCGGTGTTAGTGGAGGGTGCATTCGGCCGATTCAGTTATAAGTTTTACCCGTATAAAAAACAGATTTGGATAGCCGGGGGGATAGGGGTAACTCCGTTTGTGTCTTTGGCAAAAAGTCTGGAAATGCACGAGGGATTTTCTGTGGATTTTTATTACAGCGTGAAAGATACCGAAGAGGCTGTATACAGGGATATATTTGAGCAAATTGCTGCCATCAACCCTGAATTCAAATTCCACCTGCATCTGTCAGCAAAAAAAGGGAGGTTGACTGTGGAAACGATAGCCGGCGACGTTAAGGATTTTTCCGACCGGGAAATATTCGTATGCGGTCCCACCGCTCTGATGGTAGCTATGAAAAAACAGCTTCATATAAAAAAAGTGAAGAATTCACATATTCATACGGAAGAATTTTCGCTTCCTACTTTTTAGCCAGTACTTTTCTCGGTTCTACCCCCAATGCCGGTCCAATTATCCCGTTTGATTCAAGCTTGTCCAACAGTCCGGCAGCTCTTTCAAGATCGATCATCAATTTTCTCTGCAGGAATATTACTGAGGCTTTATTATTTTTAACAACCAGCTCTTCGGCTTTCCTGTAAAGCCCGTCCATCCACTCTTTGTCACCCTCAAGCCTGAACAGTCTCTTCTCCAGTTCGTTAATCCTTTTTTCCAGTACGTTCAGGTCAGCCATTGATCTTGATTATACATTCCATCGGCTTGGTTTTTGGGCCACAAAAAAAACAAAAATCGGATCCTGACTGAGAAGTTCGTATACATTTTTGTTAAGTTCGGCAATGTTTTGGCTTGGGGGGTACTGTCTATATTCCTTAACGGGATTAAAACCGGCTGTCTCCAGGGCAGACTTATGCTCCTCATTCAGATACGGATAAAATTGCATACGAAAAACCGGCCGGCCCTCGCTATCAGGCATTGACCAATCCATGGGTTTACGACCATCGGCGATCCATTCATGAAATTGGTCCAACGACATGTCTCGCCACCGGGAAGTTGATGCCTGATCACCCGTAACCAGAATGTACCATCCACCCGGCTTAAGCAACCGAAATGCTGTATCGTAAGTTTCGGCTACATCTTTTAGTGTCGGGAGGTAATGAATTGTATTTACACTGGTAATGACATCGGCTATCTTATCCCTTTCCGGTAATATATTCCTCATGTCACCGCCTGAAATTTCGAGAAACGGGTAATTGCTTCCGGCAATTGATACCATCTCCCGTGACACATCAAACCCCATAAGTTTGCCGGGACGAGGGGTAAAATCGCGGCTGATCCGGGCTAAAGTTTTACCATTTCCGCAGCCTATATCAAGCATGGTGAAATCCTGAGGTATTTCCAACCTGCTTAAAAGATCCAGGAGTGTTTCATCAAAATATTCATTGAATGGCGATGTCCGTGTGTCCTTTACCAACCGGTCAAAATGCGCAGCTATGGACTTTCCGTTAATCCGGGTGTCATAACTTTCGGCTACCGGTAAACCGGCTATACCAAATCCATGAACATTTTCTGCAGTCGGCATAAATATTTCCGGGCGACTATATCATATACATGGATAGGAAATAAGAGCGCTTATTAGGAAGTGGTCGGTATCGGATTCAAGACGTTCCAGTTCGGATTTATCAACGACAATAGCCACATTAAGGGAGTCCGGTCCCAGCTGGTCAATGTCTAAAAGTCTGCCGGATACATAATTGTTGGTAATCCGGGTTAACAACGTCCGTTCACCGCCGACGGTATGATGCAAAGTTCTGTTTTGAGCGTCATATAACCAAGCGCTTCGGCCTGGGGAGCGGGAAACGAACCGGGAGTGGACACGGGATAAAGATACCAGTTCCTCTTCCCGGTCCGGACGGATGGTAAGACAAATATGGTATTCCACCGCCATGGCTTATTATACTAAATAAGGCCTATGTCTTGAGCTTATTTGTGTTCGGCAATCAAATCCCCAAATAATTCACTACCATCAGAGAAATCACTCTAAAGTGACCACCAGCTGAGGGGGATTACTGCCTTCCCTGGAAGAGTAGTCAGCCCCGTCACCGGTATTTGAGGTAATCCTCAAAGAGTAGGTGCCGTCTGCAATTATGTAAGAAGTCATATCAACTTCATACCACTTGCCCGAACCGACTGCTCCCAGGGAGGTGATGAGATTTGATATCTGGGGAGCGTTGTTCCAGGTGACCGAGGATTGGGTCCAGGTACCGGCAGCTTTGTAGAAGGAACCCCCGAATACCGAAACCTGGGTGTTGTACAGCCGGAGCTTGGCTGACGTGACCGTCCGGCCGCTGACTCCGGAAACGGTAAATTTCATCACGGTATGCTCCACCGGGGAATTGTCTATCCTGACGGCTATTCCGTTTCCGGCATTGGCATTCGGATTACTGGCATATATAACCGCATCGTCCGTAGGTGTAAAGGTCAGGGTCTGACCTCCGGGAGGCGGAACTGTCGGGACCGGCACTGATGTGGGATAGTTTGTAGGTAATATTATCGGTGTGGATGTGGGCACCGGTTCTGTAGTCGGTCCGGAAACGGTAACCACCAGCTGGGGAGGATTACTGCCTTCCCTGGAAGAGTAGTCAGCCCCGTCACCGGTATTTGAGGTAATCCTCAAAGAGTAGGTGCCGTCTGCAATTATGTAAGAAGTCATATCAACTTCATACCACTTGCCCGAACCGACTGCTCCCAAAGAGGTGATGAGATTTGATATCTGGGGAGCGTTGTTCCAGGTGACCGAGGATTGGGTCCAGGTACCGGCAGCTTTGTAGAAGGAACCCCCGAATACCGAAACCTGGGTGTTGTACAGCCGGAGCTTGGCTGACGTGACCGTCCGGCCGCTGACTCCGGAAACGGTAAATTTCATCACGGTATGCTCCACCGGGGAATTGTCTATCCTGACGGCTATTCCGTTTCCGGCATTGGCATTCGGATTACTGGCATATATAACCGCATCGTCAGTAGGTGTAAAGATCAGGGTCTGACCTCCGGGAGGCGGAACTGTCGGGACCGGCACTGATGTGGGCACCGGTCCTGTAGTCGGTCCGGGAGTGGAAGTAGGTCTGGGAGTCAGGCTGGGAACAGGTGTCTGGGTGGGGTTTACGGGATTCAGTACAAGTTGAACCGGCGTTACACTGATAGGCAAATCAATCTCACTTTTTTCGGTAATTTCCATCTCCGAGCTGACATAATTCAGGGTGCTGCTATCGTTGGGAAGACCGGAAACCGCAACCAAACTGAAACTGGCTACTTCAAATATTCCCGTCGGCGGGGATGCGGAAGGAGCTGTCCCCAAGACGATTACCGCCCTGCCGGTAGCGTTGGCTGTAGCCGTATCCGTTACCAGAACTGCCCGACCCAAAGACGTCCCGGGAGTGATACTGCCCGTAATATTCACTTTGGCGGGATCATACTGCAGTACCACCCGGGTAAATAATATCCTGTTGGATTTGGCGTCCAGCATCATGCTGACTCTGGCAGAAGGCGGAAGAGTGGCACTTGAAGGTACAAAATAAACTGACACGGTTTCACCCACAGCCCGGGTGAATAACCGGGTGATGTTCCTGGTTAAAACAACTCCCACCCCCAACAATACGACCAGCACTGCCGTCATAGTTAATTTATTGAAATTATTTTCCCGGCAAAAAACCTTAAGCCGGTTAAATTTCAGCGGCAAGGCTGACAATATATTGATTATTTTTTGTTTAAACATAGATATCAGCTTTTGATCACAAACTGGTCGTATACGTTATTCATATTCGGCCATAAATTCTGATTGGGATGGGTATTTGTCGGACAATATAGGTCAGAGGAGTACCAGCAGGCTCCCCAGGTATACCACATAAATCCGTCCAAAGCATTGGTACCCAGGAAAGTCTTGGACCAGTCATACATTTCCTGGTAAGTAGGCATGCGATAACCGCTGCCCATGGCAAAAGTCTGGAACAGATACACCAGGTCGACCGTGCCGTCCAAGCCGGCGCTGTTTATTGCAGCACGGTCATTCATGATTTTTTGTTGAGCCCCCGGACAGCTGCCTTCAGCCCCGCCGAAACAATGCTGCCAGGTGACCGCCACATCCATTACCCTGCCGATATCGGCACCCCGAAGACCGTTTTCGGCAATATTATCGATATAATTCCAGACCTTGAAATCATTCCTGCCGAACTTGGTTTTTACATAGTCTTTCAGCTGGGTTTTAATTGTCGCCATAACGTCAATTGAGGTGATACAGCTCCAGAACGGTTCATGGGCACTGACAATACCGATAATCCGGGGATTGCCTCCGATAGCGTCCAGCATGGGCTTCACCCTCCAGATATAATCGCCATTCTGAGGTTCCTGATAAGGCGACTCCCAACCGCACCCCGGGACATCGCCTCCCTGATTCGGCCAGATGACCACATTAAAGTTGTATTTAGCGGCTAAATTGACAATATTCTGCCAGTCAGAAGAACTGTTAATACCGGTACTCACCACCACTGTTTTAACAGCGTGCTGACTTAAAATCGAGTAGTTGGCGTCGGTAATCGGATTACCCCTGTCAACACCGTAGTATTTGGTAATCCGCCTGCCTGAAGGTGGGGACGTGGGTGTCGGTGTGGTATTTGGAGGCGGAGTGGGTATGACACTGGGTCTGGGAGTACTACTGGGAACAACGGTCGGAACGGGGGTATTGGTAGGTGAAGAGGCGGTGAAGTGATTAAACCAGACTGCGTAATCCAGACCGTTGACTTTGCCGTCTGCCCGAACAATCGGGTCACTGAAATCCCCCCGGGCGAAATCCCCTATAGGTACACTCTGATTATAATTAGTCTTCCAGACGGCATAATCGGCTTCATTCACCTGTCTGTCCCCGTTGGCGTCTCCAGGAACCTGCTGGGGTGTGGGGAAACTTGTGGGAGGGGCAGAGGTGGCTGTCGGTGGAGGTGTCGGCTGAACCGTCGGAGAATTGGCAAAGGCTACTGACATTTCGTACATCTTTCCGTCGTTTTCAGAGGGATCAGCATCATTGTCCACACCTCTGGCGACAATATATAAACTTTTTACCGCCGGATTATCCGTGGTGCTGCTGGAAGGGGCAATGGCAACATCACCGGGTAATACGGCATTTGCCTCCGAAATATTGATTTTCCGAAGCAGTGCACCGGAGGTGGTTATTTCTATCAGCGCCTTATTTGCACCGTCGATGACATACAGAGTGTTACTGTCCGGATCATATGCGATCCCTTCCGAATCCTGAAGCCCGTAGGTTGATCCGGAAAGATCCAAAGTTGCCAGTAAACTGCCGCTTAATGTTGTTTTATAGACTATTCTCTGGGTGCCGCTGATAATATAAAGATTGCCCTGGCCATAAGCCACGCCCTCGGGATCAATGCAGCCGAATGCTGATGTACTGAAATATGTAACTGTATCATCCGCGGTACCGTACTGTGTGTCTGTTCCCGGATTTAAATCGAAAATCCGCTGATAGTTGTCATCGGAGATATACAGATGATTATTATTCGGATTGTAGGTCAATCCCGTTGGTTCATTTGAATAACCGGTGGTGGTGGCGGTTTTGACCAGGCTGCCGCCGGTGGTGATTTCGAAAAGATTTTTACCTGCATATATCGGCATTTCCTCCACTTCCGAATCGGAAATTAAGAGTCTTCCGGAATTTTGGAGATAGGTAATACCGGATGAATCCGGTGAAGGCGGGGAAAGCTGGTATAAATTTACGGTCCGGATCAACCTGGCAGTGGTGCTTGAAGGAGTCGGAGTGGGAGTTCCCGGTCCGGGTGTGGATGTGGGTCTGAGCGTAGGGGTTGGCGCGTAAGTGGGTGTGGGTGTCACAGGCGGCATTACTCCTCCGTACTCATGCGCTCCGATGTCCGGAAGCGCCCCGTAAGGTCTGGCCGACTTGAAGTAATCATTGACTACCTGCGCCAAACTGACGGCTTTGTTGATGGCCGGGGATGAAGAAGTCAGTTTAAACCAGTTCCCTGTCAGTTGACCGGGGCCTATTGTTCCCTGCCGGGACAGGAGCGGATCACCTATGACATCATTTGTCCCGCCCGCATTTGCCGGCGGAGTTCGAGACCACAGATTATTGGACTTGGTGACCCCGCTGCCGATACTGGCAATCGACAGACCATCATCCTGAAGAATAAGGTTATTTCGGAATTGAATGTTTGTATTACTGCCCTGAATATCGACGTTGGAACGGCCTGTGGCATTCACAAATATGTTATTGGCAATTACTGCATTTACCATCCCCGTGCTGCCGCTCCAATGGACAAAATTACCCTTGGCTCCGTAAACAATATTGTTGACGAAAATATTATTGGAACTGATTCCGTACTGGGCATCGGCAGCCTCATTGTCCTCCACCAATCCGGTTTCACTGGCTTTATAGGCAATGCCTGAAAAAATATTATTAGGAGTGCGGTAAATAAGGTTCCGCTGAACAACGGCATACTGCACATTCTGGATGTACATGTTCACGGACCAGTTATCGTAAGAAACGTTGTCTTCTAAAATAGTATGGTCAGCACCGAAAGTAGAAATTCCCTCACCCCAATTATTCCAACTGACGGTATTCCTGATGATTGCCCGTGAGGGATGCCGGGCGGCACTGATACCGGTACCCCAACCTAGTCCGTTAGGCAGCTGTACGCCGAACTCGTTATGCATTGAGTTATAGTAAATCCTGCAGCCATCGGCAACCGTATCATCACCGTTCAAAATCACTCCGGCTTCATGATTGTGATGCGAGTAAATATTAACTACCCGACTAAAAGTTCCGTTTACTGAAATTCCCTCACCGTTTGACCGGGCGACTTCAATATCCCGGAAGATGACATAGGATCCGGAAATTGTTACCAGCGGTGCCCAGTTGCTGCCTGTAGGTATGGTGTAATTGCCGTCGATTACAGCTGTCTCGTTCGGATAGTTATCAATAGTAATCGGGGCTGCGGATGTGCCACTTTTGGAAATGCTGACTGTCTGATTATATGTTCCGCCGCGAAGATATAAAGCGTATCCGGCCGACAACTTGCCCAAACCGGTATTCAGAGTACAGGGGCTGGAATAGGAACAGGTGGTTCCGCTGCCGCCGGGTGAGACGTAATACGATCCCACGGGGGGGGTGGTGGGGACAGGAGATCCGGTCGGAGTCGGTGTCCTGATCGGGGTGGGGGTGGGAGTCCTGGTCGGAGTAGGAGTAGGAATACGTGTGGGCGTAGGACCTCCGGGGGTCGGAGTCGGCCCGATAGAACCTTTGGTAAATGTTCTGGACCAAACGGGAGAATTTGTCCCGACCTTATATATATTATAGGTAAAGGAAAGTCCGTTGACATCAACTGCCGCAAACCCCGATCCGCCACCACTCATATCCGGATAGAAATAATCCACACGGGCAGGATACAGATAGCTGTTATAAGTCCAGCCTCCCGCGGGACTGGTAATAAATTGTTCATATTCATGGGTAATTGCACTGAGGCGGGCGGAACTGATATGGGTCCAGCCCAGAATATGCTCGTGACCGTGAAAGGTGGCAGAGACAATCGGGTGTTGGTTGATCAGAGAAATAATCGACGAGGGGGTACAGCTGTAATTATTGGCTGCCGAGCAACCGCAATGGTTGCTTGCCACGCAGTAAACCGGGCCGTGCCAGTAAAGAAAGGCATGCTGTAACTCTGGGTGGTTAATTTCAGCGTCAGTTAACCTTTGACCTATCCATGCGATCTGGGCAGATGACAGCAGGGTGGTACCACCCGGAACGTCCGCACCTATAAAGCGGACATTTTCATAATCAAAGGAAAATGTCAGATTGGAATTTAATTCGGAATAATTTCTGGCTCCTAAAGCCTGGGCTTTGGCGGCGTTGTTTTGTAAAGATGACCACAGGCTGGCGCTGCCTGCTAAGTGATTGTCATGGTTTCCCCGCACCAGAAAAGTCTTGGGGAATAAATTACCCATGGCTGAAGTCATTGTGGAAAATCCGGCAGATGTGACCCCATCGTTTTCCAGATCGCCGTTAAAAATGGCAATGATAGGATTTACTGAATTAGCCTGATTTGCCGTAGTTCCCAATCTTCCGGATTCATTCTGGGCATCGCCGAGGGAAACAAAACGGAAGGCAGCCTCAGCGGGAAAAGTACAAAAAACCAGTAAGGAAATAATAAATACAAAAAATGCTGACAATCTTTGAAGTACACTGTTCATTTGAATTATGGCCCTTCAGTTTCTACACTAAATTCTTCATCTTTGACCGGGGGAAAAAACTCCGCCGTTATCTTTACGTTATTTCCGTCCGCTTCTTTAATAATTCCCAGGTTTAAAGTCTTATCTTCTTTAAAGGAAATGATATTTTGGATGTCGGGGACATTTATATCTGCAGGTTTGACATCAATAACCCACCCGGAGTCCGGCAGTGATTTCAAATACCAACCCGAGATATCAGGAACACTTGCACTTACTTCCCAGATACTTTGATAAAAAGTCCCATCAGTATCCGGTTTTGAAACGGAACTGATCAGGTTGGCTTTGGGATAAACGGGAATTTCAGGAAAACCGACGGCTAACTTTGGAGTCTGTACTGTTGAAATACCCGGATTCCTGATGCGCCATATCATAAATCCAGAAATCAGCAGTAATAATGTTAAGAAAAGAGCTAAAACAGCAGTTTTTTTAACTTTAAAACCCGTCGGGGAAACTGTTTCAGGGTTTATATCCGCATCTATCTCCGGCATTGATACTAATATAGCTCTTTTGTATCACATCAAGTCAAACTCATTGATCTCCCAGGCCTGAAATTTTAATGATTCAGTTGGGATAATGACATTTTTTGAAGTGTCAGAAAAACATGGTACCACGTAAAATAACTACCATCTAAGATCAATTGGTGCATCACCGATTTTTTCCATAATCCATGGCTCTGTACCGTTTTTTGATATAAAGATCCCGTTACTTATACCCATGCCACCTTCTGCTACGACCAGTAACCTATTATCGTTTAACCAGTATCCAAAATCGAATCCGGTAGCATTTACTAAGTGGGTTTTTGCTGATGAAATATCATAAACTTCAAAAGATACTGATTCGTGACCTATACTCCCAAGGGATATGAACTTATTGTTTGGGGATAATTGGGCGAACTTATAAGTATAACCACTTACGGCGGTAGGGGTCTCTTTATAGTCAGATTGGGCAACTATTTTTTTTACGCCCAGTTCATCAGAATAATAAACTATACCATTTACAACACAGGGGTTAGATTCGCATTTCCCCGGTTTTTCGGTTGGTGCAGGCAGGCTTGGGCGGGGAGTTAGAGTAGCAACCACAATCTTATTAATAAATACAGGTTTTGCAGCAGATTTGCCAGATGAGATTAATACACCGTATTTTATTCCCAGATAAAACCCAAAAAACGGAAGAATTATAAATATTATTGCAGCAAGAAATTTTGAAAGTGGGGTAACCGTAGCAAAATATTTAGGAAATGCTTTTGAGGAGATCTTGGTTGGTAGCCCCGGTTCTATTTGTTCCTCCATTAATAATAAGTGTAGCACTGGATACCATGTGGTTACCAATGGTTATCAGGAACTAGATCACTTAGGATCTAATTAGGAAAGTGGCATATTTTGTACTTTTTTGACATTTATCGTACTTTTATATAAATTAATATCATGAACAAAGCTTTAAATAAAAGATTTAAACGTGATTATTCAAATAACGATATTATTACCTATTTAAAAGGAGTAAATAAACTAATTAAAAAAGCACCCACCTTTAGGGATATTGTTAAAATACCTGGACCTTCACCAAGAACAATAGTAAGAAGATTTGGTAAGTGGTCTGATGCTCTTAAGCTGGCCGGGATAAGACCACATACAAACCAATTGGTATTTAAAGAAAAAATGTTTATTAATTCCAACTGGAAAAAGAAGACCGATAAGGAAATTGCCAAAATCCTAGGTGTAAGTTATACGGTTATACGTTACTATCGCATGAACTATAAATTGTGGAAAAATAGAAAAGGAACGGCTAAGTCCACATTTCGAAAAAAGGCATTGGAATTGTATGGAAAAACATGTGAATGCTGTGGAATAAAAATGTGTGAATGGCACCATTTAGTACCTGGATCGAAAGACCCAAAGGATTGGATAATACTTTGCCCTACTTGCCACTCTGTAGTTACCAGAAAACTAGTTGAAATTCATTCACGAAGTGATATTAAAACAAAGCTCTTTCCATTCATAAAAGATCTTTACTCCGATTTAAATTTCTAGTTTGGGTAATGACAGTGTTTGTATTTAACAGGAGTGCCATCCGGTTTCTTCTTGCCGCACCAGCAGGGATCGTTGCGGCCGATATTTTTGTGGGGATTTTCGGCGCCGCCTTTTTGCAGTCCCTGCATGGCTGCCATAAAGTCAGCGGAGACTTTTTTTCCGCCGTGTTTTCCGGCCGGCAGAACCTCACTATCAGTTTGGGCGGCGGTAACTGCAGACATATCCGGCTTGATCTCAATCATTTGGGGACTGACCTGCCGCCTCTCTTCCTGAGGGGAGCCAATTTGGATCCGGAAAAGACGCTTGGAAAACTCGGATTCCACCTGAGTGATCAATCTTTCAAACATGGAAAAAGCTTCTCCTTTGTATTCAACCAGGGGGTCACGCTGACCGTAACCGCGAAGACCGATGCCGGATCGCAAATCATCAACAGCGTCGAGATGATCAACCCAAAGATGGTCGATGGCGGAAAGGTATGAAAACTTCACAATCAGCTTCCAGACATCATCCCCTACCTGGGAGCGGCGCTTCTGGAAGGCCTCGGTAATAATCTGGTCCGTTAATTTGGAAATTTCGTCTGCTACACTCAGCTGTTTAAATTGAGCTGAAAGGGCGGTCTGGGAATTGTCATCAAAGGGAACTATTTCCACCAGAGCTGTGGTAATAGGTAAAACTTCCGATTCAACAACTCCGTGAGGAGCATAAATATTGATAACATTTCTGATCTGGGAAGTAAGTTTGGTTAAAATTTCTTCGTCCTTGATTTCATTGTTTAAAACCCGGTGGCGCAGACCGTAAATAATTTCCCGCTGTTTATTCATCACATCGTCGTAATCAACCACGCTTTTACGGGCGTCAAAATTAAAACCTTCGACTTTGACCTGGGCCTGCTCGATAGCTTTGGAAACCATGCCGTGTTCAATCGGTTCATCCTCAGGGATTTTGAGAAAACCCATAATTTTGGCTACCTGCTCACCGCCGAAAATCCGCATGATATCGTCATCCAGAGCCAGGAAAAAACGGGTGGCGCCGGGATCACCCTGACGGCCGGAGCGGCCGCGCAGCTGATTATCGATCCGGCGGGATTCATGCCGTTCGGTGCCGATAACACACAAACCGCCGGCAGCCACCACTTCGTCGTGGGCTTTTTGCCATTTATCCATCTCTTTTTTGTATTGGGCATCGGTCAAACGGTCCTGGCCCAGAACGAACTTGGGATTGGGGGGCGGAGTCCCGCCCAGAACAATATCCACTCCCCGGCCGGCAATATTGGTAGCTATGGTTACAGCACCTACCCTGCCGGCTTCGGAAATAATCTGAGCTTCACGCTCGTGGTTTTTGGCATTTAAAAGCTGGTGGGGGATTTTTTTGCGGTGTAAAAGTTCCGAGACCATTTCGTTTTTTTCGATCGAGGTGGTTCCCACCAGTACCGGCTGACCTTTGGTATGCAGTTCCGCTATTTGATTGGCTAACGCCGTATATTTTGCCCGCGTGGTTTTGTACACAATATCGGGCAAATCCTGCCTGACCATGGGTTTGTTGGTAGGAACGATTACCACTTCCAGCTTGTAGATTTTTTGCAGTTCTTCGGCTTCGGTGGCTGCAGTTCCGGTCATACCGGCCAGTTTTTCGTACATCCGGAAGTAATTCTGGAAAGAAATGGTGGCCATGGTCTTTGACTCCTGCTGGATACGGACATTTTCCTTGGCTTCCACCGCCTGATGAATGCCTTCCGACCAGCGGCGGCCGGGCATCAGCCGGCCGGTAAATTCATCGACGATGATGATTTCGTCATCTTTAATAATGTAATCCTTGTCTTTGAGAAACAGAGTCCGGGCTTTGAGAGCATTTTCCATGTGATGGACTGTTTCAAAATCTTTTTCGTAAAGATTGTCCACACCGAGCATTTTTTCCACTTTTTTAACGCCGTGTTCCGTGAGATTGGCGGTCCTATGTTTTTCATCAATTACATAATCGGTGTCCCCCGACAGACGATCGACCAGTTTGGCAAATTCGTAGTATTTCTGGGTGGGTTCGGTATCAGGCATGGAAATAATCAAAGGAGTACGGGCTTCATCGATAAGAATCGAATCCACCTCATCAACAATGGCAAAGTGATGCCCGCGCTGGGACATTTCCGACAATTCCCCTACCATGTTATCCCGCAGGTAATCAAAACCGAATTCATTGTTGGTGCCATAAGTAACATCCGCTTCATACGCTTCCTGACGGGTGCAGGGACGCAGATGAGCCAGCCGGTCATCACCGTGAGCCGGATCAAAGTAAGTCGGGTCGTATAAAAATGACTGTTCATGCATGATAACGCCCACCGACAAACCCAATAAATGGAAAGTGGGACCATTCCAGCCGGCGTCACGACGGGCCAGATAGTCGTTGACTGTAACCAGATGTGTCCCCTGACCTGATAGGGCATTGAGGTAGAGGGCGGGAACCGCTGATAAAGTTTTGCCTTCACCGGTTTTTTGTTCGGCAACCTTGCCTTCATGAAAGCAGATTCCCGCCATCAACTGGACGTCATAAGGTCTTAATCCGATTGCCCGATCAGAAGCTTCGCGGACAACAGCAAATGCCGGCGGGAGCAAATCGTTTAACAAAGCGCCGTCTGAAAGACGCTTTTTGAGCTCGGCGGTAACAGCTGCAAAATCCTCCGGTTTTTTTAACTTGGAGAATTTTTCGGTAAGAGTATTAACCTCGTTTACTTTAAGATACAGGCGGTTAACTTCTTTCTGATTGAAATCGAGAAATTTATTTAAGAATTTGAACATAAACCAGCGAATATTATACCTGTTTTAACTGCAAATTATTAGTAAATTTGTGAGTTTACGCATCAGATTCACCGAAAGAAAAATATCTTTTAGTCCGGTTACAAGTTCTCCGGCTTTGCGACGTTTATCATCATCGTAAAAAAGATGATTGAAAATTATTAATTTCCCTAACTGACGCAGTTTTTTAAGAAACTTGATATCATAGACAAAATCCGGAAGCCGGTCGCCAAGATACATATCGACCAGGATGTAATCATAGTGGTCGTTAGTCTTCAGCAAAATAGTCTTCGGCATCGGCAATTACAATTTTCAGACGGGGAATTTTTCCCAATTCAAGATATTTCTTACCCAATTTGATCATCAGAGGATCAATTTCAATACCGGTAATCACGGATGGTGACAAGTCTGTCGGAAATAATTTTGGCGATGGTTCCGCCGGCCAATCCCAAAATCAACCAGGATTTATTTTTGCGGCCGAATTTTTTTAATACCGGATCCCAAACTTCTTTGACCAACCCTCCGCTTTGGGTTAAGGGTCCGGTAGCCAGATGACGGCTGCCGAGAGTTTGAAACCACCCGAATCCGGCCGCTGTATTCGGAATCTACCTCTTCCAGAGTCTTCGGCTTAAAAAAGTCAAACATAACTTACCGACCGCTGTCTAAATCCCGCTGACCCGAGTTTTTATAGAAAAAGTAAAAAATCGCCCCTTTGGTTTTTCTTAAAGCATGGACTTTTTTAAGGACCTGGATATAAGCATCCTGAAGATGCTGATTCAGTAGAAGCGGCAGGCGCTGTTCCAGCTGACGGATACGGAAATCCAAGCTTTCCGTCCTGGCCATTAACTGACCTTCAGGAGTCCGCGCCCGGAAAGCTTCCAGATCATCCAGATTGTCCCACTCGCCGGATTCTATGCGGGACCTGAGCTCTTTTTCGGGACTGGAATCCCCCGGCAAGTGCGGAGCCGAGCCGGAAGAAGTTTCTGCATAACCGGGTGTGTCCCCGACAACTTCGCCTTCCAGAACTTCTTCATCTTTAACCTGCTTTTCATTTTGCTGATTTAATTGCCGGGCCAAATCATCGGTAATCCGGCTGGATGTAATCAGAGAGTTATCCATCATAGTATTTTAGCATTCAAAATTACTGATAACTTTTTGCCTGGAGGCGGAAAAGGCGGGCATAAGTGCCATTGGCATTTAAAAGATCGTCATGAGTCCCCTGTTCGGATATTTTTCCATCCTCCAAAACCAGAATTTTATTAGCCCTGCGGACGGTTGAAAAACGGTGAGAGATAAACAAAATGATTTTGTCCAATCCGGTCGCCAAAATCTGATTAAATATGTTTTCTTCAGCCTGGGGATCGACATTGCTGGTCGGTTCGTCCAGAACCATGATTTCGGGATTTTTGAATAAAGTCCGGGCGATGGCCAGTCTCTGCCATTGACCGGAAGACGGGGTAACCCCTTTTTCGAAATCGCGGCCGATGGGATTATCGTATTTTAAGGGCAGACTTTGAATCCAATCGTCAATTTGGGCCAATTTGGCGTGGTCGATAAGGATTTTTGGTCCGATATCTTTGAAATATTTCCGGCGGCAATAATTTCTCTGACTGTAATTCCGAAAGCATCAGAGTCCTGAAAAAGGACTGAAAGTTTGGACCAGTAATCGACTTTATTTATGTCATTAATACTAATTCCGGAAATTGTTACCCGGCCTTTCTGGGGCGTGTAATAGCCGCACAGAAGCTTCACCAGAGTGGTTTTACCGGCACCGTTTTTACCCACCAGAGCAATATTTTCCCCGGGGTTAATGCCGAAAGTCACTCCTTTTAATATCCAATTATTTGAACCCGGATATTTAAACCAGACATGGTCAAAACTGATTTTTATCCTATCCGACGGCGGTAATCCCGGTCCCGAATTACTGTAATAAGGGGTATCCAGGTTCAGAAACCAATGCAGATCATTAAGATAGAAATAATTTTCATACAACTCCATAAGATTGGTGGTTAAATCGGTAACGCTGGACTTGAATGTGGAAATTGCCCTGATATAAGCCTGGGCGGTACCGATGGTAATTTTGCTGATGATGGCCTGAAAACCGAAAATGGCATCAAATGAATAGGAGACCGTATTGTCAATGATCCCTGCCAGAAACCCCAGAGTCCGCCAGGATCGCAGAAGGCGCAGGCGGCGGGTGATAATTTCTTCCCACAGATCGTACACTTTACGGCTTAAATATTTATGGATATTTAAAAGACGGGATTCAAGATAGGACCGGCTGCGGCCAAGATAGTAGTAATACATTCCCCGTTTACGATGAAGAAGAGTGACCTGCTGGTCGAGCTGATAATCCTTTTTGATGTAAATCCGATCCACGATTACCGAAGGCAAAAGTGACAAAAGGGAGACTATCACCACCAGCGGCTCGGTAGTAAAAAAGAACGATAATGAAGAAATAATTCCGGTGATATGCTGGGGAATCCGGACAAAATTTTCACCGACACGCTGGACACGGTTCAAACCTTCGCGTTCCAGCCGGTTGTACCGGTCTTTAAACTTCGGATCTTCTAAAACCGGGACACTGATAGTGGCATATTTCTCCCCCACCATTACTTCCAGCCTTTGGTTATTGTGCCAAAAGAAAGACCGGGAATAAAAACCGGAAAGACGGTTGGAAATGGTGCGAAAAAGAGCCAACCCCAGCCTGGCAGCGACAATCAACATAATAAGTTTCAGAGTCTTTTCCGGATTGGGTTTGCCGATATTGGTTACCAGAATATCAATAAAGTATTTATCCAAAAGCAGGTTAGGGACGATAATCAGGCTGGAAACCGAATTGAGAAATATTACTGCAAGAAATAATCCGGGATTGCTTTTCCATAGAAAGCGGCCGGCAAATCCTATAATAAAAATTATTTGCCGTAGGGGAGAAACCGATCCGTTTTTTCTGACTTTTTGTCACAATTTTATTTTAGATCCCGGGAAGAATTTTGTCTTTACCCATGTAAGGCCGGAGAACTTCGGGGATGGTAACTGATCCGTCAGCATTCTGGCAGTTATCCAGGATAGCAATCAGCATCCGGGTGGAGCAACCGGTGTCATTGATTGTATGGACCAATCTTTTTTGGCCATCGGATGTTTTGTACCAAATATTTAAACGTCTGGCCTGATAATCGGAGGCGTCGGTATCCGTACCCAACTCAATAAATTCTTTTTGGGTAGACAACCAGCCTTCCCAATCATACTGAAGATAGGTCGCATTATAACCGCAGTCACCAGAACACTTGTTTATTACCCGGTACGGCAGCTGCAACTGCTGCATCAGCCATTCATTAATACCCCTTAAATATTCCATCATCTCCCGGGATTTTTCAGGAACCGTAATAGTATCCATCTCCAATTTGTCAAATTGATGTACTCTTTTTATTCCCCTGACATCTTTACCCCAGGAGCCGACTTCGCTTCGAAAACACGAACTAATGGCAAACATTTTTACCGGTAAATTCTTTTCCTCCAGTACTTTATCCATATAATATGCAAAAAGCGGCGGTTCGGAAGAACCGACCAGGTAAAGAGGTTGTTTGTCTTCAACAAATTCCGTATTGATTTGGTAAACCTGATCCCGGCCTTCAGGAAAATGACTGGTACCAAATAATGCCCGTTCTTTGACCAGTATCGGGACAGACATGGGAATGAAGCCCTCGGTCAACAGTTTTTTCTTTAACAAATCAAACAGCGCATACTGCAATAACACCAGATCTCCCTTGATATAAGCGAAGCGGGAACCGGAGACCAAGGCGCTCTGTTCGATATCGATAACATCCAATTCTTTTCCCAAATCTACATGGTGTTTGCCGGATTTTTGGGGCATATACTGAGCCGAATGAAAACCGGTCCCGAGCTTGGTCCTTTGAAAGATAACCTGTTTTGGGAATCCAGGCACAAAGCTCAACATGATCCGCATCTCCCCTGCCTTTGGGCATATCCGGAGAAGACATGTTGGGCAAACGGGAGAGTTTATCCTCAAAAGTCTTTTCTGTGACCGCCAACTCCCCTTCCAGATCCTTCAATTTCCGGCGCTGTATTTTAAGCTCGTCCATCTCACCGGCGTCCGGCTTTTCACCCGGCCGACGGTTTCGCTTGGCCCGAATAGTCTCAATTTCTACGATCAGATCCCGCCTTTTTTTATCAATTTCCAAAACCTCAGAGGCTGTTACTTTACCGCCTCTGAAATCAATGTTTTTCTGAACTTCGTCAGGATGTTCGCGGATAAATTTAATATCGAGCATACAGGTTTCTGAGAATATTTTACATCAATTGGTACGGAGTTACCGGAATTTGTTCCGCATCATCATCTCCCGGCCTTTAAATATCATGTTTAAACCGATGAGTCCTATTGCCACGGGACAGATGTAAACAAAATCCGGAACTTCCACTTTGGCCGCAGTGGCAATAATCATGGAGACAAAATCAGTAATCACTATGACTTTCCCCAATGTCTCCGCCATGTATCCCTGCTTATATTCCATTTGTTTGCTCATATACTTATAAACCTATATCACCGGCAATATTTTGCATAGCTGTGAGAGATATGGATACAAATTCTTCAAGAGATAATCCCAACTTGTCCTGACAAAGGGCAATGTCTTCACGGCGGGTACCGCGGGCAAAACCCGACTCCCTGAAACGCTTGAGAACGGAACTGATTATTACATCAGCCAATTTTTTGGAAGGTATTACCAGTGCCGAGGCGACAATCAGGCCGGTTAAAGAATCGGCGCAAAAAATAGCCCAATCCATCCGGTTTTTTGGTTCTACTCCGGTGTTGGTCCAGTTGTGGGCAGCCATAGCATGAGCCACATTGTCCGGAATTTCATACCCGGAAGTTTTTACCCATTCAACAATTTTTATACCCTGCAAATTATGGGGAACCTCATCACAATAATCCCCGTCGTGCAGGAGACCGGCTAACATCCACTGTTCTTTGGTGCTGCTATCGGCAGGTTTGAGGTGATCAAAAAGGGCTCCCATAACGGCTTCTAAAGCCAGCATGTGCCTGACAATATTCTCATTTTTGACATGGGTACGGATTAAAGACAAAGCCTGATCATGGGTAATCATGGGACTGATTTTATTATGAATTGATGATATACACCACTCCCCTGGTGGTACCGATTTTTTTAATAAACCCTCCGATAATAAGTTTTTGGATATCGTAATGCAGAGTTTTGGGATTGACTGCAGCGAACCTGCGGCAGATAAAATCAAAAGAACTGTACGGATGTTCCCTGACTATCGAGATAATTTCCTGACGGCGAAGAGGTAATCCTGTTTCCGGCCTGAATGGTGCCGATAAATCAGAGTCTGTCAGAAACTTTCTGACCTGACCGGTGACGGCAGTCAGAAAAAACACGATAAAATCAGTCATATTATGACTGGGCTCCAGGGCGGCGTGGTATTCATCCCGGTGCAAATCCACATATTCCTCCAGCGGGACCAGCCCTTTGAAGCTGTATCCGGAAGAAGCCAGAATGAATGAGGAAATGAGCCGGCCCGCACGGCCATTGCCGTCAGCAAAGGGGTGGATTTTTTCAAAGATAAATTGGGCTGAAGCAGCTTTGATACCTGCCGGAGCGGTACTGTGATTAATATAATCGACATACCGGGACATAAGTTCCGGTAATTTGTAAAATGGCGGAGCCAGATGAATAACGGAGCCGTCGGGAGCATATACCGCCCAGGCTTCCTGACGGAATTTTCCGGCCCCGGTTGAAAGATTTCTTAAGCTTAAATAATGAAATTTTTTGATTAAGGGGATTGTCAGTTTGGACGGAACTTGGGGAGAAGAAATGTATCTGTAAGCGGAAATCAGGTTTTGGCTTTCTTTACGGGGAATCTGCTCGGTATCGGGAAATCCCTCGATCCGGGCGGAATAAACAGCACTTTTTAATAATGCATTTTGACGAAGGTTGACTTCCAATTGAGGGAATATCCGGGTGGTTTCCAAAACCAACTTGACCGCCTCCAATTCAATCTGTAACTGCCGGATTCGGGGTGTCTCATTCCACTTATACTGATTAATATCCATAATTGGATAATATTAGTATATATTAGAAGATATTGGAAGATATCACTTTTCAGGGCGGAGAAGGGGGAATAAAACGCATTCCCGGCTGGTTTTATCCGCTAAAAAGGAAAACAGGCGTTCGGAGACTCCGAAACCGGTAACCGGGGGCATGCCGTATTCCAGAGCTTCCACAAAATCCCGATCATACATCTGTGCTTCCTGGTCACCCTGATCTCTTAAATCCTGCTGTTTCTGGAATCTCTGGGCCTGATCAACCGGATCGTTTAATTCAGAATATCCGTTACCCAATTCACTCCCGGCAATTATTACCTGGTATCTTTCAACAAAATCGGGTTTTTCCGCCTGCCTTTTAGCCAAAGGTGAAACCTCAACCGGATGGCCTGTTAAGAATGCCGGTCCGGTAATGGTTTTTCTGGCTTGTTTCCACAGTTCAT
The DNA here is from genome assembly GCA_963736875.1 of Candidatus Amesiibacteriota bacterium. Lineage (GTDB taxonomy): Bacteria > Patescibacteriota > Microgenomatia > CAZETR01 > Amesbacteraceae > CAVTQH01. The sequence continues at coordinate 328,388 of CAVTQH010000002.1, read as the reverse complement.
CCATTTCCCGGCCGTTTTTCAACTTGGTAATATCTTTTCCGGTTTTATCTAAAATGGTTTTGGTATAGTCAATTCTGGCCCAGGGTTTGGATAAATCCACATGGTGGCCATAGATGTCAAAATCCAGTCTGCCAAACGTCTCTTTGGCCACATACCGGTACATTTCCTCTACCAAATTCATTGAATCCTCAAAATTGGCATATGCCCAGTAAAATTCCATCTGGGTGTAATCCTGTAAATGCTCCCTGCTTATGCCTTCGTTGCGAAACTGACGGCCGATTTCAAAAGTTTTTTCAAAACCTGCCACCATCAGCCTTTTCTGCCACAGTTCTCCCATGGAGATGCGCAAATACAGGTCCAGATCCAAGGCGTTGTGATGGGTAACAAAAGGATTTGCATCCGCCCCGCCGAAAACATTTTCAAGTACCGGAGTTTCTACTTCCATGAAACCTTTTTTCTGTAAGAAACGACGCATACTGTCCCAGAAAACAGACTTTTTCGCAAACAAATCCTGCAATTTGCCGTCCAACATCAGATCTACATAGCGGTGACGGTAACGCTCCTCTTCATCTTTTAATCCATACCAATCATCGGGAATCGGTCTTAGGGACTTGGACAGTATTTCAAAATACGAAACGTCGACGGTAATTTCACCGGCCTGGGTGGAAATTACATTACCGGTCACTCCTAAAAAGTCACCGACATCAAGAAGTTTCAGCAGACTGAATCTATCCTGCAAATTCTTTTTTTGGAAAAGGAGCTGAATCTGACCGGAGGCGTCTTTGAGGTCTGCAAAAATCACATTTCCGTGCTCCCGCAGACGCCACAGCCGGCCGGCTACGGACACTTCATTTTTTTTATCCCGGGCTTGTGAAATCGGAATATGAGGGCGGGAGAATTTTGCCGGATAGGGGTTTATACCCAGACTGATAAATTTCTGCAGCTTGGCAAGGCGGGCTTGCCGAATCTCCTCCAATCGGGAATTACTCATGAAACAATCTTACTCTATAGAAAGAATGGTATAAAGTATCTTGCCTACCGGGGCTTCAACTTCCACCCGGTCGCCGACTTTTTTACCCATCAAGGCTAAACCTAACGGTGAAGAATGGGAAATTTTCCTTTTAGCCGGATCGGCTTCTGGTTCACCTACAATCTGAAATGAAGTTTCACCGGAATTGATTTTAACTTTGACGGTATGGCCGAAATCCACCTGGTGGTTACCGGTAGGGACGGCAACTTTGGTATTTTTCATCAGTTCGTCCAGCTCGTCTATCCGGCTGTCCAAAAACGAAAGTTCTTCCTTGGCACTGATATAATCGCTGTTTTCGGCTAAATCCCCCATACTGCGGGCAATGCTCAGTCGTTCTACCAATGCCGGACGTTTGACATCCTTTAAATCCGCCAACTCGGCCTTGAGTTCGGTCAGGCCTGCTTCGGTAACCAATATCTTGTGATTATTCATAAACTTTGGGTTTGCCGTTTAAAAAAGAGCCCCGTTCTAACGGGGTGTTCTGAAAGCGCTCTAGAATATTAGCTTAAGAAAAATTGTTTGTCAATTGCCCTCGGGGAAGTTAAAATTGCTTCAACCGGCCCCGTCGTCTAACGGCTCAGGACACCAGGTTCTCATCCTGGGAATTGTGGGTTCGAATCCCACCGGGGTCACATATTCAAAATATAATTTTGTCAGGTTAGGGGTAAACTGCTTCTTCTGAGGGTAATCCGGATGAACGAAATATACGGCTTAAAATCAATCTGCCTTTGGATTTCCAAGGTGGTTTCGGATTTTGGGAGGAGGCTTCCGAAGACGCAGTTTCTACCGCAGGAATTTCAGGCATAGAAACCACATCCGGTACCGGTTCCCGCTTATAAAAGTTTTTAACCGATCTTTCAGATAATTTAAATCCGTGGGCGTAAGTTAATAAACCGATCCGTTTGTCTTCGGGAATATTTATTCTCCCATCACTGCCGATCATGTCCCGGGTAATAAGATGATGGCGCATCAGGGCGCCGATAAGGCCGTTTGTTGACCGTTTCCGGGCTTGATTCATGGATCGGGCTAATGTATCCAGTTCGTCCCTTTCACCCATAGTCAGGTGATAGGAAAAACTGCTGATTCTGTAATCCTGAACTGCCACATGTTTGATAAGCTCGGCCCTGGAATTTTGAGCATCAAGCTGAGCTTTATTTTCAAGAAAATCAAACCATCTTTCCGCCACACCGGGATCACGGGATAACATTTCCACGAACGCTGCCTGAGTCAGATATTCCGGCCGGGCCTGATACAGGCGCTCCAAATGAAGGCCTGGAATACTATTAACCCTGTTTACAATATCCGAGGCAGGTAATTTGTTAACAGTTTCCTTATTCATGATTAATTGTTTCTGCCTGCTTAAGAATCTCCGCTAAATGACCCTGATACTCTTGATATGAACGGTGTGCATCCTGCATAGACTGAGCTTTTTTCTGAACATCTTCAGAAGAAGCCGCATTCATCCTGAGCAGTTTAAGATTCTGATCAAACCTGGAATATTCCTCGTCAACCGCAGTTAGAAGCATTTCCGTCAGATTTTTTCGCTCAATCTCCTGGCGAAGTTGTTTTCGGATATCAGCCGGCAAAGAATTGGTACTCATATTTCACTACTATCGGCCGTATTATACTACAAGATACTTATTTAAACAAAAACATAGTTTAATCACGAAGTTATTCCAGGCGGTAATCTTTTCTATTTATTCCAGGCTTTGGACTGATATTCATCCAGACAGCGGTGGGTATTAAAGTAGGCAGCCAGGGAAATGGCATGTTTCATGCGTAAAATCCACTCAGGCCGGTGATCATAATATAAAGGTACAACTTCAGTCTCCAATTTGTTATATAAATCCATGGCGTCAGCATCGTCATCATTTTTGGGTTCGACACTGTCATCGTTAGCACCGATGGCAAAGCCTGCCAGGGGATCCTGGGTAAATCCTTCAATCCACCAGCCGTCGAGAACGGAAAAATTGAGAACACCGTTGGCGGCGGCTTTCATGCCGCTGGTTCCTGAAGCCTCAAGGGGCCTTTTGGGGGTGTTTAACCAGACATCAGTCCCGGCTACCAGCTGACGGGTAATTTTGGGAGAATAATTTTCCAGGAAAGCAATTTTCATGACTCCCTTTAAGCGGTTTGAAATTTCGATAATCTGGTGAATAAAGTCCTGGGATATGGGATCGTGGGGATGAGAGCGGCCGCACTGGATAATCTGGATTTTACCGGCACCGATCCGCGCCAGCCTTTCGATATCCTTGTAAATTAAAAGGGGCCGTTTGTAACCTACCGGCCGGCGGGCCAAAGAAATGGTCAAAGTGCGGGTGTCAAAGAAATCCCATGATTTCATCTCGTAACCTATGTACGGCAGACAGTTGGGCATGTGTTTGTTAACGTACTGGATGAGCTCATTTTTACTTTCCTTATGCACCTGCCAGAGGGCCTCGTCGGGTAATTTATTAACTGCCTGTTTTAAAAGTGAGGGATCTTCGAGCCACCCGGGAATATAATGCTCAAATAAATCCTGGAAGTAGGAACCCACCCAGGTCCGGTGATGAATCCCGTTGGTCACAAACCCGAATTTAAAACCCGGAAATAAATGCTCGGAAACCTTTTGGTGTTTTTGGGAAACAGCCAGGCTTTCCCTGCTTAAATTCATACCCAGAAGAGTCATGTTCAGGCAATCATCCCCGGCTAATTTTTTGATATGCAGGGGAAGATATTTTGCGGCATATTTATAGGCAAAATCGTAGCCGAATTTATCATGACCTTCCGGCATGGGGGTGTGAGTGGTAAAAACACACTTTTTTTTGACCTCGTCGTCTTTGTAGTTATTTTCAGCTAAAAGTTCCAGAGTGGCAAACGCGCCATGACCTTCATTGATATGATAGGTTTTGACATCTTTCGTAACCCAGTGACCTGAGCATTTTTATCCCCCCGATACCCAAAACCAACTCCTGGCAAATACGGAAGTGGCTTTTGGAAACATCATAAAGATTCTGGCCGATTTCCCGAATCCACTGCGGATTTTCGATGACATCCAGATCCAATAAGAATACGGGGACGACAAATTCGTCGAGGCCGACAATGTCATAGCGCCAGCAGCCGACCGTAATTTCGGTATTGTCGATGACGATCTTGATTTCGTTCGGCAGAAGCTGCAGCTGGTCGGATTTCTGCCAATCCCTTTCCTCAAACTGCTGGCGGCCGTCGGGAAGAACAATCTGCTTGATAAATTTGCCGCTGTAGACGAGGCTTATTCCCACCGCCGGGACTTTTTGGTCAGCACAGGAGCGTAAAAGATCTCCGGCCAAAACACCCAGGCCGCCGGCATAAGTCGGGATATCCGACTCCAGCATGATCTCCATGGAGAAGTAAGCCAGATCGATCGGGGGTTTGGTTTCAGTCATTGGGCAGCTTTATCTGTATATTGTATAGTATCTGTATCAATGAAGGTAGACCCCTCAATTTTTAAGGCATACGATATCCGAGGGATATTTCCCGGTCAAATTGACGAGGAGGTAGCTTACAAAATCGGACGAGCTTTTGCCAGGCTGATAAAGTCTGAGAATGCAGGAAAACAAATAAAAATTGCGGTTGCCCGGGATATGCGATTATCTTCACCAAACCTGTCCGAAAAGATAATTGAGGGATTGGTGAAATCAGGGGTGAATGTAGTTAATATCGGTTTGGCTTCAACTCCGACATTTTATTTCGGAGTGGCTTATTACGGATTCGATGCCGGAATTCAGGTTTCAGCATCTCATAATCCGCCGGAGTATAACGGATTTAAGATGGTCAGGTCCGGGGGAATTCCTGTTTCGGAGGCAAGCGGAATAAAGCAGATGAGAGATTGGGTAGTGGAAAATAATTGGATTGATGAGCAACCCGGTCAAACAGGAAACCAATCCGGTGTTTTGGACGAAATGGTTGATGTGCAAAAAAAGTGGGTAGATTGGTCCAATATTAAACCATTTAAAATTGCCATTGATACTGCTAACGGCATGGGGGGGTTGGATGCAGAAGCGATGTTTAATAAAAGCAATTGTAAGATTATTAAACTGAATTTTGAACTGGACGGAACTTTTCCGATTCATCAGGCAGATCCGCTGAAAGAGGAAAATCTTGCCTGGGTGAAAAAGGCTGTACTGGAACAAAATGCTGATTTGGGGATTGCCACAGACGGGGACGCTGACAGGTATTTTTTTATTGATGAAAACGGTGATACCGTGCAACAAGATGTATTAAGAGGAATAGTCGCCCAAATAATGTTAGCTAAATATCCGGGGGAAAAAATGGGTTACGATATCAGGCCGGGAAGAGCGACTGTGGATCTGATTACAGCCGCCGGAGGAGTCCCAGTGGTGAACCGGGTGGGACATTCACTGATAAAAGAGCAGATGCTGAGAGAGAATATTGTATTTTCCGGTGAAATATCAGGTCATTATTTTTTCAAACAGGAATACGGAACTTTTGAAGCTCCAACTATTCTGGTAGGTCTGCTGCTTGATTATATAAGCAGGTCGGGGAAAAAGTTGTCGCAATTGTGGAAACCTTATGCGATATATTTTCACTCGGGGGAAATTAATACAAAAGTTAAAGACGTTAATACTAAAATTGAAGAAATAAAAAGTAAATACAGTGACGGACAGCAGTCATTCCTGGACGGGATTTCCGTGGAATATCCTGAATGGTGGTTTAATGTCAGACCATCAAATACAGAACCCCTTTTGAGATTAAACCTGGAAGCTAAAATCAAAGAGTTAATGGAGCAAAAGAGGGACGAAGTATTGGCGCTGATCAGAAGCTAGTTTTTCCGATTTCGGATAGCTTCCCGGACTTGATTGAGAATTGAAGATGGGTCGGATTTTTGACGTTCAGCTTCCGCCCAATCAAACTGACCGCGAACACAGACTCTGGTATCCGGCGGTTTTTCCGGAAAACTCTGGTTTCTCATGCCGATTTCATTGCCGTAATAAATTACCGGAACTGCCGGCTGGGACAGAAGCTGCCGGGTCGCCCAGATAATATCATCCGGATTTCCCTGACAGACTTCGGCCAGACGGGCGCCGATGCTCAAACCCCCGGGTTGGGTAAAATGTCCGGCCGGATCGGCTCTTTTTACCAGTTCCTGTTTTTCTTCATCGCTGCCTAAAAAAAACACATCCACGGAATCGTGATTGGTGAGAAATACCGCCCAGCGGCAGGCACCCGGAATATCCCCGCACCATTGCCAAACTTTTCCACACCTTCCAAATCGCGGTTTTTGATACCGCTTAATAATTTAACCGCCAGGGGAAAATTGATGACCATCTGGCATTCATCACCGCTTCCGAAAAAAGTTCTGGCCTCATCCGGCCAGCCGCCGGTTTCGGCAATCAAAACAATACCGGGAAATTTTGAATCGATGTGGGCTCTGATTTTTTTGAGAACGTCGTGGGTTTCGGGAAGAGCAAAGCAATTGGTACCGTCGCGTTTGACCAAACGCGATACAGCATCCAGACGAAATCCATCCACTCCCTTGCCCAGCCAAAAATCAATCACCTTAAGCATCGCTGCCATCACTTCGGGATTATCCCAATTCAAATCCGGCTGCTCCCGATAAAATGTAGCGTAGTAATAATCGCCGGTAGATTCATTGAAAATCCAATTGCTGTTGTTTTTAATATCGGAAAAATGTACAAAGGCTTGAGAAAATTTATCCTGATTGTCACTCCACATGTACCAATCCCGTTTAGGGTTGTCTTTTGAGGACTCTGGCTTCTTTAAACCAGGAGTGATCATCTGAAGTATGATTTAAAACCAGATCAATGATGACTTTCAGACCCCGCTGGTGAGCTGTTTGTAAAAACCGGTCAAAATCATCCAGTGTTCCCAGGTCACCCCTGATGTTTTGGTAATCGGAGATGTCATAACCGCCGTCGATACCCGGCGAAGGGTAGTGGGGCAGAAGCCATAAAGTATTTACTCCCAAATACGTGAAGTAATCCAGTTTTTCAGTCAGTCCCGGAAAATTTCCGGCAAATTTATCGACATACAATTCATAAATTACCGCTTTGGTCCACCACCGGGCATCAGGCATAGGTTATTTTTTGGATTTGGATTTCGGGGTTAACGATTCCAGACGGAGTTTTAAGTCCTGAATAACGTTCATAAAAGAAATAAAGGCTTCGTAAGGCGAATTGTAGGGATTGAAATATTTGTGGACATCCCCATCGGCAAACCATTTGGTACACATGTAATAAAAATGATCCGATGTTTGCAGGCGGCGCCAGTCAGAAATTAGTGATGCGTCGTGGGTTTTGAGGACGGCAGATTCCAGCTCATACAGTTTTTGCGGAAGCATCGTTTTGCATGGGATTACCCAGCCAGGCGGAAATATCCCGTTCAACATCAGCCCAGGAAACAAAGTGAGGGAAATCCAGCTCGGCTACCGCCGGCAAATTTTTAATAGCCTGTGACGGGGTAACAAAATAATTATCGGGATGGTTGAGAAGTTCTCCCGGCAGATGGCGGAGAAAGTTGAAAATTCCGGTGTCCTCCCATTGATGCTCGCCGAAGGTTTCGTAATCCATAAACAAATTAACTATATCCCCGGATCCGTTTATCGCTGAAACCCATTGGGCAAATTTGGGCGCTGTCAAAGGATATTCACTCCATCCCACGGTGGAAAACCGGAAAGCGATATCGTCGGAAAGGCGGTAATTTTTAAGCATTAACTTAATTTTTTGACAGCCTACCGGACGATACAGGAAGTTGGGACTGCGCCAGCCCAGAACATGATCCGCTCCTTCGGCTAAAATCCCGGTGTAACCCAGTTTTTCAATTTCCGCGGCCAGATCGTTTCTGTAAATCAGTTCGGTATTTCGAAATACTTTGGGAACCTGATGAAAAAGAGTTTTTATTTTTTGGGTATGAAGTTTCACCTGGCGGTCAAATTCATCTTTGGAAAAAATAAAGGCCAGGGAGTGATAATAAGTTTCACTTAAGATTTCCACCCGGCCGGTTTCCGATAATTTCTGAAAACTTTCCAGGGCTTCAGGAGAATACTCGGCTAATTGATCAAGTAAAACCCCGGAGAAAGAGTACGAAATTTTTAGCTGGGGATATTTATTTAATAATTCCAAGAAACAGCGCATTGGTGGGAAGGTATGATTTGCGGGCAACTTTGGTCAGAACATCCCGGTTATTCAACCGGTCACCCGGAGGGCTTTCGAAATAGTCATGGGTCATGACCGACATCAAAAACCCGGTATTTTTTTATCCGGTACGGCTGGTGGACCTGGAAATACAAACAGATTGCAGGCATAAAGAAAGTACTCTGAGCTTAACGCCGGGCACCAGTTCTTATTTTATCCTATTTTTGCCAGAACTTTTTTATAGATTTCGATAGTCTTGGCGGCGGCCGCCTGCCAGGAGACCTTTTTGACCTCATGTTTACCATTATCTTTAAGGGCAACGTGCAGTGAAGAAAAATTAAGAACCGAAATTATCTGATTTGCCATTTCCTCCACGTCCCAGAAATCGACCTTGAGAACATGGGACATGGTTTCCGATACACCCGATTGCTTGGAAATTATTGCCGGTGTACCGGCGGCAACCGATTCCAGAGCAGTAAGTCCGAAAGGCTCGGAAACCGAGGGCATGACAAACAAATCGGCGGCTTTGAATGCCTGGGTCAGCATTTTCCCCCTAAGAAAACCGGCAAACAGGACTTTGTCGGAAATACCCAGATTGACAGCCTCATTTACCAGCTGCCCCTCCATGTCGCCGGAACCGACTATGAGAAAAACGGCTTTGGGATAATACTCCAAAGTCCTTTTAGCGGCTTTGAGAAAATAGTCCGGTCCTTTCTGCAGAGTCAGGCGGCCGAGAAACAGCACAATTTTAAATCCGGCCTGTTTTAACGTGTCCAGAGGATTCTGCTCATCCAAGGGGATGTCAAACTCATCGGCATTAATACCGTTGTGGACCACATCAATCTTATCCGATTTGACCTGATAATAAGTTTTGAGCAAATTTTTGGTGAAGCTGCTGACGGCAATTACCGCCCCGGAGTGATGCATCCCGTTCTTTTCTATTCCGAATACTGTGGGATTAACCCCGTTTCCGCCGCTTCTGTCTAACTCCGTGGCATGGACATGGGTCACCAGCGGCTGATGGGAAACGTGTGATGCCACGACGCCTGCGGGGAAACACAGCCAGTCATGAGAATGCACCAGGTCAAATTTGTGTTTTTTGGCAATGGCAGCCGCCCGCCGTGCATACATATTTACCGCGGATAACAGATCTCTGACCATATCCGGCGGAATCCCGGGGGGAAGCATTTTTAAAGTATCATAGGGAGTAATTTCCGGAGGCCATTCAAAACCTTCCAGATCGGCGAAAACCAGTTTCATGAAATCGGCTTTGACGCCGACTCTTTGCGGTAAAACGAACGTGATATCGATGTTTTGTTGAGACAGAGCCTGGGTCAGCCCATAACAAGCCGTGCCCAGTCCTCCGCTGTTGAATGGTGGGAGTTCCCAACCAAACATCAGCACCTTTAGGGGCATTTAATAATATACTATACTAATCAGGAAGGTATTCAAGTATGAAAGTAGTTTTTGACATCGGCGGGACAAAAACCAGAGTGGCAATTTCCCCTGACGGAGTGAGTTTGGGTGAAAGTCTGACAATTCCGACGGATCAAAATTATGAGGTTGCCATGAGAAATATTGAAAAAATAATTAAGAAATTAACCGGGAAAAACAAGATCAGTCTGGCGGGCGGGGGTATTGCCGGTGTTTTGGACAAAAGCAAATCCGGTCTTCTCCGGTCGCCGAATTTATCAAACTGGGAAGGCAAGCCTTTAATAAAAAACCTTCAGGAAATCACCGGGGCATCCGTATATATAAATAATGATGTGGCGATGGGAGGCTTGGGAGAAGCTACCATGGGAGCGGGCAGAAGAAGCCAGATAGTAGCGTATCTCTCAGTGGGAACGGGAATCGGAGGGGTGAAAGTGGTTGACGGAAAGATTTGCCCAAATGTTTGGGGATTTGAACCGGGACATCAGATTATTGACGTGAACGGAAAAGTCGGATACTGGGAAGAGTTTGCCGGCGGGAAAGCTATGGAAAAAATATTCGGGAAAAAGCCCGAAGATATTACGGATACGGCAGTCTGGGACCAGGAAACCAGGCTTCTGGCTGTCGGAATCCATAATGTAATACTTTTATGGTCTCCGGAAATACTGATATTGGGAGGCGGAGTGATGAAAAAAATCAATATCCGAAAGCTTTCTGAATATGTAGCTTTGGAGATGGAGATGTTTCCCAAATTGCCGGAAATAGTACCCGGGCAGCTGGAAGAAAAAAGCGGATTATACGGGGCTCTGGCGTATCTGAAGAACCAAAATCCGGGATATTAAGCGCGGATTACCCCGAGAGGGCGAATGATCCCGGCAGAGGCGGGACGGGCGGAAGCCGCATTTTTGGGAATAAAGGATTTGGTCAGAGCCAGTTTGAGCACTTCATCCAGATCGGCAACAAAATGAAATTTGAGGTCGCGTCTGACGCTGGCCGGAATGTCTTCCAGATCTTTTCTGTTGTCTTTGGGCATAATAATCCGTTTGATACCCGCCCGGTGAGCGGCAATCACTTTTTCTTTGACCCCGCCGATTTCCAGTGCCCGTCCCCGCAGAGTGATCTCCCCGGTCATGGCAGTGTCTTTGTGGGTGGGAATGTTTGTAAGAGCCGAAACAATGGCTGTGGCTATGGCCAGGCCGGCTGAAGGACCGTCTTTGGGAACCGCGCCTTCCGGAACGTGAATGTGAATATCAATTCTTCTGTAAAAATCGGGTCTTAACCCCAGTTTTTGCCAATGACTTCTGATGTAGGAATAAGCCGCTTTGGCTGATTCCTTCATCACATCACCCAGCTGGCCGGTCAGCTGCAGTTCACCCTTACCCGGCATGAGAGCGACTTCGATAAACATAATGTCTCCTCCGGCCTCGGTCCAGGCCAGACCGGTACTCATACCGATATCGTTTTTCTTTTCAGCCAGGGTTTCGGGAAAACGCGGGGGACCCAGATATTTGTGAATGTCGTTTTTATCAATAGAGCCGGGGACTTTCTTTTTGTCTGCCAGCAGGCGGGCAATTTTACGGGTAACTTTGGCCAGCTGTCTCTCCAGATCGCGGACACCGGCTTCCCGGGTATAACGCTGAATAACTTCCTTTAAAGCCGGTTTTTCCAGAGAAAAAGTCCGGTTCAGCGCGGAGGAGGTCATTTGTTTTTTCCAGAGAAAATCTTCAGCAATATGGGTTTTTTCCTCCAGAGTGTAACCGGCAAAGGGAATAATTTCCAGGCGGTCCCGAAGTGCCGGGGGAATGGTATCCAGAAGATTGGCTGTAGTGATAAACATCACCCGGGAAAGATCAAAGGGAACTTCCAGATAATGATCGGAAAATTCCCGGTTTTGCTCGGGGTCCAGAGCTTCCAACAGAGCCGATGAAGGATCTCCGCGGTAATCACTGGCCAGTTTATCAATTTCATCCAGCATAAATACCGGATTTTGGGTACCGGCGTTTTTGATCCCCTGGATAATCCTGCCCGGGAGACTGCCGACATAAGTCCGGCGGTGGCCGCGGATTTCGGCTTCGTCCCGGATTCCGCCCAGAGACACTCTGACAAACTTGCGGCCCAAAGCCCGGGCAATGGATTTACCGATCGAAGTCTTACCCACACCCGGAGGTCCGACAAAACATAAAATGGTGGGTTGACCGGCGGCCGGTTTATCGTCCTGAAGATTTTTAAGCTTCATAACGGCCAGGTGCTCCAGAATCCTTTCCTTAACTTTTTTCAGACCGTAATGATCCTCATCCAGAACTTTGGCGGCTTTGGATAAAGATACGTGGCTGCCGGTTGTTGCCGCCCACGGCATTTCCACCAGCCAGTCCAGATAACTTCGGATATAGCTTGATTCCGGGTTGTGAATACTCATCTGGGCCAGGCGGGATAATTCCTTTTCGGCTTTTTTGCGAACTTCCGCCGGCATACCGGCTTTTTTGATTAACTTTTTCAGCTGAAACATTTCATCATCCTCACCTTCCTCCTCCGCTCCCAACTTTTCCAGCTCTTCCTGAATGGTTTTTTTCCGCTCTCTGAGGACCTGCTCCTTCATACCCCTTTCGAATTTGGCATGAGTTTTGGAAGAAATGGTTTTTTCCAGCTCCAAAACTTTGATTTCATGAACCAGATTCTGCAGGACCTTCTCCAGTCTGGTCTGGACATTGTAAGTTTCCAGAATATCCTGCTTTACGGGCGTACTGACCTCTAAAGAATTGGCAGCCTGGTCTGCCAGTTCGGGGGCGGAAACCCCGGCCATCAGGCGCATAAAGACCGGAAATTCCACGGATTTACCTAAATTGAACGCATTTTTGAATTCGGCGACCAGTTGTCTGCCCAAAGCCACCAACTGATCATTTTCGGAAAGCTCGTCGGGAATTTCCCGGACTTCGGCGATAAAGTGAGGGTCTGTGGACACAAATCTGTCGATTTTTGCCCGGCCGATCCCTCTGACAAGAGCCAGAAGCTCGTTTCCGTAGGGGGCGACCTGTTCGATGCTGCAAAGAGTGCCGACGGGATAAAGATCATCCGGTGAAGGATTGGCCGTAGGCTGCCTTTGGGCTACCAGAATGACCCTTTTGTCGGTTTTTAAAGCAGCTTCGATGGCGGCATTACTTTTGGGACGGCCGAAAGTTAAGTGAGCTTCGGTGTGCGGGAAAACCACCCCTTCGCGCAAAGCCACTACCGGTAAAGTTTCTGATTGATCGGCTTGTAAAGATTTGGGTGAAGACCTGATAATCGGGAATGCCATATACTTTTTAGCAGTCTAGCATTGTGAGTGACAGGAGTCAACCCCAGCGATGAATTATCCGGGAAATCAAAGCAGAAATTAGAATTCCTGCCGCTATATCAACTGTGGTGTGGACACCACCCAAAATCCGGCCGAGAGCTACCAGAAAAGCCACTGTCAGAATCACCAATCCCCCCTTGTGACGCGCAAGGAGAAAGGGAAAAGCCAGGGAAAAAGCAATCACGGTGTGGTTGCTGGGAAAAGTCCCGTCGAGAGGGAGACCTGCCAGCGGAATTTGGCCGGTAAGAATAAAGGGGCGGGGAAAATAGAACAGGTTTTTTATGATCCAGCCGATAAACCAGGTAACGGATACGGTTGTCAGACACTGCCTCAGTAATATTTTGCTGCGGGTAACCACGCCGTAAAAAAGCACCCCGAAAGCTAAAAAATATATCAGCCAGTCAGCCAGGAAAATGATTACGAAATCAGTCATGAACAATCACTATGGTTCCGGGATGGCTGTCATCGGACCGGATAATACCTTTGCCTTCTGGAAGCTGGGGATCGGTCCAGTAAAATAATTTTTCCGCAACCGGGGTGGGAGTATTGACACATCCGTGGCTCATACGGGTGCCGAAATTGCTGTGCCAGTAAGTACCATGAATTCCGTAGCTGCCCTTAAAAAACATGGCATACGGGACATTGGGCAGATAATAGTAAGTATTATTCAGACGGCTTCCGCCCTCCATCTTGGTGGCGCGGATTTTGTACCAGATGCGGTATTCCCCCACCGGGGTTTTGTTCCAGAGACCACTGGAGATGGAGCTTTGCAAAAAAATGGTATCGCCCTGATGGGCGACGAGCATTTGTTTTCCCAGATCCACTTCTATCCATTTTTCCCCGGAAGCGGCTCCTAAAACCAGCTTTTCTTTATCAGTCAGTGAACCGGCCAATGCCAGCGGAGCATTGAGACTGCGGTTTTGCCAGATGGCAACGGTTTGAGTGGGATCAATTTCACCGGTATCGGACAGGGAGGAACATCCGGCAAAACGAACGGGATCGGTTAAAGCGGACAGACCAAAATGAAAACCGACAATGACAACCAATCCCACTCCCAGAAGCAGAATCAGTGGGCGGTAAAGACGGGGCATGTAAATACTAATGTAAAGCTAATTTAAGTTCTTTACAAGAGCTAAAACCATAAAAAAACCCCGCTTTGCGGGGTATATCCCGAGTCTACCTGTTTTTAACGGGTAATGGTAATGGGCGCCGGATTGGTATAAGTACTGGTTGCGGGAGCGGTAACCGTGACTCTGCCTGTAGCGTCCCGGACTATTTCGTAACCGGTAGTATAAGCGGGATTAGTAATGGGGTCACAATCCGTAATCGGATCTGACGGAACCGTCTCAGGATCTACCGGTAAGGCGGAAATATAAGTGGGAACCAAATCGGCACACAAATCAGCACAGACGGCAGGATCGGGCGGATCAACTCTGCAGATTGGAAGATTAGCTACAGTAATGGCTGTCGGTAATACACCACGATTTGCGGGGTCGGCCTGAAACTGATGAACGGCATTAAGAACCGAAAGAACTTCACTTCTCCTCTTGGTATCGTTGGACTAAGACCAAACTGGCGGGCGGGGTTAATGGCAATTAAAACAATGGTCAGTAAAATGGCGAGAATTCCGATAACTACCAAAAGTTCAATCAGGGTAAATCCTTTGCGGGGCAGTCTCTTTTGCATGTACATATACTGTAGGGCTTGGGAAAATACTTTGTCAAGGGGTAGTTTCGGAAATAATCACCGTCAGGTCAAATTTGGCCTGAGAATTTTGCTCAAATGTTAAATCTGGATACAGGGTTTTGAGAAAATCGGTAACGAAAGTGCCGGCGGAAGTGGCGGCCTGAGGAGACATAATTACTGATGTTTTATCTGCCGCTCGGGAAGTGTTTCCGGTCTCGATTTTGGTAAAACCCAGAGATTTAAGGAGTGAGGAAACTGACGCGGCCTGTCCGGGTACTCCGGAGGCGTTGAGAATCTGGACTGTCAAAGTCTGGAGATAAATCGCCGAGGGAGTAGCACTTTCGGATCGGGAAGGTGTGGGTAAAAGCGGAACCGGGGTATGCACCACTACGGCCCGGGAAGGAACGGTACGGCGCGGTGCCGGTAATTTTCTCAGAGTTAAATACGCGGTGCCGGCTAAAACCCCCAGAAGAAGAAAGAAGACAATAATTATCAAAATTTTATTTTTTTCCAGATAAACCTGTTCCTTCCGGTGAAATGTCTCTTCCCCGGCACCGATTAAACTGTCGACAATAATCTGGTCCATTTTCCGGTAAATTAACCTGCAGGTCTCGGCGGTAAACTCGGCTGCCGCCCCCTGACCCAGAGCAAAACCGGGAACCACAGCCATTACCTGAAAACCCAATTCCTCAAAAGCACTTTTAAGACATTCATAAAAATCCCGGTTGATGACCACCTGCTTGTAACCGCTGATAACCCGGAAAAGCTTGGAGCTGGTGGTAAAAAACGGTACCGTATTGATAAACTCATCCATTTCCTCGGAAGAAGGGGGGTTAGATCCGGGATAGTTTTTTTCAAAGTAGACATTTTGGGAAAGAATCAGAACCAGAGGCGTGGGTCTGACTTTATTGGTTTCAATAAAACCTCTTATTCCGGCTGATAATTCCGGACCACTGACAATATCCAAATCCGAAACCATAGCCGAAGTAAATTTAAAAACCACCGGTGCCAGGTGGGTAAAACTACAAAGACTTAAACGATCGCGGTTGACATTAACGACTGTAGGGGCAGTTTTTTTCATATATTTACGGGTATGATTCCCGCCATGATGTAACAACCAGACTTCCGTTATAGGAAGTATCCGCCCGGACAACCCTGACGTAACTTCCTACCTGACCGGAGGAGATGATAACGTTGTTTCCCCCCGTACCGGTTACCATTATTGTGGCAATTCCGTCCCCTACTGTCAATGTGCTGCCCCCGGGCGGAGTGGTGTAGTAGGGATTTCTGAGTAAATTCATTAAAGCGTCATTTAATCCGCTTTCGGCAATGTCATATGCCTGCCAGGTGAACACCGCACGTCCGGAGGACTGGGAGGCGGAAATTGCCAACAGAACAGAGACGGTAATCACAGTAATTGCCACCATCATAAATACTAATAGAACAACCAGTGTCTGTCCGCGTTTCATCTTAGAGATACCGTGGTTTGATAACTGCGGATTTGGGCATTGCCGGCACCGGAAATATCTTCGCTTTCCAAAGACAGGGAAATTTGGGCACTGGGAGTACCGGAATCAAAACCCAGACGGGTGACGGAGAAAACGGTGGTATCGGCAGCATAGGAATTGAGAAGATAGGTGACCCCGGATACCGACAGCTGAAGTTTCCGGCCGGAAACAGAATAAGTATAGGTATTACCGCCGATATCCAAACTCAAAGTATCGGTTGTTTCACCCGCCGCCCCCGGAGTGAGAATGTTTCCGGCCCGGTGCAGGTCGTAATTTAAACGGGCCAGAATATACTGGCCGTCCTGATCGACCGCGGAACTGCCGGTGGTTTCCAGCTGGGTTTCCAGAAGAGTGATAAACATGTTTACCAGAACGACCAGAAAAACCGAAACCAGGCCCATATATATGAGAATTTCGATAAAAGTGAAAGCTTTTTTCATAATTTAAGGAGAATAATTAAAAGTCACATCAAATAATATCGGTGATTGGTTACGGTCAATTGTGGATAAATGAATCCGATAGCGGTAGCATTGAGCCGGATTTTCGAAACCCACATTATCGTCATCCAGGGGAATTACCCCGGTGGTATCAATGTCCCTGTAAACAAAGCTTGCGCCTGCACAATCCCCTACCGGATCGGCTGCGGAAAACTGGAAGGAAATGCCGGTAACTCCGGGTACGATTGAAGCGTTGTAGGACAGACGATTAAAAGCAGTGGATGAACCGATATCATAAACAGGACTTTCATAATCGCCGGATTCCCCCATCACCCCGCTGGGGCCTCCGCGGATAACCTTGAATTCGGTGCTGGCGTCGCCGGTAATAATATAGGAAAAAGCATTCCCGCTGGGCTGAATCACGGTGTCGATACCGTTGACCCCGGCGTCAATGTTTAAACTGCCGCAGGAGGAAATTAGTCTCACGGCATCATCATAATTAAATACCTGGTATTCAGTGCCTCCCGTGCCTACCGTAATAACTTTATTGTTGGTGACCGCAACCACTCCCTTGGGGCTCATTCCGCCCAAATCCTGGCTGGCAATGGATGTATGATTACCGGTTTTATCCGAAACATCAAAGATAAAAAATTCCGGATCGGCGGCGGAGACCGTGGTAACCAGATATGACCGGGTGGAAGTTTCATTGATAAAAATATCCGTAGCTCCCTCGTTATTGACACTGTTTGCCCAGCCGACTCTCACAGGAATTACAGGATCGGTGACATCAATAATTTCCATTTGAGTAGACGAACTGTCGACGGCAATATAAGCGTAAATTTTCCCGTCAGCTGTATTTTCCTTAACCCGGATACGGCGGCCGGTTCCGGCCATAGTAATTATATGGTCATTATTAACAGGCAGACCCCGGTCGCCGGATTTGCCGGTCAGATTAAAAGTATAAAACTTGTCGCCGCTGGTCATATAACCTGTATTACCTTCAACCCAGATGCCGTCACCATTCCCGTTTCCGGGGGCATTAAACCAGCCGGCTTCGGAATAAGGATCGGTCTGGAGATCGATAATCACGATCTCCTTGGAGTTGTTATCAGTGGCCAGATAGGCATAATTTTCTTCACCGAAAACACCGTTGGTTTTATATCCGTTAAATGTCCCGGGGGTGGGAATTGAGGCTACCGGCGGATCGGTATCGGTGATGATAACTTTGGCAAAAGAAACACCTGATGCGTTTTCGCCTGTTCCGGCAAAAGCGTATCCAGGGGAGGCCCCGGCTGCAGGGATGACCGTCAGAGCGTTGGCAACCCCGCTTTTGGGCAGATCAACCTGGGCCAGGGTCAGATCCGGCTGGCACCAGTCCCCGCTGCCTCCGCCACCCAGAGTAATATCCCCGTCATCTGGTACAACAGGCGGTAAAGTGTGGTTTACAGATATCCCGTTTTTGGTTCCGGCATCAAACTCGGTATAGGTAGTATAAGTCTGGGAAAGATTATCCATATAGCGGGTCAGATACTGGGTGGAAGTTATAAATGACGGCAGGGGAGTATCCCAGGCCACCCGATAGACTATTCTTTTGGTGGAGGGGTCCGGAGTGCCGCCGGTTTCTACAATCGGCTTGTCAGGCAGAGTGAAATCCCGATTAACATTAAAAAAAGTGACAGAGCGGGTATAACCGTTTATAACCTGGGTCCCCGATGCCAAAATCCAGGAATTGTCAGTGTCAATTTCGGGATGAAAAACCGTGCTGTCCGCTACCGCAAAATAATCCAGCCAGCCATGCTCCCGGATCTGGACCTGCCTGGTTGCTTCCGTGAGTTCGCGTATATGGGCTGCAGCTTCGGCCCTTTGGACTGTCTGGGCTTTGTTTTCCCTGACTGTAACCAGGCCCAGATAAACGGTAGGAAGGATAAGAGCGGACAGACCCATAGCAATAATAATCTCCACCAATGACTGACCGGATTTACTGAATTTCATCTACCACTCCAAACTTATTAACCGAAATAATCAGAGACTGACCGGAGCGGGAATCCAAAAGGGTGAATGTACGGGTATCATTGAAATTTAATATCTGACCGCTGCCGGTGCTAAAAACCGCATCAGCACCCGGCAAATCAATGAAAGAAAAAATCAGCCCGGGGTCCAGATTTACCGTAAAGTTTAAGGGGTTTGCCGCCTGATATCCCGGACCGGAAAACATCACATAATTATCAACGTTTAAGTGGATACCGTATACGGTCGGACCGACGGAGTTTTCGGCAGATCCCAACATGGCCTTTAACTGCTGGGTCCGCATATCCGAAGAGAGTAGCGCCAGGCTTTCGGCAAAAGAGGAACGGGTGACCGGAGCCAACATATTCGGTAAAACAGTGAGCAGAAAAATACTGATCACACCTATAGCCACGATCAATTCAATCAGGGTGAAAGCCCTGCGCATATTATCTGCCTCCGATTTGGCCAATAAGGCCGTAGATGGGGGAAATAATTGACATCATCATGGCCCCGACGGAGAGCCCGACCATCACCAGCATCACCGGTTCCATCAGCGCGGTCAGGTTTCTCAGAGAGTTGCTGACCTGATAATCCAAAAATTCCGAAATATCCTGCAGGGATTTGTCCAAAGAACCGCTTCTTTCCCCGGCTTCCACCAGCTTGATCATAATCGAAGGCAAATAACCTTTGCCCGTGCGCAATCCGTCGGAAAACCTTTTTCCGCCGTACACCATTTCCCGGCTGGTTTTGATAAGCTGGGCGGTTTTTTCGCGGATAACCACGTTCTGTGACAACTCCAGCGCCGTGGCAATCGGTAGCCCGGCAGAAAGCAGCAGATATAAATTCCGGGTAAAACGCGTAAGATCAATTTCCTTGGCCAATTGTGAAATCAGAGGCAGGGAGGTCAAGACCTTAATTAAAAACGGTTTTTTGGCCTTGAATATATAAATAATAAATCCAATGAGAGCTATCAGCCCGATAACAAAAGGGACAGTGTTCTGAGTCATAATATCCGAAACGGTGATCATAATTCTGGTCGGCAGGGGCAGGGAGATTTTCAGAGTTTTAAATACTTTGGCCAATTTAGGAACAACGAAAATCAAAATCAAAGCCATCATGGCAATAAAAACTATCATGATTACCACGGGGTAGATGAGTGAGGCTTTGATTTTGTCGATAAATTCCATTTCCTTCTGAATATGAGCCCGCAGGTCTTTTAAAGTGGTTTCCAGAGTACCGGCTTCCTCTGAAGCTTTGATCAGACTGACCGTCACGGCATCAAAACAACCCGGGAATTTGGAAAATGAGGAGTAAATCCGGTTACCCTGCATCAGATCCGTACGCAAAGTTTCCAGAATAATTTTCTGGCTGCCCTTGGTATCCTCAAGCATGGAGTTGACCGCTTCCACGATCGGAATACCGGCACTTAACATGGTAGAGAGATTGGTGATAAGACTTATTTTTTCGCTGCCGCTTAAAGAAAGGCTTTTGAGGGGCTTGGCCATAAAAATCTATTTCAGGAAATAAACTCCGATTTGGCAACACGCAGGACTTCCTCGATAGTGGTGGTACCGTTTTTGACCTTGATCAGACCGTCTTCCATCATACTGGTCATGCCCTCTTCCATGGCTTTTTTGGCGATAATATCGGAGTCGCTTTTTTCGATAATCAGTCTCCGGATTTCAGGGGTGATTTCCAAGACTTCAAACAGACCCACCCGGCCCAGGTAACCGGTATTTCTGCAAATCCGGCAACCCTGACCCGTGGACACCTGGGGATCTTTGGAATTGCCGAAAACTTTTTTGATAATATCGGCAGGGAAATTTTTGGCCAGTTCGGCATGAGTAAGCTGGGTTTCCGCTTTGCACTGGCTGCAAACCTGACGCACCAGACGCTGGGCAATAATAATATTAACCGTGGAAGCAACCAGAAAAGGTTCCACACCCATATCCGACAGCCGGGGGATGGCAGTCGCGGCATCATTGGTGTGCAGGGTGGACAAAACCAAATGACCCGTCAACGCGGCATTTACCGCAATTCCGGCCGTTTCACTGTCACGGATTTCCCCGACGAAAATAATATTGGGATCCTGCCTTAAGATGGAACGTAATCCATTGGCAAAAGTCAGACCGGTCTTGACATTAACCTGAATCTGATTGGCTCCTTTGATCCGGTATTCCACCGGATCTTCAACGGTAGTGATATTCCTGTCCCGGGTATTAAGAATTTTCAAAATGGAATAAATGGAAGTTGTCTTGCCGCTGCCGGTCGGACCCGTGGACAGCAACATACCGAAAGATTTGCTGTATGAAGCTTCAACTTTTTTCAGGTCGGTCTCATTCATGCCCAGGGTTTGAAAATTGT
Organism: Candidatus Amesiibacteriota bacterium; assembly: GCA_963736875.1. Lineage (GTDB taxonomy): Bacteria > Patescibacteriota > Microgenomatia > CAZETR01 > Amesbacteraceae > CAVTQH01. The sequence goes on along the minus strand of CAVTQH010000002.1, from coordinate 307,461 downwards.
ATTGGCGGGAGCGGGAAGACAGTAGCCTCAAAACCGCCTTTTCGCCCTGAACAACGGGAATTATCGAAACCCGGATGTCCAGATTTTCTTCCTCCAGATCCATGCGCATTTTACCGTCCTGGGCAGTCAAATGTTCGTCAGTCCGCAAACTGGATAAAACTTTTAATCTGGTCATAATCCTGTCATGCAGATATTTGGGGGCGCTCATGACATCAACCAGCATGCCGTCAATTCTAAAACGGGTGAGAGTGGAATTTTCCTGAGGCTCAATATGAATATCAGAAGCCCGTTCCTGATACGCGGTATCAATTAACAGGTCGACAATTTTGGCTACCGGGGGGTCTTCCGTGACGCTGGTCTTGCTCCAGATGTCTTCCTTTAAAAGATCCTCCACGGTTTTCTGCAAATCCTTTTCGTAGGATCTCAGGGCGCCGGTAATATCCGAAGAGGAGGCATAATAAACAAAGATTTTGGAACCGGTCTTCTTGGCAACGGAAGTCAGCAAATCGGTGCGGTCCGGACTGGCCATGGCCACTTTTATACCTTCGGGGTTACGCTCGAAAGGGATGATTTTATGTTTTCTGGCAAACCGCTCGGGAATGAGATTGTATACTTCCGGCGGGATTGTCATTTTGGTCAAATTAATCGCAGGGACTTTATAGAACTCGGCGACAGTCGAAGCCATTTTTTCTTCGGTTACCACACCTTTCTGAATAAGTGCCCGGTCCAGCGTCAGTTCGGTATTTACGGCAAAGCGTTCGATTTCCGCGAGTTTGGTTTCGTCCACCAGTTTGGCATTAAGTACCAGAGTCTTAAGATGTTCGTCGGGCAGGGACATACATTAATATAATACTACTCACAACTTACAACTCACAACCCGTAACCTATTTGCCGATTTTTGTCAGCCTGGCCACGTAGATTATCTGGCGAACTTCGCCGTCCGGAGTTTCGAACGAATTGGTTCCGGAAGTCCTACTGTAATCCTGGAGATACCCCGACAATTCCCCGTTGTGCTCTTTGATCTGCGAGGCCAGAGACTGGATGCGGCCGGCCAGATCCGCAGCCTGAGGCTGTTTTAATATCTGTTTTTTTGTCTGGGTCCGGATCTTTGAAGCTTCTTTGGCCGCGGCGTCATGGGTCTGGAAGGTGGAGTCATTTCGGAAAAAATCATCCAACATCTCTTTAAGCTGGCTCCGTTCTTTTTTCAGACGGTCAATCAGATCTATGTGGGAATTAATCAGAGCCGTCAGATCGACTTTTTCGGAAATCAAATTGGGACCGGTCATAATAATTATTTCCTGGCAAAGACCACCGCATTGGGTAAAGCCCTGCCCGGGCCGTAAATATATCCCCCATTATATACAGCCGCGGTGGATCCGCCAGTATCCAGATTGAGTGCGCCGGTTGCCCCTAAGCTTTTAAAAACATGGGCAAATTCAAGCATATTAACGTTTGAGGCAATCACCACCATAACGGTGCTGGAGTTTCTAAGACCAATCCCCACCTTGGTGCCTTTGGCCCGCTGTTTTTCCGACAAACCGGACTGATTGTCGTCAATTTGAATATTTCCCCCGTCAACCAAACCGGGGTAATTAATGATACCGGCGTTTAATCCCCCGCCGAAACCGGCCGAGTTATTTTGGAAGTGAGCTCCGGAACCGTCGGTATAAAAAATTGCCCTGCGCTCCGCCCATCCCAACTTATCGCCGTTGATCCATTTATTCAGCCGGGAATTGTAGACGGGAAAATCAAAACTGTCGGTTTTTGAAGCACAGTCCGGATAAGTAGCCGGACAGAAATATGTCCCGTTAACACCAGCAAATCCCCCGGAGCGGGCGATATAATTTGCCAGAGGCATAGTCACGCAACCCGTAGCACAGTTGTTATCATTTCCCGTATCGGTAATCATCCGGGTGGAACTCATGTCAAAAGTCATGACTGTGGCTAGGAAATTGCCTTTGGGAGTGGCCACCGTGGCTCTGGTCAAACCTGTTCCCGGCGGTCCGGAGATCGGGGGCAAGGTCGGTTTGACAGTAGGTTTGGGTGAAGGAACGGCTGTGGGAGTGGGGATTGGTGTGGGGGTGGGGGTCGGTGTGGGGGTGGAAGTGGGTGTCGGGATCAGAGTCGGAGCGGAAAACACGGGCAGCTGGTCGGTATAAGAAGAATTGCTTTTGGTGCTGAAAAAGTAACCCAATCCGGCCAGAGTGATTACCAAAGCAAATGCCAGGGGAACAAATATAATTGAACCGTGACGCATATATTAATTGTAGAAGTTATTTACGATCTTGGCAAAATATTTGAGATCTTCCCGGGTATGGGCGGCTGACAGCTGAACCCGGATTTCGTCACGCCCTTTGGGGACTACCGGATAAGTAATGCTGGTGGTTAATATTCCGTGTCGGAAAAGATATGATTCCAGAGCTTTGGCTTTGGCGGTATCGCCTAAGAGCAGGGGCTGAATGGCGTGGGATGAATCGACAGCAAAAATAACTCCGGAACCGGATAAAAGGCGTTTAAACTCATAAATGTTTTTTTGAAGACCAGCTATGATTTTTTTACCGGCGGGGGACCTGATCAGACGAACAGCCGCCAAAGCCGCTCCGGCCGTTCCGGGTGAAACCGGATTGGAATAAATATATGTTGCCGCTGACTCCCGAAGGTAATCAATTAATATCCGGTCTCCTGTCACATACCCGCCGTCAGCACCGAAAGCTTTCCCCAAAGTACCCACTAAAACATCACTTTTAACCCCCGATGTTTCTTCCACTCCCCTGCCGCTTTTTCCCAAAACTCCTATTCCATGGCAATCGTCAACTATAAGCAAAACCCCCTGAGAATATTTATTATTATGTTTATCAGTAATCTCCCGCATTATTTTCAAATTTTGAAATTCACCAAGCATGCTGAATACTCCGTCTGTAATTATTAATACCCGTGAATATTTACCCGCATTTTCAGATAATATTTCGTCTAACTTTGATAAATTAAAGTGCGGGAAGATTATTTTTTGGGTATCAGGAAGATTGGCTACCCGAATGCCTTCAACAATACTTCTGTGGTTTAATTCATCGGAAATTACCAAGGTGTCTGAATTGACCAATGAATCTTTATTTTGACCTTTAATCAAACATGATATTGCCGCCAGATTGGCTGAAAAAGCGCTTCCGAATAACATCGCCGCTTCACGCTGATGAAAAGATGCTAAAGCTTCCTCCAGCTCCTGATATATTTTTAATGTCCCGGAAATAAAACGCACGGCCCCCGGCCCGGTACCGTATTTTTCAGCCGCCCGATGCTCGGCGTCCAGCAGTTTCGGACGAAAACGAAAACCTAAATAATCGTTTGAGTTGAAAACCAGAAATGAGCGATTATCAATCAGGGCTTTACCTTTTCGTAAAACCGGTGATAACTTTTTCGCGGCGTTTGGTCACCTTCAGGGTATCCAACCGGGACAGTTCGCTTTTTAAAAGCCTGTAAAAATTAATTTTACTCATATTTTTTGTGATAAAGACTTCGCAAGTATATTCGAAACGGATGATAATAAGCAACCTTAAAGCTTGACAATTTCATACCGGTAAGACATAGTTTTTGAGACTATGGAACCTGTTAATCAGCCTCCCGTAATAGGTACGGAAACTCAAACGGAAAACCCCCAGACCAGTGTTCTTAAACCCGCATTTGAAAACAAACCGGTCAGCGGCGGCGGCGGAAAAAGATGGGGAATAATTGTCGCTCTGGGACTTTTGATTATGACTGTGTCCGGAGCCGGTTATCTGGGATTAACCATGGAAAAGCCGCAAAAGAAAATTATCAGCCCTCAGGTGTCTCCCCTGCCGACACCCAAACCCACAACCGAACCCGTTAAGGCAGTTGAAGTAATCCCGACCAACATCCCCGCCACACCGACCGGCAGCGGATCTCCGAGCGGAAGTTACACTGTCAGGTCAATTACTTTAACCGGTCAAAAAGGAGACGGGACAATGCTTCTTGGCTGGCAGGTGAAAGGTTATTCCCCCCGGGGATTTGAAGTAATTTGGTCTGCCAACCCCGGTCCGACATATCCTCCCCGTGAAGGGGATTATCATTATTATCTAAGCAATCCTGTAGCCAGTGAGTATCAGATCAGCCCTCTGGCAGCAGGTAAAATTTATTACTTCCGGGTTTGCAGCTTTGAGAAAGAAGCCTGTGGAGTATACTCCAATGAACTGGTTATACAGTATTAAAAAATAATTAATGAAGGAGGTGAAATAAAAAAGTGAAAGGTTATACAGGAAATATCGAAGATCAAACAGCCGAAAATAAGTTTTTCCGCCAGGTGATATTTACCGGCAAACATTGTCAGCTGGTATTAATGAGTCTGAAACCGGGAGAGGAAATCGGAATGGAGGTCCATGCCAATGTGGATCAGTTTTTCAGGTTTGAAAGCGGGGAGGGAAAAGTAATTATGGACGGTGAGGAGCAAGCGGTAAAAGACGGGTGGGCAGCAATTGTCCCGGCCGGAACAAACCATAATATTATCAACACCTCCAAGACAGAGTCTTTACAGCTATATACCATTTATTCCCCTCCGAATCATCCCGATAAAACGGTGCATAAGACCAAGGCAGAAGCCATGGCGGCTGAGGAACATGAACATTAGGGTATAATGGCCGGATGTCTTTTGAGAAAACTGAAGGTTCTTTGACCCGTGATTCCGGGTGGAGAAAAAAAATTAATCTGGGACCGGCTGTGGATGCTTTGGATAAGCTGGGGGTAAAAGCAGATGGATTAACTGTATTCGGAGGTATATTGACTGTTGCGGGAGCGGTTTGGGCGCATGAACAAAACAAACCGGACCGGAAAGCTAAAAATCCACTGGGTCCGGTGGCAGCGATGGTTTTGGGGATATCAACGGATCTTTTAGACGGAAGTCTGGCCAGAAAACAGGGTAATGATCCCAACCGGGGCCAGCTGGTAGATGTGATAACGGACAGAATTTCAGCCATAGCCAGAGCTTTGCTGCGGGCGGAAACCGCCGGGCAACGAAACACTAAATGGGGACAAACGGCTGCACTGGCGGAAGCGGTAACTTTAACCGGGCCAAGCTGGGCAAAAACACTGGCAGAAATTAAAGGCAAACCCGTACCGGAAAACGGCAGAGGACTGGGAGTATTGGGAACTCATGCTCCCAGAACCATCCTGGAAGTTGTGGCTGCTGCCGCGCCCTCATTACAGCCTCCGATCGATACCGCCTTGACTCTGGGTAATGTGATATCAACTGCAGACCGGATCAGGATTTCAAAAGGAAATAATCCCGCCAGGTTAGACCAGGATGATATTGACAGAGCTCACATCAGAAATAAGTATTTGAATGGAATACTGGCGATCGGACTTGCAGCTACCGCGGGATATATTATCGGCGGGAAAATTCGAGATAGGAATAAATAAGAGTCCAGACAGTCGTAGCAAACGCAGGGACAAATATCCATAAAATCAGAAGTTCGGGGAAAAATATACCCAAAAGCGCGATTATCCCGCAGTATCTGAACAGTTTGCCTCCCAGAGTATGGGTTTTCTGCCACACCCGGGGACTGGATAAAGTCCAGGGGGTGCGGATACCGATAAACCAGTTGGGTTGGGCGTTTTCTACAAGAATACCGGTGAAATAAAAAAGAACCGCAAATGCCGGAGACAGAAATTGCATCAGATTAAACCTGGCTCCCAGGTTCCAGATAAGCGTCAGTAAGTAAAGATAAAAAAGGAACAGCATCATGACCAAAATATAGCGGTCAAAATGGGGGCGGAATTTGGCAATATTGGCTTTTTTAGGATCGATTTTGGGAAGGATTAGAAACAGTCCGAACAAAAATACGGATAAGAAAGGCATGAAAAAAACACCCCAGAATTTGGTCATATAGCCATCGACTTGGCCGGTAATGCCCCAGTGTGAAGCCATGTATGAAGGCAAATAGGGATAAAGGAATATCCCCACCAGAAAAGACAAAAGAATCAAACCGGAAATTTTCAGATTCATTAAGATAATTTTACTCTAATGGCCAAATAATTAGTTTTTCAGCTAATTTTCAGCTTTGAGGATATAATCTGGTGTCATGAGACTGCTGGTGGTGGAAGACGAACATTTGATAGCCAACTCCATTAAAAAAGGATTGGAGCAGGAAAAATACGCCGTGGACGTGGCTTTTGACGGTAATGACGGATTTGATCTGGCATCTTCCGAAGACTATGACCTGATAATTCTGGATCTGCTGCTTCCCGGGATGGACGGAATAAAAGTCTGCCGGGAGCTGCGGGCCAAACAGATTCATACTCCGATTTTGATGCTGACTGCCAAAGGACAAATCCGGGATAAAATCGAGGGTCTGGACTCGGGAGCAGATGATTATCTGACCAAACCTTTTTCTTTCGAAGAACTTCTGGCCAGAATCCGGGCGCTTACCAGACGCCCGAAAGAAACACTGAATACGGTGTTAACGGTCGGTGATTTGCATCTGGACACCAAATCCTTTGAAGTGAGGCGTCAGAATCAGACAATCAGGCTTTCGAGCAAGGAATTTTCGCTTTTGGAATATTTAATGCGGCATTCCGGACAAATTCTGACCAAAGAACAAATTATCAATCACGTATGGGATTATGAAGCCGATGTTTTGCCGAATACGGTGGAAGTAAATATGAGAAACCTCAGAAATAAAATCGATCTCCCTTTTAAAAAAGTTAAACCATTAATTCAAACCGTCAGAGGATTCGGATATAAAATCTCTGACTAAAATAATTCGGATAAAAATATATGTTCCATTCAGCCCGTCTTAAACTGACTGCCTGGTATCTTTTAATTATCATGCTGGTCAGTATCTCGTTCAGCCTGGTCATTTACAATATGCTGCATCTGGAAGTGCAGCGGTTTGAGATGGCTCAGCGTTTCCGGATTGAAAGAAGATTTATAGACAGGGGAGCACCGCCGCCGCCGGTTTCTTTCAGGGATACGGATTTGGTAAAAGAAACGGAACAGCGGATTGCATTGATGCTGGTGGTCGTTAACGCAGGAATTTTAGTTATTTCCGGGGTTTTCGGATATTTCCTGGCAGGAAGGACACTTAAACCGATTATGGAAATGGTGGACGAACAAAACCGTTTTATCTCCGACGCCTCGCATGAACTGCGGACTCCCCTGACCGCTTTGAAAAGCTCCATGGAAGTACATCTGCGGGATAAGAAGCTGGCTTTATCAGATGCCAAGAATCTGATTGCCGGTTCCATAGTTGAAGTGGACAAACTCCAGGTATTATCTGATTCACTGCTGCAACTGGCACAATATCAAAAATCCAATCATCAGACAAAATTTGAAAAACTCGATGTGGCAGAAGCAGTTAACGAAGCTGTAAAAAAAATCACCCCCCTGGCCAGGAAAAAAGATATTGTCATTGCCGGCGATATTACTAAAGGCGAAATTGAAGGAAACAGATACAGCCTGGAAGAGTTAGTGGTAATTTTATTGGATAATGCCATCAAGTACAGTCCCGAAAAGGCCAAGGTGACTATAAGTGCCGGAAGATCCGACGGAAATATATTAATTTCGATCAGGGATAAAGGTCCGGGAATAGACAAGAAAGATTTGCCGCATATCTTTGACCGGTTTTACCGGGCAGACAGTACCCGCTCCAAAGAAAAAGTCAGCGGGTACGGACTGGGGCTTTCCATTGCCAAACAGATTGTTGAGATGCACCGCGGATCAATTTCAGTTGAAAGTGAAGCCAAAAAAGGTACCACTTTTACAGTTAAATTACCTGTTTTGGCAAAATTTCAGCTTAAATAAATAAGTTATTAATACAGCATGAAACTCAAATTAATAAATACAATGAAAATCTTAAAAAAATGGTTTAATAAAAGGCCGATGAAGGTGAAGATTCTCCCGGTATTGTTACTTCTTTTGGCCGGTGGCTGGGCCGGATATAAAATAATTAACAGGAATTCAGAAGCCGTACAATATCAGACAGCGGTGGCAGAAAAAGGAACATTGATAACTTCCATTTCCGGTTCGGGGTCAATTACTTCGGGAAATAACACCAGTGTCACCACAAAAGTATCCGGGGTGGTGGACAGCGTATATGTAACAAACGGGAATGCCGTAAAAAAAGGCCAAAAAATCGCAGAAATAAAATTGGATGATTACGCCCTGGAAAGACAGACAGCGGCCTGGGTAGCATACCTGGATGCGACGGTTGCGGTAAAAGAAGCAGTGAACGCCAAAGCCGTTACCGATATCCAGATGTGGAATGACCGGCAGGCAGTATTGGATGCCCAGGAGGCAGTTGATGATATGAACGATGATGACACCAATCCGGCCACGCATGAGGTATACACCGACGGCGAGCGGATGATCATTACCAAAACCCTGGACCAGACCCGAAAAGCTTTTACGGTATCTGAAGCCAGATATCTAAATGCCGGGGCGGATATTACCAATGCCAATGCACAGGTAGCAGCGGCGCTGCGGAATTATCAGGAAAATTCATCAACAATTACTGCCCCGGCCGACGGGGTGATCAGTGATTTGATGCTGGCTCCCGGAGTGGTGGTCAACGCCAGTTCCGCCACCAGTAATACCAGCGGAGCCACTATTGTATCTGCCCAGACCATCGGAAAGATCAGCAACAAAGGGCAGCTGATCTCCACGGTTAATCTGTCAGAGGTTGATGTTGTCAGTGTAAAAGCCAATCAGAAAGTCAGCCTGACGCTGGATGCTTTCCCTGACATGTCATTTACCGGTAAAATACTGGCGGTAAACACCGGCGGCAGTGTCAGCTCCGGGGTAACGTCATATCCGGTAACAATCCTTCTGGATCCGGTAACAGTGGACATTTATCCGAACATGTCCGTCAACGCGGAAATTATTACCAGCATCAAAAGTGACGTGGTGTTGGTTCCGAGCACCGCGATTTCAACAGCTGACGGGGAATCAACAATCCAGGTGAAAAAAGACGGTAAATACACCACCGTGCAGGTGGAAGTCGGAAGCGCAAATGATTCCCAGACCGAGATTGTTTCCGGAATAAGCGAAGGTGATGAAGTAGTGACCTCGGTGATAACAGCGCAAAGCAGCAGCCAAACCGGCACCGACACCACTTCCCCATTCAGCGGAATCGGGGGAGGATCCAATACCTTTAACCGCGGAACAATAAGAATAGAGGGGGGCGGACCTCCCGGAGGCTTCTAGAACTGTCATGACAACCCCGATCATTCAAGTGGACCATCTGTCAAAGGTGTATAAAACCGATGATTTGGAAACGGTGGTTCTGTCGGATGTATCTTTAAATATTGACAGAGGGGAATTTGTGGCAATTATGGGACCGTCAGGATCGGGAAAATCCACATTAATGCATATTCTGGGAGCCCTGGATCTGCCAACGAGCGGAAGCTACCGCCTGGACGGGCAGAATGTGGGAAACTTGAGTGATGATGAATTGGCGGAAATCAGGAATAAAAAAGTCGGGTTTATTTTTCAGGCATACAACCTTCTGCCCCGGACATCTGCGTTGGATAATGTCATTGTACCCATGGAATATGCCGGAATATCTGAAACAGAACAACCCGAGAAGGCAATAAAATTATTGGAGATGGTGGGACTGTCCGACCGGATGAATTACCCCCCGAATAAACTCTCGGGCGGACAACAGCAACGGGTCGCCATAGCCAGGGCACTGGTGATGGATCCGGCAATACTTTTGGCTGACGAACCGACCGGAAATATCGCCACTACCCAGGCCGAAGAGATCATGGAAATATTCCAGAAGCTGAATGCACAAGGACATACAATAGTGATGATTACCCATGAATCGGATATCGCGGAATATGCGAAACGGATCATTCATATCCGGGACGGAAAGATTGTCCAGGACGGCAACGGACATAAGCAACGAAAATCAAAAAAAGCATGAATATTAAAAAACTACTGAAAAACGGAATCCGAAACCTGGCCGTAAATAAAATGAGGACCGGCCTGGCGATTCTCGGGATTGTGATCGGGATCGGAAGCGTGATTGCCCTGATGTCGATGGGGCAGGCAAGCAAACTGGCCGTTCAATCCCAGATCGAGTCGATCGGGTCAAACCTGCTGACGGTTTCACCGGGATTCCAATCGTCGGGAGGGGTACGCGGGGCGATGGGCGGAGGGACAACTTTAACAAATGAAGATGCCCAGGCGATTAAAACTTCGGCCAAAATTACAACGGTGAAAAACGTTTCACCCGAATATACCGGCCGGGCCCAGGTAACCGCCGGGAGGAATAACACAAATACCACCATTGTAGGCGTGGAACCGGTTTATTCCCAAGTCAGAAAACTGGCTGTCACCTCAGGATCATTTATCACCCTGCAGAATGTAACAGCAATGTCCAAAGTTGCGGTTTTAGGACCGACTGTGGCAGAGGATCTTTTCAGCGGAGGAGTAAATCCGGTAGGTCAATCGATCAGAATTTCAGGAAAAACTTTCCAGGTCATAGGGGTAACAAAATCAAAGGGTGGCTCGGGTTTCCAAAACCAGGATGACAGAATTTATGTACCACTGACAACAGCCCAAAAGCAGATCTTCGGAGTGAAACATCTGACATCGATCGCGCTGGAAGCTGCAAGTGAAAAAGTGATGACGACGGCGCAGAATCAAGTGGGGTATCTATTATTGGAAAGGCATAAAATTTCAGAGGTAGCCAATGCCGACTTCCGCATCATGTCTCAGGCCGATATTCTGGAAACCGCGTCTCAGGTAGCCGGAACTTTTACCTCGATGCTGACGGGAGTGGCAGCAATCTCACTTTTGGTCGGCGGGATCGGAATCATGAATATCATGCTGATGTCAGTGACTGAAAGAACCAGAGAAATCGGTCTGAGAAAAGCACTGGGGGCAAAAAAGAAAGTTATAGTCTCACAGTTTTTAACTGAATCGGTGATTCTGACTTTTGTGGGCGGAATTTTCGGCATTGTGACGGGAATTGCGGGATTTTTTGTGTATTCGAAAGTCAACAATTCAGTCTTTGTGGTCTCACCCGGTTCGGTCCTGCTGGCGTTTACTGTTTCGGCCGGAATCGGGGTATTATTCGGCTGGTACCCGGCACAGAAAGCCGCCAAACTGCAGCCGATCGAAGCCTTAAGATATGAATAAACCTTCAGCTTTTTTTCAGTTTGGTTTGTTAGATTTTACTTACATCACTAATCGCCGGCTTGAGGGCTAAAAAAGTAAGATGAATAAATCAATTGTCATCACCGTTATTGTTGCGCTTTTAACTGCAGGAGCGGGATTTTTCGGCGGGGTTAAATATCAGCAAAATAAAAGACCTGTAAGTTTCGGACAATTCGGTACAGCTTCCGGATTAAGAAACAGAACCGGCGGAAATCCCAATACCTTCAGACCGGTAAACGGAGAGATTATAGGAAGTGATACCGATTCCATCACGGTAAAAATGCCGGACGGAAGCAGCAAAATAGTAATTTTTGGTGATAACACCGTTATTAATAAAGCCGGTACGGCTACTTCTGCTGATTTGAAGGTCGGAGAAAAGGTAGCGGTGTTCGGACAGACCAATTCAGACGGGAGTGTCACGGCTTCCAATATCCAGTTGAATCCGATAATCAGAGATTTTGATATAAATCAGACACCAACACCGGCAGGGCAGTAATTATTTTCTCTCAACAGTAATGGAACATTCCGTTACCAGGGCAGCCATAGCACCGACGGCGGCTAAAACCGGAGCAAAAACCGAACCGACTACACCTAAGGTAAGCGGAAATTCGATTAAAGAAACTCCATTCTTATCCTTAATAATAATCCTACGGACATTTCCCTCGTGAATCAGCTCCTTGATCCTTTTAACCAGTTCATCACCTTTGACGGTAAAGGTTTCGTTTTTTTGTTGTTTTGCCTGGGCCATTTGTTAATTATAACTTGAAATCTGGTATAATGGTACGTTAGATACTTCTTTTGATCGCTGCAGCTTCATTTAAGCAAGTTAAAAAAACAGTTGTTGAGAAAGAGTAATACGAGGATGGGGGTGACAAAATAAAATGGCAACAAAATTATTCGTAGGAGGTCTGTCGTGGGATACGACTGATGCCAATCTGTCTGCTTTTTTTGCTCAGGCGGGAAAAGTGACATCGGCAACAGTAATTATCGATCGCATGAGCGGCAAGTCCAAGGGATTTGGTTTTGTGGAAATGGGTTCTGAAGAAGAAGCTAAAACCGCTATTACCAAATTAAACGGCCAAAACCTGGACGGACGAACCGTTGCGGTATCCGAAGCCAGACCACAGGCACCGAGAGACGATTTTAACCGTGACCGAGATGCCCGCGGACCCCGCAGGCCCAGATGGTAAAGGTCTAAAATCCCAGATATTTCTGCATTTCCTGATCTACCTGGTCGGTAATTTTTCGGGTGTAATAAAAGGTCAACCAGCAGACAAAGATTAAGGCAATACAAGTGAGAATGACTGATATCCTACCGATATTTTTGGCTCTGGGATCAGGTGATTTCAAATAGCGGAAAGTTAGACCCAAACCAAACGGAGGAACCAGAACACTTAATAGATAAACAAGAATTTGGGTGCCGACGGTGGTAGACAGGGGTTTGATCCGGACATTCTTGCCGCACACGGGACAAAAGAAAGCAGTGGAATCTATTTGCTGATTACAAAACGGGCAAGGTACGGTCATACCCAGCGCGGAGTTTTCTGCAGATATTCCGAATAAGTTTCTCCGAATCTTTTTTTGAGTATCGGTTCTTCATAAAGGACAATAAACAGGTGAATCAAAATCACGGCCAGGAAGAAATAACCTAAAAGCAGAAGATGTCCGAAAAAAATAAATTCCCCGAGAATTATTAAAAGGTATCCTATATACATCGGGTTCCGGCTGTGGGAGTATATACCTTTGGCAACCAAAATCTGAGGCGGGTCAACCGGGACAGGTGTACCCCGGCCGAAAGTCAGAAATAAATATATGCAATAAAGATCCAGAAGCACACCTGAAAACACAACTAACATTCCGAAATAATTTACATAAGGGAAAGTATATACGGGCAGATTCAAATCAAGATTCAATCCCATTAAGACATTGGGGATAAGGACCATGGCAATAATTACGAAAGCCGACGCCAAAACCAGGGAGAAGACTTTCATACCCGAAAGCATAGCACAAAGTGATTACCAAATAATCATAACAGTGGTATTATCCGACCAGAGATTATGTCAAAGACAGACGGAATGATACTTATGTCCGGGACCTCCGTTCCGGAATTGGCAGGAAAAATATCAAAACTCTTAAAACACGAATTTTATGAGCCGGTGAGCGTGTTTGCCAACGGGGAAATTATGGTAAAAATTCCGGTTTCCGTGAGAAATAAACATGTAATTATTATCCAGTCAACCAGTCCGCCGGTAAATGATCATCTGATGGAACTGCTTCTAATGATTGATGCTGCCAGGCGCGCCTCTGCAGGTGAAATTACGGCTCTGATCCCGCATTTTGCCTATAGCCGTCAGGATCGGAAAGACAATCCCCGGGTACCGATCAGTTCAGCTTTAATTTCCGATTTGATTGAACACACCGGAGCGGACCGGATTATTACACTGGATATTCATTCGGATCAGCAGCAGGGTTTTACCAAATGCCCCTGGGATAATCTCTACGCCAGTTATTCTTTAATTCCGATAATCAAAAAGCTTAAACTCAAACATCTGGTGGTGGCTTCTCCTGATAAGGGAGGAGTTGCCAGGGCCAATGCATATGCCATCAGGCTGGAAGCGGATAATATCGCTATTGTTTACAAAGAACGCGATACTCAGGTAAAAAATTCTTCGCAGGCTCTGGACATGATCGGTGATGTCAAGGGGAAAGATGTGGTAATAGTGGATGATATCCTGGATACGGCCGGAACCATGGTAAACGCGGCTACTTTGTTTAAAAAGCGGGGAGCCGGCAGAATTGTGGTTGTAGCCACCCATGGTATTTTTTCCGGAGAAGCTTTGGAAAGGCTGAAAAACGATGCTATCGAACGGGTAATCATCACCGATACCGTAACCCCGACAAAAGAAGTACTGGCTCACCCGAAGATTCATCTGTGCTCAGTGGCTCCGCTTCTTTCGGAAGTCATCAAAAGAACACACACGGGTGGATCATTGGAAATGGAGTTGATAGACTAGAAGACACATGGAAGTGATTGGCGTTGTTACCTGGTCGGCGGGAATTTTTGCACTGGGACTGGTCTTTAAAGCCGTGGTTGATTATTTTGAAGAGAAAAAAGCCGAAGGGGAATTTATAAAAATTCTCAAGACCCTGCCGGCGGAGTTTCTGCATTACAAAAGTGCAGAGACTTTGATTATTGGTCCCACCGGTATTTGGCTTTTGAAACTTTGCCGTCAAACGGAATACTCCGGCCGGTCGGGGGAGAAACTTCTAAAAGAGATGCAGGCACAGTCAGCCGCAACAAAAAAACTGATCAGGGGAAAAACCGCCCTGGATCTCAAAGTCCAGCCGGTACTGGTACTTCCGGATTCCAAAGCCGATATTAAATTTGAATTTCTGGTTAATCTGGGGGTCGATATTATCAGAAGGAAATGGGTAACCAAACTGCTGACCGAATATCCGGCCGAAAATCTGGATATACAGACATTGGAAAAGCTGAAAATACCGGTCTAAATCGCAGGGGTCGGTGATGGTTCCGGAGTTACCGTGGGTGTCGGTGTAGGTGTAAGTGTCGGTGCCGGAGTCAGGGTGGGCGAAGGGGTCGGTGAAAGAGATGTGGTCGGCGTTGCCGAGGGAGTGGAGACTGAAGTGGGAAGCGGAGTCAGAGTGGGAAAGGGGGTTACCGGCTGGCGGTTGAATATGCCGGAAGCTTTCCCCGGAATCACAAAGATTCCGGTGGCAACAATATCCCCATTTTCCGAAAGATTGCCGGTTACAATTATCCGCTGTCCCACCTGGATTTGGGCCATAGTCGGATTTGTTACATCCTTTATTTTTAAAACTGTACTTTCATTAACGGTCACTTTATATTGCCGGTCACGCTGAATCTGGTGGGAAAGAAGCAGGGTTTGACCTTCGATATTTATGACCACGCCCTGGATAGCCCGGCGCCCGGAGATTTTCAATTGAGCGGAATCAGTAGCTGACCGGACGAGTATTTTAACTGCTTTTTTCAGTAAACCGGCAGGAGTGGAAACCTCATCCTCCAAAATTGCCAATGCTTTACTATTCAGTTTAACCTTTGTTGCAGAAATGGGTTTATTTTTCTCATCGACGTATTTAGTCTGCTTATCAACTATATACATTTTTGTTAAAGTCTCAATATCATCGGCTACAAATTTCTTTCCGGAAGTTTTCCCTGTCTTGTCAAATTTTGAAACAATGGTACTTTCTCCCAACACCTGCCCGTCATAGACCACTTCCTGA
The DNA here is from genome assembly GCA_963736875.1 of Candidatus Amesiibacteriota bacterium. Taxonomy (GTDB): domain Bacteria; phylum Patescibacteriota; class Microgenomatia; order CAZETR01; family Amesbacteraceae; genus CAVTQH01. Next base: position 292,028 of record CAVTQH010000002.1, on the reverse strand, counting down.
GATATCACCTTTTCCTCACCGTTTTCACCCATGGCGATTACGGTCAGAGTATTGATTCCGTTTTCCAATTCAATCTCCCCCTCAAAAATCCCGGCGTCATTACTTTGAATTGTGTTGTCATGATCCTCTGTCAATAAAACCACAGGCGTATCCGGCAAAGTAACACCGCTGACTTTGAGAAGATTACTTTCGAGGACCGAATCCATGGCCGGACTGGTGAGGCTGAGGATTAATTCCGGCTGAACCTGAGGCTGGGCTGAAACCGGAACGGGAGAAGGTGAGGGTTGGGAGTTTTTCCCCGAAAGAATATAAAATCCCGCACCGGCGCCGGAAATAAATAGGACAAGGGTGGCGACAATCAGTAATGGTTTCCAATTCAGGGATTTCTTTTCGGGGACGGCGGGCGGAGGAGTTTCGGTAATTTCCGGAGCGGGACTTACCGGGATCTGTTCTTCCATAGTTAAGCTACCTTAACTAAATTCTCCCTGTAATGCAACATTTAGTTTAAAATTACGATTGCCAGATTGAGCAAGAGGGCAAAGCTGACCCAGGCAATATAGGGAATAAGCAGGTTGGCAGCGGTCCGGGATATTTTTCCGAATTTTTGCCAGGTCAGTAAAATGGCAATCCAGAGAATAATTATTTCCAAAAATGCAGCCAGAAGATTTCTCAGACCAAAAAAGATCACCGACCAGAGAATGTTGAAAACCAGCTGGATAGCAAAAAGCTGCAGTGCCTGGTGATAGCCATTTGTTTTTGACTTGGAAATAAGAACCAAATAAAGGGAAATGCCCATCAGAATATAGAGAAGTGTCCAAACCGGCCCAAAAATCCAATTCGGGGGATTAAAAAACGGTTTATTCAGGAAAGCATACCAGGAGGTAATTGCCGGGGCGGTAAATACCGAGCCGATAATCCCGGCTCCCAGACAAAGAATAAGACTTAGACTTAATTCTTTCCACTTCACCACTATCTTAAGTATACCGCTACGGGCAATTGAGTGCCTTCTTACATTGGACTGCCGTATCACCGGTCAATTGGTCACAAGTCTGGCAGGGGGATGCCTGACCACCCGTAGGGACTGCCATCAGAGTACTTAGATCCGAGAATTTTACCCCGTCCGGTAAAACAAACAGGGAGTCATCCGCAGTCCAGGGACCGCAATCAAAATCCGACTGGCGGTCCAGATCGACATTTTCGTTTGCAGGTTTTCCGGCTTCCGGTGACGGAGTAACGGTCAGGCTGCTTTTAAAACCGGAGGCGCTTCCGTCCATCCAGAAGTACATTTCCCGACCGTCGGTATACATATGAGATTTGACTACATTTCCTTCGACTATGGTGGAAAAATCACCCCGGACCCGGCCGGCGGACATATAGATTTGACCACTGGTGGTGGACTCAATGTCTGAAAAATTACACATTTGACTGCCGGTGAATGAAAGCAGCGACCTTAAAGACATTTTTTGTGCGGAAGATGAAGGCTCCGGGGTAGTCCCGGAAGTAACGGGAGCGGTTTTACCGCCTTTACTTAATAAAAGAAATCCGCCCAAACCCAGAGCTATCAGGATGACTGCGACGATTATCAAACCAAGTTTTTTATTCATCAAGAGTGGATACAGTCTACCGAATTTCCCGGTTTTGTCAAATGGCAGAAATTTCAGGTAAAATCGGATGGTGAAGGAAATATTATTGCCGGGCAGGGACATAGCAATGGATGCATTAAGAACTGCCGCAATCCTCGCGGTTATCCTTATCCATACCACCAGCAGAACCATCGAGTCGGTATATATGAACCTGCCGGAAGTCCCTCTGTCGCTTTTTTTAAATCAGGTCTGCCGGTTTGCAGTCCCGCTGTTCTTTCTGATTTCCGGTTTTGTGCTGGAACTTTCCCACCGGGACGGAACCGGATATTTTACCTATCTGAAAAAACGCACCGGTAAAATTCTTATACCGTACGTCTTCTGGAGCTTAATCTATTATCATTTTGTCTATACCCAACATGATATGGGGTTTATGCAGACTTTAATCGGAGGCAATTCCTCGTATCAGCTGTATTTTATTCCCCCGCTTCTGCTTCTTTATCTGATATTTCCCCTGCTGCATAAGTTCTACAGATGGATATCCAAATGGTGGGTACTGGTAATTTTAGCCGGAGCGGAAGCGGGACTTCTGTATGCCGATTATTACCGGCATGCCATTGTGATGCCGGATCCGTTAAGAATCACTGTATTAAATTATTTATTTTTTGTGCTGGGGATGGTGGCCTGCCACCAGACAGACCGGATTTTGACTTTGGTCCGCCGCTTAAAATATATCTGGCCGGTAATTACTGCTGTATTGGCCGGTTATATATTCTATGAAGGACGCAGCCGGTATCTGACTTCCTGGAATTATGTCGATTTTTATTCCCAATGGAGGCCGAGTATTGCGGTCTACACGCTGGCTCTGTTTGCCGGCGGATATTATTGGTTTACCAATTTAAAAACCAAAGAAAATATTCTGACAAGATTGTCAGGCAGGTCATTTTTTGTATTTTTTGTACATGTGTGGGTGCTGGAAATCATATGGAAACTTTTTAGTAAATATCTGTTCTCCGGCTCCCCTGCCCTGACGGTTACCCAGGTTTGGTTTGATCCGTTGTTTTTCGGATTAACAGCAGTTATTTCGTTTTCTGTTGCCTTCCTGGTACATAAAATTCCCTGGATACCAAAGCTTACGGGTTAAACCGCTAAAAACATAAATAGATTTACAGCTGTAGCCGGGGAGGGTAAAATTGGGGTCGTATTGCGAGAAAGATATTGGGGGATCGTCTAACGGTAGGACTTCAGGTTCTGGACCTGACTATCGGGGTTCGAATCCCTGTCCCCCAGCCGTAGGGTACTGGATGGGGCAAGAATAAAGAAGGCGGGGGTGGAAAGCGGACACCCCGCCGCAGGGAGCTGACTAACTAAACTACCCATTACTCCGGAAGGGATTGTAAAAAGAACCTAGATCGTCCCGGACTTTGGCGAGGGTCCCCCTAGGGAACCCTGCGAACGAGGATGGGGTCGTCGCCACAAATTTAATTCCGGGTGGGTGAGGATATAGAAACTCTAGACGAACTATAGGTCTTGTGATAAAATGGTCATTGGTGATAAATATCAACGGAAAGATTAAACAACTTAATAGACTAGGTAAACCGGCTATCTTCGTTGTAACAGGAAATAATTCCTCAGGAAAAACGACCATCACGAGAAAATTAATTCGTGATTATAACTTCTATCAGTCAATTAACTTGGGAGTGGCAAGTAAAATGGTGCGTTTTTTTCGACCGGATATTAACTCAACAGAATTAGAAAATTTTGAAGGAAAGAAATCGTCTGATATATTTATGGGGTTAATAGAAATTATTATAAATTCATATACCAATTCCGGGGTTAATATCATAATCGACGGTGTCCAGGTGAATACCCACAGATTGTTTAACAATCCTAAGGTGCTTGGGGGAGTAATTCTTGAAATCAAACCATCTCTGGCTATAAAAAGAGGGAATAAATCAAAAACCCACTTTAATCGGGTCCTAACAATTAATAAATTGAAACACATTACATACGAGGCTAATAAAAAATATATACTAATAAATAATGAGGCTAAAATAAGTAATACTTATAGGAATGTTGTGTTACACTTGGATTACCTTTTAACTAAGAAGTTGGAGAATAATGGACAAGAATAATTTAATCATAATTTCAAGGGGTTTGTATAAGAAAGAGCAGATTTTAAAGGAATCTTTTAAGTCTGGGAAGATAACGGAGAAAATATCCGGACACGAAATAATAATACCTAAATTATTATTTGAAACTTCGCTTGAACTGCAAATTGATCAATGGTATTTCAATGGTTACATCATAAATTTAAAAGGAAAACTTATAGTAGTCGATCCCGGGGTTGATTTCTATTCCAGGTTTACATCAACAGGTTTATCCGTTAACGATATCCGGGTGCTGATAATAACTCATAATCACATTGACCATACTGCTTCTCTACAAATCTTTTTAGAAAAAATTCTAAAAAATAAATCGAAAGAAATTACAGTATTTAGTTCCAAGGACGCTTTCGATACTAAAGTTCCGGATTACTATAAAACAGCTCTTTCTAATGCCAAGCATGTTACATTGAATTTACTTTCCGATTCACAGATGGTTTATAACGATAAAATCCTAAGTGAGTACAAGATTAGTTTCTTATCACTATTTCACAGTTGTCCTGATACATTTGGCTTTAAATTAGAAGTAAACAAAAAGATTATAGGTTATGTATCCGATTCGGGATACGCAATTAAAATCAAAACCGACACAGGAGTTTTCAACTCTAACGAGACAATTGGTAACTTAATATCAATAGAAGAAAAACACCAATACATTGCAGATTTCTTTAAGAATGCAGATTTAGCCGTCGTGAACATTAATGCACTGGAATACAACAAGCACTCAAAATATCATCTCAGTGGATGGGATATATTAGATATTTTCAAAAAATCTCAAGTCAAACAAGTAATTTTGCAACATATTTCTCCTATAAATGTTGATGGAGAAGATAGTAACTATCTTTTCAAATTGTTTTTTAAAGACGAAGAATATCAATTGATTCTGCCCCATTATTTGGGGAGAAGAATCGTAATATGACGGAGTATGAGATTTCACCTTTTCCAGAGTTTTCTGCCATAAAATCCCCTAACGGAAACATTTACCATCTTAAAGGTGCCTACAGATTGCATACACAACAAGGATCAATTCTACCCGTAAACCGGAGTTATTCCCTTGATGAGAACGGAAATCGTGTATCGGGTATTGACCGTAAAATATACCGACGAAACAGACTGATTCACGAGGACGTGTCACGAAATAGTTTTGTTGAAATCGGCGAATTACTTATTGATGTTTACAATAAGCCTCTCTTGTTTCTACAAGACAATCAGGAATATGTATGGTATTCAACTTACTATGAATCCAATACCGCTATTTCTTCCGCCTCTAAACGATTAGCCAACGGTATTAAAGAAAAATTATTGAAGGCTGATTTTGCAGGAGACTACAACCTTGGAGTTTATGGTTCTCACCAAGCGGGATTGAATTCGGTCGACTCGGATTTGGATTTGATCGCTTGGGTTAAACCAACACAAAAGACGGACTTTTTGGATCTTGTAAATGAAACCTTTATTAGTAGCGGGTACGTGACTACAAAAGAGACGGGTAAAGACGCTGAATACGCTGTTCATTATTCCAGAAAGTTCAACATCCCCGTTCTAGCCGGCCGGTACCTTGCTAACAAAAGAATGAGGTGGATCAGTCCGGAAGGTGTATCTACAAGCTTACAATGTTTAAACATCGACCATAACGATACCCCTATAAGAGACTTCCTTAGTGGTATGCATCAGGATTGGAAAATTGAAGAAGTTGTGAGTGAATGCCAGGTACTATCGGCAGCTGATTGTTATAATTTCCCAAAAACATGGGATCTTGTTATGGGTGATAAGCACCTGAATGCTATTAGCTTCTCATGGGCGCATCAAGGGATGGGTGATGATAACCACGTGTTTGGAAATACATACTTATTCAGAGGCACTAAGGTAACAGTCAATCATGGTGATTTTCTATTTATGCAAAACAACGATCATTACTTAATTCCTATTGATTTACTATGAGGTGTGATGTTTCAGTCAATAAAAATAGATTTGTAAAAAAGGTTGAGGCCACAAAATATTTATTTAAATATATATCTGTACATTTACCATATTATTTTAAATGGTTAGAAACTGCAGGTTTTCGAACACCTCAAACAGACCTAACTTTCCAAGACGGATACATTGTCATAAATCAGGAACGAATTGCTGAAAAACCAATCTTATTTTCAGGACACATTGTAAACCGAATTAAATCATTAACGTTTGATAAATACGGATTGGATTCCAATCCGAATAACTTTTTAGGACCGGGTGGAGAATATTTCGTAGACATTTTTCCTTTTCTTGTCAGAAATGATCATGTCATATATCAACAATTCGAATATGATATAAGAGAAGTCTATAAACGATATTTCAGCTTAGAGAATATACTCGCAACTTACAGTGTTCGATTATTTAAGCAAGACTATGCTAACGGAGTCCAATCGTTACTATACCTAAAAAGCTATTTTCTCGAGAATTTTAAAACGATTCTGCCTAGGGAAAAGATGCGGCTATTGACCGCACTTCAGTTAAGAGACACCCCAAATTCGGATTTGTTTTTGAGTTATTATGCGAAAAGTAAGAGGCTGTCTCGAATCAGTATTAAAGACAACCTGACCCTAGAGAGTCTTTTTCATAATCTCTAACTGGCGAGAAAACTTGTCCCAAAAAACAGTAATAGCTACATTAAAAACGTTTTTTTCATCTTTATCTGCGTTTATAATTTCCACGTCAGGAATTGTTGAAACAATTTGGTCATAATAAACCACTGCTTTTGAAATAATTTCATAATTCTCTTTCCAGTCTTTTATTTCTTTATTCGATATTCTTTTCCAGGCTGTTTTTGCCGGAACTCTAAGGTAAAAAATCTGATCCGGTAAATAAATATCGTCGGCTACATTAAGTAATATTTCTGCAGAACCGACATTACCTTCTAGGCTTACCCGGGAATCAACTCTTTTAGCTACCATGTATCTATCTGCAAGAACAACTCTATGAGTGCTCAACAATCCCGGTAAAACGTTTCTGGCAAATGACAAAAATTCAGCAGTTTGTATAGTTCTTGCTGCATCGCTTGAAATTTTAACCCCATTATTTTTAAGTTGTTCCCTGCTTTTTTTATATGATGCCCAAAATGGTGATTCTAACCCAACATGATTCTTAAATACTGCGTTTGATATCCCCTTACTCTGTAAGTGACTGCTTAAAGCTTTGATCAAAGTTGATTTACCGGCACCATCAACACCCTCTACTGCGATAAGCAACCCCCTATTTCCATAATTAACGTTAGACATAAATCATTTTTGCCTTTGTATTGCTCTATACTATTATAGATTTACAATCAAGTTTGGTACAATGGCATTGGCTTTTTTGTGCTGTCCCGTCACTTTGCGCGCGCAAAAAAATAACGGAGGCGCGGCGGGTGAGCTAGCAGATTGACGTTCGGATTTTTCGATAAAGCGCCAGCCATACAATTCAAGATTATGTTAAGCTATGAATATGAATAAAACTACATTTGAGGAAGCGGTTAATAAGGCAAGAGCGATAATTAAAAGGTTCGAAAAAATAGAAGGTAAGCAATGGGGTGTGGATGGGTCGATGATTGAACTAAGTAAGCAGATTGGTGATCTTTCTTCATTGGTGATGGTGCAAGAGGGTTATTACCCTGCATGTCGAGACAAAGACAATCCTAAATATCAGGCAAACAAAGAAAAAATTGGGGATGAATTAGCTGATATTTTATTTATGGTCATGCGAATTGCAGATTTGTACGAGATTGATTTGGAAGACGCCCACTTCAAAGCCTTAAGAGACGCCAGCGAATACCTTCGCACTAAGGGAGTTTAATAAATAGTCAAAGTGGAAAAATCCTTGATCCGTATATTAAATTAGTTATGGGCTAGAACGGTTCGAGGCTGTGGTGCTCAGCAAATTAAACTATAATTAAATTTATGAAAATAGCCATCATCGGATCAAGTAATCCTGACAATGGAGATTTTTTTAAAAAATCTCAAGAATTAGGTAGATTACTTGCTTTAAAAGGACACATCATCGTTACTGGGGGTGTTTCTGGTTACCCGGACTTAGTTGCCGTCTCAGCCATTTCTTCAGGCGGCAAAGCTATAGCCTACTGTGCGGGTAAAAATCTTGAAGATCACAAGAAATTTTACCAAACAGATTTATCTAAATACTCAGAGGTAATTTTCCAAGAAAAATACGTCTGTAACAATTTTTCTAAAATTGATCTATACCTCCGATCTCTGAAACTATGTTTTGATGTCGATATGGCAATTGTTATTGGTGGACGAGTTGGTACTATGTACGAAATAACGATTATGGCTGGCATCGCTAAAGACATTTATGTTTTAGAAGCATCTGGTGGGATTACTAATAAAACAATTAAGGAATTTCTAAAAGAAGGACACAAGGAAAAATCCAAAATAGAGTTTTTTAATTCTATTAGAGAACTTGAGAAATATTTGTAGAGGTTATGGGATCGAATGGTTCAAGACCGACATGTTCAGCAGATGAATATCACATTACACATAAACCAACTAAAAGAGTTAGAAAAAGCTTTAGAAGTGTCAAATCAAGTATTTGAGCCGTCTCCAGAAGAGCTCCAAAAATATCACGACAAAAATGATTGGTTGAATAAGATAAATAGCGGCGGTTTGTTAGTTAATGCCTGGGATGACAAAAAGATGGTGGGATTTTCTATCTGTTATCCAAAAGAAGGGAAATTTCATATTTGGAATGTTGGGGTATTAAAAGAATATCGGAAGTTTGGAATTTGGAAAATGATGTATGAGGAAATAGAAAAATTTGCAAAGGAGAAAATGTTTGATCAACTGACTCTAAATACTTACAAAGTAAAATTCCCAGGTATGTATAAATTTGTTTTAGATAACGGTTTCACTGAATATAAAACTGAGGGAGAAAAATCATATTTTATTAAGAAACTATAAGGATAGGAGGGTCCCAGACCGGCCCGCTCAGCAACTTTTATGAATTACCACAATCATAGAGCAGAACCGTATTTCACCTTACTTAAGAATGGGCAGAAAACTGTCGAGGCAAGGATAAGAAAAGGTAAGTATCGCAATATCAAGCCTGGAGATCAAATTACCGTTTATGATAACAAAGAAACAGATAGTGTAGAGACCGTAGTAAAAAGGGTAACAATATATAAATCGATTAAAGACATGCTAACCAGTGAATCTATTAAAGAGTTATTACCGGACGTAGATTCAATTTATCAAGGAATTAGAGTGTATAGACAATTCTATACTCCTGAACAAGAAAAACAGTATGGTGTAGTAGCAATAGAAGTTGAGAAAAGAATATAAGGATAAAATGGTTCCAGATCGTACTGCTCAGCAATCCTTCGCCAAGCTTTCGGAATTGCATGCCATTATGTGGTCGTGTTCCGTGGTGATCCTAAACTTAGCGAAAGACAACTAGTCCCCCAGAAAAAATAGGAAAGATATATATAATAGATATCAAATTTATCTCTACCTTTTGGTATGGTTACGACTGGTTAGTTGAGCTACTGAACAATAATTTTATGTCAATCATAAAACCCGAAGTTTATGGACAGCCTGAAAAACATTTCGAGGCAATATTATTCAAAAAACAAAACAATAAAGTATATAGTTATCTCGATAACAAACTTCATAAAAAGAGGCTTACGCTTATTTCTGAAATTATTCGAGAAATTGTTGATAAAAGCATAAACAAAAAAATGATAATGATTAATTTAGGTTGCGGAGAGGGTGAATTGGAAAATCAAGTTAAATCTTTGGCGAATTTATATAAAATTGGAATCGATGTTTCTTTGGAGGTGTTGCAGGTTGGATTAGACAGGCAGTGTTTTGATAGAGTCATCTCAGTGGACGTTGAAAAAGACCTGGATAAAATTGATAAACTTCCAAAAGCCGATTTTGTTGTTGCAGCTGAAATTCTGGAACATATCAGAACCCCTGGGGTATTTATTAAAAAGGTCATAAATCCTTTAATCAAGCATGGTGGATATTTTCTGGGGTCAGTTCCAAATATTGCTCAAATTCATGACGTTATCGGGCTTTTAACAGGCATGGGAGAGTCTTATCAAACCACGCGCCCGTTAACGGATGTCGCATCGGGGCATATTTCTTTTTTTTCTATTCATTCGCTTCTGACAACTCTAAAATACGCCGGCTACAGTGATATTAAAGTCATGGGTAACGGAGTTAGAATAAATAGGAACGGAGATAAGAATTCATTCTGTTTAAGCAAACTTCCCTTTTTTATTAATTTTTCAGATAGGTTCATTTTTAAATGTCGAAAATTGTAGATCTACACTGTTTACTTCTAGTATCATCTCATTTGTCTCACCTGCCTGCCGGTAGGTAGGTTTGGCCTTGTTGTGAGACAATCGTTAGATTCACGTCCTGCGGACTAAAGGATAGAATGGTTCTAGAGCGGTATGCTCAGCAAATTTTATTCGCAACCCCTTCAGTTTTTCGCGGACCTGTAATTTACATTCTTAGCGGTACCACCAATTATTCCATGTGGAGTCGTTGATGAGGCCAGTGTGCACATTATTTCCTATAAAACCCGAATACCACAACATTAATTGATTATCTACTACAACTGCTGACGCTCGATAAATATCCGATTTATCCCATGCATTCGCCGATGGCGACAATATCGGCCCCTTATTGGTCCAACTTGCCGTATTATCGTTTGTAAGCAGATACAAATTCGAGTTGGTTGTTTCTATGTTCTGGTTTAGTAGCATAAAGTACCTGGTTTTATACTTGAAGACTTCGACGTGCCAAGGATCTTGCGGGTAATAATTCACGGAAATGTTCCTCTGCCACGTGAACTCTTTCCCATCGCTACTAGACGCATATCTTACTATCTTGGCTTTCGTATCGACATAATACATTCTCCAGACATTATTCTCATACAAAATGGAAGGAGAGGCAAATATTCCGCTAGGTTTAACTTTATAAGCATCAGTAGTAATTGGATCCCCAGGTACATTAGTAAGTTTAACAGCCTCGGGGGGGCTCCAACTATTACATGTTGAACAAAGGGATATTTTATACAACTCGGTGTCATCGTCTTCATATCCCGGTCCGTTTTTGGTGTTTTTACGATAGAACATATACATTTTATCCCCGACCATCACCAGATCTGCATCGCTGTATTCGTAAGCGTAGGGATCTACACTAGGAACTACAGGATTACCTGTCGGCTGAATCCAATCTTTGTATCTTCCTGTATTGGAGGCAAATACATGAGGGTGTTCACACTTTGGGTCAAGATTAGGAAAAGGAGATACAGACATCCAAAATTTATATCCCTTCCACCCTCCGGGAAAGTAAAGTACGGAGGGATGAACAGCCTGATAATTATCGGGGGCAGGTTTGTCTGGGTAAGAACACGCTGAATTATATTTGACTGGTAAATACTGCCACCAAACAGCGTTGGTAAGCCTTGTAACATCCTGTGCCTGACTATTTAGCTGTTGATTTTTACTTACCAAGATTGTGCTGGCTACGAGCCCACCAACTAACACAACTAAAGAAAAAACGAGAAAGTTAACGTGAGATATTACTCTTCCACTTCTTTTTGCCACCAAGCCCATTGTAACCATACTCTTCCGTCTAAGTCAATTAACGCAGAACTTCTAAGCAAAAGATGCTAAAGAGAACCCGTTGATAATAATCCCTAAAATAGTGACTTCCGTCCTTCGACAGGTTTAGGATTAAAATGGTACGGCAGAATGGTTCCAGACCTGTACGCTCAGATAAAGATTTTGTTAAAATAGGATGATGTTTACTGTTGGGGCCTTCGCAATAATACTTGATAAGCAAAGCAGGGTGCTTTTGTGTCATAGGAGAGATTATGACCTATGGAATTTGCCGGGAGGCGGCGTGAAAAAAGGCGAATCACCTTGGGAAGGGGTTATCAGGGAAGTTAAAGAAGAAGTATGTTTGGATGTCAAAATTGTCAGATTACAGGGAATTTATTATAAACCGGAGAAAGACGACCTTGTCTTTTGTTTTATTTGTGAACCGATCGGTGGAAAAATTACTCTAACCGAAGAGGCTGATAAAATAGAGTACTTTGAATTAATGAATATTCCTCATAACATTTCTTCAAAACAATTAGAAAGAGTCAAAGATGCTTTAAAAGGTGATAATTTAATCCTTAAAATTCAAAAAGGTCCTTCGTCAATCAAGTTAGTCAAACAAGGGAAATTTTAGAATTGATGTTATAAAGTTCTAATATCGTTTCCCTGCAAAAGCGGGCAGGCAAACTCCCAGCAAACAAATGAAAGAGAGTTCCAAAAAATAATTGATAAATGATGAAAAAATTCAAGTTCTATATTTTCCGGCTGTCATATGCCCAATGCAGGAGAGCCTGGCGTTGTTTCCTGCGACAGCTTTCGTCATAAGGCATACAGTTATTAATAATTTGACTCACATGACGCCTGATCGCACGCCAACGTTTAATTTGTCTGCTGTCATCTTCATGCCGTCTGCCCATATAGTATCGGCAATACCACTGAAACCATCCACGGGGGTCATCGGGATGAATCCAACCCTTTCGACGCCATTCCGAGAGAGACTGACTGGCAGGAACACTGAAATAATTAAGCTTCGGATTGGATTGTTTCGGAGAGAGTTTAGCGGTAGTAAACCAACTTTTCGGAAACTCGTTAGTGCAATCAGTTAAGTATTTGCCGCCAAAAACTCCGAGAGACAGCATCTGCTGAGGACTGAGTTCAGGCGTAAATCCGGGATCAAAGTTTTTACCAATCGGTTCAGTCAGGGTGTAAGCGTAATCACTCTGCATTTTGTCGTTAACGATTACTGTACTTGATTCCATTGGGCTTCGGGGGTAAAGGAATAAATACACTGGTTCTCTTTTTATAGTCTTCAAAATCAGGTCTTCCTGCATATTTTTTTTCAAGCAGCGGAACACCCGAAACAAAAAGAATTAATATTGTAATTGTTAAAGGTCCAATAATTGTAAAAAATGAACCCGGAAGAGAAAGCGCAATGATAAATATTCCCCACCACTGCAGTACCTCTCCAAAATAATTTGGATGGCGACTGAATATCGCCATAAACCGGTTTCCATTAGTTTTCCCTTATTTGCTGGGTTAGAAATAAATTTTTTGAGCTGTGTATCACCGGTCGATTCAAAGTAAAAACCGATAATCCAGACTAATAAGCCAATAAGATCAAATATACCCAAATCACCAGTTACCTGATGGTGAATATAAAATGACAGGCTGAGATAATCAGAAATAAGAAATAATCCCTGAAGTAAATAAACCTGAAAATAAGAGCGCGGAAAAAACCACTTACCCCATTCTTTCCGCCACGCCGCATACCGTAATCTTCGTGCTTATTTTAAATTGCGCTTGTAAATATGCCAGGCCAAACGTAATCCCCAAATGGTTACCAAACCATTGACCAAAAGTGCTTTGAAAGAAAAACCGGAAATTAAAAATGATAGCCAGGCCATAAGAACAAATCCCAATCCCCAGGCAATATCTGCAACATCATTTCTCTTTTTGATAACAGAAACAATAAACCAGAAAGTCATATAACCGAGAAGTGTTAGGGCAAGAACGAAGTAATAGTTCATAGTCCGAATTTAAGAGCGATAAAGTATGTGATTACAGAAACGGATGCGGAGAGCACCATCCCCCAAATCAAATCCACAATTGTAATAATAAGCGGCCAATCTTTTACGGTTGCAAGGTTGGTAAGGTCATAAGTTGCATAGGTAACAAGACCGAAGAACGCACCTGCCAGAAGAGCCTGTGTCCACATCTTTTTATCAAGTGCCGGAGTAATTACAAAAACAATAAGTCCTGCAATAAAAATAAGATAAAAAATCAAAGCCGCAAGAAGATTTGGATTTTTAGCCATCAGATATCCAATTTGTTTGGCATAAAAATTCTTGGCAATCATAGATCAAGCCAAACCATATCGATGGCTAAAAATACCGGAAGTGCAATAAGATAAAGTTTTAGAAACATATTATTTATTTAAATAGGTAATAGTTAACTGCAAAATGCTTGCAAAAGAAACCCAAAGTAAATATGGAATTTGAATATATGTAATCCACTTGGCATGAGGATATATAGCAATCATCAACCAGATAAGAGTACCCAAAACAAGGAGAATATCAATTGCCGCAAATAAATTATTCTTTAATCCAAACTGTAAAGGAGTAAAGGCAAAGTTAAAAATAAGATTAAGAATAAAAGGCAAAACAACAATAAAAGCAATTTCTTTTTTCAAACCCATCAAAAACACTTTTCCAAAAGAAATGGCAATCAAAATATAAAGAAACGTCCACACCGGTCCAAAAAGCCAACTTGGCGGTGACCATGAAGGTTTAATAAGTGTAGAGTACCAATTATATGAATTATTCATATATAACTATTATAGTTTCTTTAAAGAAAGTTCGCATATCTATTTCCCCCCGATGTCGCAGATCATTGCCGAGGAGTTCCATCCGGCACCATATCCCAGGAGGATAATTCTGTCCCCGGGTGACAAAGCCGGTAACAACCGGCACAGGGCTACTGTAGAGGTTGCTCCGCTTAAGTTTCCTTCCGGAACCATCCACGGACAGGATCCGGCCGGAATCCCTTTTCTTGCCAGTTTTTTTATTAGAATGTCCCATACACCCCGGCTGGGATGATGTGCCGCTACAAGTTTGATAGGTTTATCCTGTACCGTCCCGGCTTCAATTTGTTCCCGGTAACCGGTCAGGAGACTGTCTATCGTGGCTTCAGCTGCCCTGATAAACATTTTGCTTGTCCCGGTGGGTTTAATATGGATTATTTTTTCTTCCTCTTCCGGTATCGGAAGTTTGGTTTTTTCGATACTTCCGGAAATTTGGATCAACGGACCTTTGGGATCTACCTGATAAGTCGGTCTGGCAGCTAGATTCCTTTCGGTATCCTCTTCGGACAAACTGACGCTTCCAACCAGGCTGATATCCCTTTCCGGGATAAAACTAACAGCTCCGATACCGTTTCCGAATGCCTGTAATGAAAACGGGTCGGCTTTTACCAAATTCGGTTTCGGATCGGCAATCAGTCTGGTCATTCCCTCTATCCCGATCACCATTACCCGCTTTCCCGCATACCGGGGTTCTTCGAGTATCCGCTGCATTGCCCGGGTTCCGCTATTGCAGGCCAGATTGGATTCCAATACTTCGATTCCTCCCAAACCGATCATTTCAGCAATTGCCTGACCGTAGTGTTCAAACGGCGGGGTTCCGCAACCGACACTCAGCACCTCGGGATTTCCATCTTCGGGATCCAGAACTTCTAATATTGCCGTTAAATTGGTTTTGACGGCAGCCATTTCCTGCCGTACGGCTTCATCCGGACTTAAAAACGGCGCGGTCCGGTACACGCATGCAAATCCCGGGCTGGAAATTTGCTGACCGGGAAGCATTCCTTCTAATTGCCGGTTGATGTCGGCACAATCCGTTCTGATTCCCCAAAATGTCACTACCGATGGTATTTTGACGTTTTCATTCCTTCTCACCTCCTGAACCATTCCGCTATCTTTAATAATTTTTTCTGTTGTCTTCTCAGGATACCCCATTAGTTTTTATTATACCTATACCGGACATTTCCGTATCCATCTGCCAATTAAAGAAAAAGTAGGCCTTTAGTGGTATTATGGCGAAAATACCATGAAAGACAGATTAAAATGGTGGTTTTGTTATGAAAATCCTAATAGACCAGAGTTGGGAATTATGATGCAGCCGTCGTTGGAGACTCCCGAAAGTGCAGCTCGCAGGGCAGCAATGTATACTATACAAAACCGTACCATGGTTTTTTTTACTAACAATCCCAATATTCCCAGCATTATTGAAGTAGTGTGTAATTTACAGCCTGAACAGATGAAGACTAAGTAAATCGTGTATTCATATCCTTTGGAATGAAGCGGAGAACGGTTCTAAGCCGATCGATTATCACCCGGAATTAAAAATATTTTGTCTCCGGTTTTGATTTTCAATCTACGGACTTCTCCGGTCGGCAATTCAACAACATTCTCGTAAACCGGGGGCCATAAAAAAATTCTGTTGGGAGGAAGGTTTACTGTAGCTTTTACAACTTTGTATTTTGAATCCAGAATCAGGACGTCGATGGGGAATTTAACTCCGAAAGTATGGATACCCCAACGGGTTTTAAAAAATACCGGATACGCCTTTTTGCTGCTAATCAGGCCGATGGTTTTTTCCGCCGGGCTTTTTAAAACCTTTACCCTTATCCTCAGCATACTTTATTATACAGACGCTCAGACAAGCGAGGGGAGGTCAATTCCGGAGGGGTACTTGCCAACCCCTCCTGTTATAAAGACCTGCTTAACCTAATCCGAGGGTTTTAATAACTTCATCCGCCGACTTATATGTCATTTTCGCTAGATGCTTTTTAAACCACTCTTTATCTTCGGCTGTAAAATCCGATAAATCATTGCACTCCTTTATAAGATCGTTATAAGTTGCCGGGTATTTTTGATGATTTTTTAAATGGTCGATTGCATTCATGGTATCCTGCATTTATGATCACCTCCTTCAATTAACATGAAGTAAATATATTTTAGTCAAAGTGTGATTTCTGTAAGGAATCTAACGATCTTAAGATTGTGGGTTTTAATATAGTTGAGAATTTGATTTTTCTGATAAACTGGGCGGATGCAAAAAATGTGGTCATTGATACTGAGTTTGCTGAGCGGAGCGGTTCCTGTCTCTGTTACCATGCCCACACCCACCCCGACCCCTGCCGCCAATCCGTATACAATAAACAGCCTGAGTACCCGATCGTACGATAGTGAGATTAAGATCGATCAGACAGTCAGGGTTACAGAAGGATTCACCTCATATGTAATTAGTTTTGATTCCGACGGATTGAAACAATATTCCCTGATGAATGTACCTGTCGGCAAGACTCCGGAAAACGGCTGGCCTGTGGTAATAATCAATCATGGCTATATTGACCCGGAAGAATATTCCACCAGAAATTCGTACATAAATACTTCAGCTTATTATGCAAATGCCGGTTTTTTGGTACTCAAACCTGATTACCGGGGGCACGATCAATCGGAAGGTGATGCGGGAAGCCTGGTTTCCAGAATTAATTATGCCGTGGATGTATTAAATCTGATAGCGGGTGCCAAAAAGTTGGATTTGGTCGATGCCGGCAACATCTATATGTACGGTCATTCCATGGGGGGTGATGTGACCTTGCGGGTCATTGAAGTCTGCCCCGTTTGCGTTAAAGCAGCTTCACTGTGGGCACCGGCAGTCCGTGACTGGCCGGAATCATTTTTACATTTTTCCCGTCGTAATACCGAAGACCCCCGGCGCCGGGAAAGGATGGAAAGATTCCAAAATGAACTTGCACAGACTTTTACTCCTGCCGACTATTCCAAAGTTTCGACACTGGACAATATAAAATTGGTCCGGATTCCCGTAAATATCCATCACGGAACAGCTGATGATTCCGTACCTTTTGAATGGGGACAAACTATAGCAGCCAAGTTTGAGACCGAACAAAAAACCTTCAATTTCTATGTGTATCCCGGAGACACTCACGACATACCTGCCAATTGGTCTACTGCCCTGAATCGCGATATAGGATTGTTTAAAGGGAAAATTAGTGATTAATCCATCGATCGTTAAGGTTATTCTACAATCAGAGTTCCCTTCATGCCCATTGCCCTGTGGTTTCCCACACTGCAGTAAAATTCATAGCTTCCGGGATTTTCCGGAGTAAATTCTACTGTTTCCGTCTCTCCCGATTTTATTTTTTGGGTTTTAACATTCAGTTCATCGATGACAAAGTCATGAACCCCCTCGACGTTTTTGAAAGTGATTGTCACTTTTTCACCGGCTTTTACTTTTATTTCATTGGGTTTATAGTAAAACATTCCGCCTTCGACTTCGATTGACCGGGAAGGAATTGTTACCTGATTATTTGTCTCTTCCCTGACTGCGGGAGAAGCGGAAACAGCGGAAAATTGGGAATTACCCGGACCCAAACCGCGGTATACGGCAAAGCCGGTAATAAAGACTACTGCAAAAACAACAATCATAAAGACGACATTTGTGTTTTTCATATATCCGGTTAATATGATTACATACCGGGGCGGGTTTGAATGTAATAAATAATACAATGTGTGGTGGTTAACGCTCTTCAAGAAACTTCAGCCTGGCCAGGAGCCGGTTACTCGGATGAACAAGGCAATAATACAAAGACCCGAGAAATGCATGAGAAAGCACAGGCCAGAATATATTTCCGAAACTCATGTAAGTCCATATCCAGACGGATCCGGCTATCAGACTGAAAACCGTCAGTTTTGCCGTCTCTCTCGGTGAGTGGGCCAGACCGAAAAATATTACCCCGAGAATTAATATCGGAAGCTTGCCGGCAACCAGAGTTGATATGTCGTTTAAAAACAGATATTGGAAAAATATCTGCTGCAGCAGGGCAAAAGGAATGTAAAGAATGAACAATTTTAATAAGAATCCGGGTTTGATCACCCTGTCTTTTATTCTGACTGTATATATAAATAATGAACCGATAGCGGAAAAGACAAAAATGATAAGTCCCGAAATAAATATCGTGTCCGGGGTAAAAAGCTTAAAATTTACCTCTTTGATATAAATAATTTTCAGCATAAGCGCTGAAAATGCCAGGAAAAACAGTAATATTCCTTTCAGGCTGTCAAAATTTTTAGTACGGGTGTATAAAATTAAACTCGTGATGCAGAGGATTAATACCAGTACGTTCATATATATCCTTCATCCGTATTATATCAATTCAAAAGCTAACGGTGATATAAAATAGATGGATGATTAGAAAGATAATACTGGGTTTGACCGTTTTAGTGGTGATGTCCGGATGGCCTCTGTCACTTGTTGTTAATCCACCCAAGTTAGAAACCGGATTGATCTGGCAACTGGATGATGCTTCTGAAGAGAGAAAGTCGCTGCTGCAGATATTGGGACTGGACGCCACCCGGGTAAAACAGATTTTTTATAACAATAAAACCACGATCCTGGCCGACAGATACATTAATAATGTGCTGATAATGATGAATATTAATTATTATTTTTTCGGCAACCATCCGCAGGTCGATTATACGGACACCGACAACCGGATGAAGTTTCCCTATCCGGCGGTAATCGGATTTTTGGCAGGGGTTTATGTTTCGATAAAGAAGAAAATACATTTAAAAGTGTGGGCAGGCGGATGCGCGGCGGTACTTTTGGTATCACTTTTTAAAAAACCGGACGGATGGAATGCGGCTGTATATCCGGTGTTGGGGATTATTACAGTTGAAGGACTGAAAGAAATCAGTAAACACAAATCCGGCTGGATATTGCTGCTTTTAATAACCGCTGTCGGACTGACTGAAGTTGCGAGGTTGTTGCCATGATGATATTTGTATTATTGATTGCCATATCGCTGAGGTTTTTTGGTTTGGGGACAACACCCGAAGGGTTGTATGCCGACGAGGCATCGATCGGCTATAACGCCTATTCGATTTTAAAAACGGGGAAAGATGAATACGGAAAAAGCTTTCCGGCTCTGATTAAATCCTTCGGGGATTATAAAACCCCGGTATACACCTATCTGCTGGTTCCGGTATACGGGATCTGGGGAATGAATATGACGACCACCAGATCGGTATCGGCGGCAGCGGGGGTAATCACAATTTTGTTTTTGTATTCGCTGGTTAGACTTCTTTGCGGTAATAAAAGACTGGCAGTGTTGAGCAGCCTGGTACTGGCAATCAGTCCCTGGCACATTATGCTTTCCCGGGCGGCAGTCGAGTCTAATGTCGCGCTGATGTTTATGATGGCCGGTATTTGGGCATTTATTAAATTTATTAAAGGCAGCAAAGCGTTTCTGATACCGGCTGCAATAGCCACAGCGGTTTCTTTTACCGCATATCATTCGGAAAGGGTTGTCCTGCCGCTTTTGTATATATTTTTGGGATGGCATTACCGAAAGATAATTTTTTCTAAGGAAAATCTTAAATGGCTGACCGGCGGGCTGATTGCCGGGTTTTTGATATTAATGCCGACCCTGGCGGTATTTAATACTCCTGCATTTTTTGCCAGAGCCAAAAATGTCAATATTTTGAGTTTAAAAACAAACGAATTGTGGGGATTTACCGAGGGTGCGGGAATATTAAATAACCGGGTATGGTTATTTACCAGAGAGTGGCTGTCATTATATGCGACATATTTTTCACCGAAATATATCTTCGGATCCGGAAATGCGGATTTACGGAATATTTACCCGGGTACCGGACCGTTTTTAATTTGGCAGCTGCCTTTTTTAATAATCGGAGCGGCTGAACTGATCAGATTGAAAAAGGGTAACCGGAAAAATCTGATTATCCTGCTTCTGGTAATTTCCCCGCTTCCCGCATCACTTGTCAGAGAACCTTTCGGAATGATCCGGGCGCTGCCCCTGGTGATACCCCTGTCGATATTGATCGCCATGGGAATTGAACGGTTTTTGAGTAAATGGAGGTTTTGGGGAACCGTGATAACCGGAGTTCTGGTCTTTCTGGGACTGGGCAGAATTTATTTGTCGGTTTTTAAATTAAACGACTACTACCGCTATCTGTATTGGGATTACGGAGTTGAAAAGATCGTTAAAGAAATTAATATGCTCGGCGACCGGAAGGTTCAGGTCGACAGCTGGCGAGCAGAAATTTATTCCCAACTGCTGTTTTTTACAAAATACGATCCGGCCAAATACCAGGCGGAAAACGGAATGAAAGATATAGGCGGCTATTACAACGGCGGACCGATTGATCAGATCAGACAAATGGGAAGAATTACCGTTAAATCCCTGGATTGGAACCGCGACGTGTACGATGACAGGATAGTAATCGGTAGTTTCAAGCAATTCGGAGACAGGGAAATAAAGCATTACTGCCTGACAAAATTGTTTACCATCAGAGCTCCCGATAACGTAATCCTGTTTACCGGGGCGAGAACAAATCCGGAGGATTTGAGAAAATATGATGAGCTGACAAGAATGCACAGGGATGAATTAAACGATTGCCGGAGTTTTATTCAAAACGCAGAGCGTCTATAGGATGCAGGCGGGCGGCTTTTTTAGCGGGGAAATAGCCGAAAATCAGCCCGACTGAAACCGATATGCTAACCGCTATCAGTATCCAGGGAATACTGACTATAAAAGGAATGCCGGCAACAGCGGATATCAGAAATGTGCCTGTGAGGCCCAATAAAATGCCTGCTAATCCGCCTATTGTCGTCATCACCGCCGACTCGATCAGAAACTGATTCAGAATGTCCCTGTGTTTGGCTCCGATGGCTTTGAGAAGACCGATTTCTTTGGTCCTTTCGGTGACCGACACCAGCATGATGTTCATCACGCCCACCCCGCCGACTATAAGCGATACGGAAGAAATTCCGGTGATAAAAAGAGTAAGTAAGGTGGTAATAGTCTCGAATGTATCCAGGGCAGCTGAAAAACTCTGCAGGATAAAATCGTTTTCCTCGTCATCGCCGATATGCCGGTGATCTCTTAACACCATCTCGACTTCATCCATGGTTTCGTTGAGAAGATCGGTATTTCTGACACTGATGTCGATCTCGGCGATATCGTCATTGCCGGTGATCTGATTTTGCAGTGTTCCCAGCGGAATATTTACGGCGGTATTAAAGAAGCTGCCGAATAAAGTTCCGCCGCTTTTGGAAACACCGATTACAGTAAAACGGGTATCGTCAATTTTTACCGATTCGCCTACCGGATTCGTATCTTTCCCGAATAACTTTTCCACTACATCCGAACCGAGAACGACCACGCGATTATAGTTGTCATCATCAGACATTAATTCGCCGTAAACCAAATCGGGTTTCAGAAGTTCCTGAGCTTCGGTAGTCATCCCGTATATACTGGCTCTGACAGACTCGACATTTGCGGAAACCAGTCTGCTGGTATATGAAAATGCGGCAATATATTCAATGTTGGGAATATTGGCATCTTTGATGGCTTCGATATCTTCAGTGGTTAAGGGCTCTCCCCCCCCGGTCATGGCACTCATCATGTCGTTTCCCGGATTTATCGAGAAAAAGTTGGTCCCGAATGATGTCAGCTCGTTGGAAATGAAAGCCACTGTCCCCTGCCCCACGGAAGAAATAAGTATCACCGCGCTGATACCGATGATGATACCCAGCATGGTTAGAGACGATCTGAGAGCGTTGGTACGGAGGGCCTGAACTGCGGATTTTAAAGTTTCTATTAATTGCATATTTTAGGTTTTGAGGTTTCCGGAATCCGACACGATTTTGCCGTCAACAATTTTGATTTTTCTTTTGGCGTAACCTGCAATATCTTCCTCGTGGGTAATAATGACAATGGTATGACCCTCTTTATTCAGGCTGGTCAGTATGTCCATAATTTCATGGGCGGTTTTGGTATCCAGATTGCCGGTGGGCTCGTCCGCAAGAATTAATGCCGGATCCATAATCAGAGCCCTGGCGGTAGCCACTCTCTGGATCTGACCTCCTGATATATGATTGGAGAGGTTTCCGGCCTTATCCGCAATCCCCACAATTTTCAAAGCATCCATTACCCGATTCTTACGCTCTGCCTCCGGAACCCCACCGTAAAGCATCGGGCGTTCGACGTTTTTGAAAACGGTCATCCGGGGAAGCAAATTGAAAAACTGAAAAATAAAACCGATTTCCTTATTTCTGATTTCGGCAAGATGGTCTTCGCTGTAACTGGTAATATTTTTACCTTTAAAATACTGCGTGCCTTCCGTGACGGAGTCCAAAGCGCCGAGAATATGCATCAGAGTTGACTTGCCGCTTCCGGAAGGACCCATAATGGCCACGAATTCTCCCTGGTAAATATTCAAATCAACGCCGTTAAGGGCCTGATAAAATTCGTTTAATCCGACCGGATATCTTTTGATAACCCCCCGGAGGCTGATCAGAGGCTCGCTGTTCTTTGCCATGTTAAAACCCAAGCAGGCTTTTTTTGCTTGTCTTTTCATTGGTAAGTGACTCGATTACTTCCTGCCCTTCACTCAAGCCCTCCAGGACCTGGGTAAATTCTTTTCCTCTCACCCCGATTTTTACCGGTATAAACTCAATTTCTCCTTTGGCACCGAGCTTTCTGACCGCGCGGCCTTTCTGATAAGGTTTAACCGCGGCGTTTTGGACTGACAAAACGTCGGTGAGTTTATTGGTAATAATGTCGATATCCGCGGTCATGCCGGGTTTTATTTTGTCATCGGCATCGGTTATTTCCAGGTAGGTATTAAACTTAACCACACCCTGGACCAGGTTTCCGTTTTCATCAAATCTTTTAACCACGCCTTTGTATACTTTGCCGTTAACCGCATCCAGCTTGATTTCAGCTTCCTGACCTGCTCTTATCTTGTTGATATCACTTTCACCAACGGAAATCATTATTTCCGTTGGTCCCAAACCCCCGATTATTAATACAGGCGATGCCGGGGCAAGAGCACTGTTTGCCATAACCCCGCTGCCGCTTCCTACCGACAAATTGGAAACCAAACCCGAAACCGGCGCCGTAACCGCGGCGTTTTGAGTTGATTGATAAGCTGCCCGGGCGGATACCAGCTGTGCCCGGGCTGAGATTAATGCGTCATAGGCATTGTCATGGGCGACTTCGGCAGTGGTCCTGGTTTCTTTCTGAAGGAATGTTTCGTCTTTATCGTTATCCTTTAAATCGTCATGCACCCGGTCCACCGTGGCCTGTGATAAACGTCTGTTGTTTTCCGCCTGCTGGACAGCGGATTTGGCTGCCTGGAAAGCCGCCAGAGCTTCCGCTTTCTCCTGCGCGGTGGCGGTACTTTTTACGGTAAATAATTTTTGGCTTTCAGATATAGTTTCTCCGTTTTCCACAAACACTTTTTCGATAACTCCATTGGCCGGAGAATAAATATTTACCCGGCCGGTAGTGGTAACTGTCCCTGACTCAGTCACTATTTCGGTGATTGTACGTTTTTGGGCAGTGCCGAAAACATATCCGTCTTTTTTCCCGGAAAATATTTTTCTGCCTACCAAAAAACCGGCTCCCAGAATAACTAAAATAATTACCACTCTGTTCCTCCATGAAGTTTTACCAAACCAGCTAACCGGTTTTTTAATAAAAGTGACTATTTTGCCTGACATATTCCCTGACTTTATCCATTCTCAGGCTTTGGTCAACTTTTTACAAGATATGACGGATTATGAGGTAAAATCAGGGTATGTGGACTTGTCCGGAATGCGGCAGAATTTTTAGTAAAACCTCCCAGCCCCACAGCTGTCGGAAGATTGCCCCGGAAGAGCATTTTAAAAATAAAGACAAGGCAAAGGAGCTATTTGATGTTCTGGTAAGAGAAATCGATACGAAAATCGGCAAATGCCGGATAATTTCCATTCCCTGCTGTATTCACCTGTTCGGCAGCTATGATTTTCTGGCCGCACTTCCCAAGAAAGACAGGTTGGAAATAAGATTTTCCCTGAACCGGAAACTTAATACACCAAGGCTCAAACAGGCCGTCCCCTTATCCTCTAAAACTTTTAAGAATTGTCTTGATTTAGCCGCAATAAATGAAATTGACGAAGAACTGACGGGGTGGCTGAGCGAAGCGTATCATCTGAAAGATAAAAATCGGATTTGATAAATATTATGCCCGAAAAAAGCCCCTGCTGTGAAGAGAATTGTGCATTTTTTAGTGTTTTATTACCCGAACAAAAGACGGAAAACCGGACAGCCAGGCAGGCAATTTCGACGGGAAGAGAATTCCCCGGTTCGTTAAATACGTTGTGCGGTCCCTGTGTTAAAAAGCAGATAATTGACACCTGTTTGGATGAAACAGCAAATAAGTTATTCAAACATTAAGATTAATACTTCTAAAAACAGGAGGTCATAACTTGACCGAATAGCTTATAATTTTAGCGGTGTCTGAATATAAGCGAGTCGTTTTAAAATTAACCGGTGAAGCGTTTGGGGGAGAAAGAAAAATTGGTTTGGACGACAAGGCGATAGGACGACTGGCTGTCGGCATAAAAAAACTGATAAAGGATACCGGTGTCCAGCTGGTAATAGTTAACGGCGGCGGAAATCTTTTCCGGGGGCGTGAACATCAGGAGGGAACAGTAGATCCGGCACAACTGGATTATATCGGGATGCTGGGGACAATTATGAATTCGTTAGCCTTGCAGGAAGAATTAAACGCCCGGGAAGTTCCGTCACGGGTGATGTCATCTTTGAGGGTGGACCAGGCTTGCGAACCTTTTATCCGTCTACGGGCCATACACCATTTGGAGAAAGGTAATGTAGTAATTCTGACGGGTGGTACCGGCAGTCCTTTTTTTACTACTGACTCGGCTGCCGCGCAAAAAGCCGCGGAGATAAACGCGGATATCCTTCTCAAAGGGACCAATGTGGACGGGGTTTATGACTGCGACCCTAAAATGAATGCGCATGCCAAAAAATTTCAGCAAATTACGTTTCGGGAGGCACTGATCAGGGGTTTGACGGTGATGGATCATACGGCTTTTGCTCTTTGCCAATCACAACATATCCCGGTAGTGGTTTTTGATATCCGGGATTTTGATAATGTCGGCCGGGTGATCAGGGGGGAAAAGATAGGCACACTGATTACGCCGTAGCTTGTGTACCCTTTCTCATCCAAAATGAGATTTCCATAATTGTTTGGTTTACAAGCGGTTTTACCGGGTCTTCGATACTTAACGGTTTCGGAAGGTGCAGAAGAAGTCCATTGGTGTGCGCAACCAGCGGATTTTCCAGCTTTCCCAAATCGAGATTTTTTTTGCCGCCGTCAAATTTTAAGACGTAGTTCCCGTCTCCATTTTCAAAAAAGTCCAGTCTGCGGGCCAGTTTAAAAGCATAAAAATTGATCCGTTCAGGTGTCAGATTGTCACCCAGATAGCGATACAGGTTGCAATTCAGATATTTATTCGCCGTCATTACCGGCACAGAAACTACTCCCTCCGACTGTAGCTTTTCTGAAAACCCGGGGTCAAGATGTGCCGACCGGATATCAGATAAAAAGAGTTTGCCGTAATCAGAAATCGCACCGCCCAGTACCATTAAATTCCCGATATTAAATCTGGCTTTTTCTAAAGCTTCCTTTATTTTCAGCCGGCCGGTTTCCGGTATCAGGTTTAGGTAACCTGCCAAATATTCATCGGTATTAACCAGTCCCCGAGCCCGGGCTGTGGTATGACCGTTACGGTCTGTTTCCCAGAAAATACTCCCGTAATAACCGTCTTTTCGCTCAATTGGTTGAGACATGTGGCGATTTTAGGCCTAAAACCTTCTCCAGTCAAACTATAGGCCTTACCAAAAGGGTGAAGGACTGTCATTGTCCGGAAATCCAGAGCCGTTATAATAATTGTATGAAAATCGTTTTTTTAAATGCCTGGCACGGAAAAATGGAAGAAGCCATTTCCCGGTTTATCATCGGGCTTTCCCAAGACACGGATGTATTCTGTTTTCAGGAAGCTGACGGGTTGATGAAAGACATCTGCAGCCGCCTATTACCTGCCTACAATAATTTTTCTTTCCGTAAACAGGTGAGCGAAAAGGATGCTTATTCCCTGATGACACTGGTAAAAAAAGAGCTGCCGGTAACTTCTTCCGTACCCGTGCTGGAAAAAGACTTGGAAATCGGGTTTGGCGCTGTCACCGGAATTGAGATTTCCGGCCGGATTATAAATATTACCAACTTTCACGGAGTCTGGTATCCGGGAGACAAAATGGACTTCCCCGCCCGTATTCGGCAGTCCGAAAATCTAATTGAGGCCATTGATAAACTTGAGGGTCCCAAAATAATCGGCGGGGATTTTAATCTGGATCCCGATTCGGAAAGCCTGATGCTTTTTTCCGAAAGCGGCCACCTGGATCTGATTAGCCTTTATAAAGTCAAAAATACCAGGAATAAATATGCCTGGGAAAGATTTCCGAATAATAAACAGCATTTTTCGGATTATGTATTTGTGAGCCGGGATGTTGAAGTGAGGAATTTTTCGGTGCCGGAAACTGAAGTGTCTGACCACCAGCCGTTGGTTTTGGAGATTTTGGTATAAAAAAATATCAGATGAAAGTCAGGGCGGAGCCGGACTTACCGGCCCGGGCAGTCCGGCCGATACGGTGAATGTAATCATCGTAAGACTCCGGCAGATCGTAATTGATGACATGAGTGACGTCGTTTATATCCAGACCCCGGGAAGCAATATCCGTAGCCAGTAGTACTTTCAGCCGGTTTTGTTTGAATTCGGCCAATGCCCGCTGGCGCTGGCTCTGATTTTTATTGCCATGGATGGCGGCAACCTTAAAACCCCGGTTGAGCCAGATCTTTCAACAGTCTGTCAATTCCGTGCTTGGTGCGGCCGAAAACCAATACTTTGTCAAAACCCTCACTTTTCAAAAGATCGTGCAAAACATCCACTTTCTGCCGGCCGTTTAAACGGACGACGTCGCGGTTGATATTCAGAGCCGAGGCTTCTTTGGCAATGGTAACCGTCACCGGATCTTTTGAAAATTGACGTATCAGAGCCCGGATATCCTCAGGCAGAGTGGCGGAAAAACCCAGCGACTGACGGACGGCAGGCAGGCGGGAAATGATATATCTGACATCGTTAATAAAGCCCATATCCAGCATGCGGTCGATTTCGTCCAAAACTATAGTTTGATACCGGGTAAAAGACAGACCCCGCTGCTTTTCCAGATCCAAAAGCCGCCCCGGAGTACCGATAACAAAAGCGGGGTTTCTGGACAGATCGCGCAGCTGGAAGCCCAAAGACAGCCCGCCGATGCAAACGGCCGAATAGAGGCCCAATCCGCGGGACAACTGTCTGAATTCATCATTTATCTGAACAGCCAATTCCCGGGTGGGAGCCACAATCAGCACTTTTTGACTCCGGTCTCGGCTTACTTTTTCGATTAAAGGGCAGTAAAAATGCCCCGGTTTTGCCGCTGCCGGTATCGGCAATACCGATTAGGTCCCTGTTTGCCGTCAGAGCGGGAATAGCCTGATCCTGAATTGGGGTGGGAACCACATAGCCGCGGGCGGCAATGTTGGCCCTCAATGTTTCCCCGAATTGAAAATCGGCAAAGGTGTGGGCGGGAGCATAGTCAGTCTGAGCCTGCCTGACTTTCGGCTTTTTTGGTAAAGACGTCCAGGTTGAAAAACTCTTTTTTACGGCCGAAATTACTTCCGGGAGCCGGACGGCGGATATGAATATATCTGTGAAATGACATAAAAAGATAGCTGGTTGCTTTCAGTAAGCTGGTGTCAGCTCAAAACCGGAAGTCAGATTACAATCAAAGTATCAAACTCGATATCAAGCAGTACCTGTCTCATTTTACCATTAAATACTGTTTTTTACCAGAATATCAGGTATTACCCTCGACTTTTGAGGCTGCTTCCCGGTATTTGCAGAAGTCGCAATCGGGACCCGGATCGGGCAGTTTGTCCTGCTTTAAACAGGTAATGGCATCTTTAATGGTGTTTTCCACCCAGGAATCGTCACCTTCGTACGGAATAATCTTGATATCAAACTCCAGCCTGCCGTCAAAGGCTTCCTTATCGGTGTTGCCGTTGCAGTAGACAAATATTCCGGTCGTTGACACCCGGAAACCATTTTGCCGGAAAAGCCACTGGTATATTTCCATCTGGCGCTTGTATCCTATCTGCCAGTCGGCATCCAGAGTAACTTCCTCCTCTTTGGAAGTGGCTTTGTAGTCCACTATCAGATATTCCCCGGACGGAGTAACCCAGACATCATCCACTCCCCCGGTCACCACCACATTTGTTCCTTTGATATTTACGGTAATTCCCCCTCTTAATGAATCCCGCCACTCGTTGATTTTTTCGTGGGCCAGGGGGATCGCGTCTATGCCATAAGTTTTCATCAGGGGGTGGGTAGTGCCGTGAGCCCGGTGGATATCAAATTCTTTTTTGAGAAGCTTGTCCACCGCGGAGTTTAAAGAAAACGGATAACCCGGCGGCTGGGCCACCCCGAGTTTCCGGTCCAGATAAAAACAGCGGGGACAATTGATATAAAGATCAATTTTTGACCGGCTTAAACGAAACCTTTCTTTGGTTTCGGGATCGTACAAATTTTTGGTCCTTTGGGGATTGTAGTAGCTGCTCATTTGCTGAAATTATACACTGGTAGTGCATTCGGGATGGCAGGATACTGCAATTCGGCAGGCATAAATCCGTGCTCACGCGCAACTGTCGGGGCATGTGCCTGATTGCGCGCGGATTTATTATCCTGCCTGCATTGCATAATTATCCGTCTGTCTTATTGACACCCCATGTTTTGTGACGTTTAATAACTTCATGCCGTTAACCAAAAAGGATTTAACTAATATCAAAAGTCTGGTAGAAACCACCCTCGACGAAAACCGGAAATTTGTTACCAAAGATGATATCAAACATCTCCCGAACAAAGAGGAATTTTACGGGAAAATGGATGAAGTCATGGGAGAGTTGAAAGTCATCAGGGAGGAACAGACTATTCTTTCGGGTGTTAATAGCAAAGTAAATGATTTGGCAGAGAGAACAGTAAAAATCGAGCACAAGCTCCGGATCAGTCCTGCTGTATAGCCGGTATCGTTCTTCATGACAAAAGGGAGTAAAATACGGGCATGAGTTTGGGAGGGAAATAGGGAAAGGCACAAGGGACTAAGCACTGGGCAATAGATAGAGTACTGCTACTTCAAGACTTTTATATTAATTAATTGAATTGGGATATATAATGATACTGTGAAATTTATCAGTAAGTTCTTACCGGCTTTACTGGTTTTTGGTTTGGCATTGCTAACGTTTCCCGTGACCGAAGCCGCGGCTAAAGTAATTTCCGTGGAAAAGGGAGTGGTAACAATTGCCAAGGGTGAAATAATCAATGATGATCTGTTGGTTGCCGCGCAAACGGTGGAAATATTCGGAACGGTAAATGGTGATGTGTACGCGGGGGCAGAAACCATCCGCATCAACGGCATCATCAACGGGTCCCTGCACGCGGGCGGCGGAATTGTGTATTTGAGCGGGCGGGTAAGCCAGAATGCTTATGTCGGAGCCGGGAATGTGATTGTAAGTAATGCAATAATCGGCGACTCGCTTCTGGTGGGAGCGGGAAATGTCAGTATTGACGCGGATTCATCAATCAGCGGTTCGATACTGGCGGGAACCGGAAGCATCACGATTAATTCCCCGGTCAAAAGGAATATTTTTGCGGGCGCGGGAAACGCGGACGTCAACTCGGCAGTGGGCGGTGAAGTCCGCATCGGAGCCGGAAACATTTCGATCGGTCCGAATGCAAAAATCGCCAAAGATTTATACTACGCTTTGGGGGACAGGACAACAGAAATCAATATCTCGGATTCGGCAACTATCGGAGGAACGATTAATAAGACTGAGAATAAGTTCACCGGTAAGAATAATTTGGAACTTGCCAGGAAAGATTTGCCGAAAGCTTTTGCGACGTTCAGACTGGCGGCAAATATTTTCTCCCTGATCGGGGTGCTGATTGTCGGACTTATTTGCCTTAAACTGTTTAATAAAACATTTTCCGAGTCGGCAAAACGGGTAACCAATTCATTTTGGACCAGTCTGGGAACAGGATTTTTGATTTGCATAGCTATTATTCCGGCACTGATAATTCTGGCGCTTACCATAGTAGGAATACCTCTGGCCGGTTTGGTAATTCTGGTATTTCTGATAAATATGTATCTGGCTAAAATTGTGGCGGGTTTATCTTTGGGTATCTGGCTGTCAGAAAAATCCGGATGGAAAAAACCTTCGGTTTATGCAGTTTTCGCCGCGGGAATGACAGCGATTTATTTACTTAAAATGATTCCGTTCTTGGGATTTTTCATCTCACTGGTAGTTTTGTGGACAGGCCTGGGAGCTTTGGCCTTGCACTATAAATCCGTATTAAAGAAGTGACCATTCGGCATTCGCAAATGCGTTTCTCGACTACCTGGTCGTTGCCTGGATCCAGCTGCGATACTATTTACTGGAATGCCTGTATGGTCAGTTATTCTATCTTCGTGAGAATATAAACAGATCACGAAGCAGAAGTAATCCCCCCACCCCCACTGCCACCGCCCCCAGAATATAACCAGCCAGCAAATAAGTAACGGCTATTAAGGGAAGTCCCACGGGTTCGGTTTCACCTGACGCTAACCCCGTTATCATAGCTAACCCCTGGCAACTGACCAGAAAAACCACGGTCAGAACCAGACTCCAACCGATGAACTTCTGCTGTGAACCTGCCCGCCGGGATGCCCAGAAAAGTAATCCGCCGCCGATAAGTATCAGAGGAAAAAGTTCGGCGGGCATAAGGAAGTCAAACCTAAATATGCCGTCTCCCATAAGCGAGCCGGCAGAGAAAATAAACGGTGCCAGAACCGGAAACCATACCAGAAAAGCTCCGGTAACCGTCAATATTTTGGTGAGTACTCCCCTTTTTTCCATTAATAGTTTACTTCCTGTGGCGCAGCAGCCTGACAATATAGAATCCCAGACCAAATGCGAGAAGCAGGGCATTAGCTATCAGAAACAGGGGCAGGCCTGACACCAAACTTCCCAGTCCCATACCGCCGCCACTGACGCCAAAACTTGCACTCGGGTTAGAAAGTACCCCGGCTCCGCTGATTCCCCCGAAATTACCTCCGCCGCCGCTGACACTTTTCAAATCGGTTTGTATCATATCCACGTTAAACAGGGAACTGCCGATGGAGCCGAATCTGGTAGTTGGCAACTCCATCTGGTTCAATTCCATGGGAGGTGTTGTAATCGTTCTGTTTTCTATCAAAGTCCGGTCTTCGTACCGGTTGTACTGCTGCTGCAGTTGTTCCAGTGTCTGCAGCTGCTGGGCGTTCACGAGGGAAATGAGTGAAGAATAGACGGTAACTATTTGGGCTTCCCGGGCAAATGCATGCAGTTTATCCAGAATACTGACGTCTCCCGAAATGTCGCCCAGTTTTCCGGTCAGGGATGTCCTGTAGATACCCTTGTTTACCAGAGCGGCCGCGGCTCCCCCGTTTTTATCCACTCCCAAAAGCGAGTCCGTTCCCTGAACGGGGAAAGTCGCCCCGACATAATCGTTGACCAGGTATCCGCCTTTTGCGTATTTGCTTTCCATAGCCCGGTTCAGCACATACAGTTTCAGAGCTTCCGATAGAGAACCGGTGGCGTCACCGCCGGTTTGCAGCAGTTTGGATGCCAGTTTCATGGTGTAGGCGGGCGGCAATTGCGGATGCACAAGATATACCTGCGTCGGATACGCAAACGGCAGGATTTCCGTCTGGGCAAATGCGGCATTGCCTGTAAGGATCAGCACCAGGTCATATTTTTGGCTGAAAGTGTTCAAAGCCGCCAGAGCATTGCTTTTCCCGAAGTACGTAACCTTGGACTCTTCGGCAAAATTATCAGCCGTCAGGCCGACCGCCTGTCCCGGCAAATCGCTGTACTTGTAAAGGTCAACTTTATTGTTGGTCAGGAATTTTTTGCTTTCACCGAGAATCTTTAATTGCGCTTCCTGGTTTTTGGTTCTGTTTTCCGCCGAGACGTCGTAAAATACGGCAATTTTTAATCCGGAAATACTCCCCAGCAATCCTCCCGGGTCGGCACAGACCACGGATTTAAAATCCTGCTGGTTGGCCAGAAGATCCGTCATTGTCCCGGCTGCAGCACCCGTGCCCTGACAAAAATCCGCTTTGGCCAGAGTGGTCAGGGGGATATAAGTATCTTTTTCCGAGAGCGGTTTATTGCCCTGATCGGTGACAAGCATTATCTGGCTGGCTCCCGTGGTATAGACATTGGTTTTGCGGGTGATTTCCGGAAGAGGGAAGCCCTCCGGGGTGGCCGCTGCGGCATATTCAAATCTGACTTTTTGCCGCCGGCCTTTGAGAGTGGCGTAATCATTTTTGGCCGGGACAGGAAATACTCTCAGGCGGTATTGCCGCGGTCCGGTTTCTTCCAATAAAGCCGGGTCCCTTCGAACCTGCAGCTGCTGTTCGTAAGTTTTCTGGGCGGCGCCTTTGGGGGCAATGATGCCCTCAAATTCCAGATCCGGTCCCAGTTTCAGGCCGGTCATGACCGCTCCCCGGGGCAGAGTAAATTCGTATAGCACTTCCTGCTGCTGGCTCGTTGAATTGGTGTATTCCTCCTCAATGGCAATTTTGGCCGTCAGTCCGCCGCTGTCCGGGGTGACCGTAACTTTGCGGTAGTTTAAAAGCACATTATTGGCAGATGCCGGGACGGGGGCAATGGAAGTTTTGGTTTTGGCAGTGCTTTCGAAAGGAGAATACCCGAAAATGTAATAGAAATTCTGCCCGAGCTGATAACTGTCCCGGCTTTCTCCCTGGTAAACCAGCGGGTAGGCTGCTGTCAGGAACATGCTGTTCACCGCTCCGGCTAAAGTATCATTCATATCAAAAACATCTTCATATGCACGTTGTATTGTTTTGTCATCCTTGGTCGTCAGGTAGCGGCTCCTGGCCCGGCTGATGTTAGCGACCAGGGTTTTTAGTTTTTTCTCCTGCGGTGTCAGGTCTTTGGCAATCTGCTCTTTGGCTTCAAAAGTGGTGCTCGTGGAAATATTTCTTAAAGGATCCAGAAGTTTACTTCCTGTCGGTTGGTAGGCTGAAATTGCTCCCAGAGTGAGAATAATTACTGCAAAAACAGCTTCCAGGGTAAAGAGCTGCTCTTTACCCAAAACCTCTGTTAAAACGGCGCGGGTTTTATTAACCGCTCTGCCTAAAAACATCAGTATCAGATATGGGAGGGAAAGCACTCCCGTAATCAGAAGCATGATGATGGTGTTTAAACCCATACTAAGGAAAAATCCGATTACCATTTCAGGCTGAAACACGGAATAACCGTAACCGTATGAATAGTGACCGAAATCAAAAAGCGATTTGGCGGCTCCTCCCAGAATTACCGGGACGACAAAAGCCAGCAACAGGCCCAAATAAGCCGCAATAATAAACACAAATTCCTGGATAAAGAAGACGGCCTTCAGCCAAATGCCGGAAAATTTGATATCCGCGGTGTACAGGTAAATTATTCCCGGCAGGGCCAGAACCGCCAGGGAAAACAGAATTGAAAACGGCGTGGTCTGCCCCAGCATAGCAAGGGGCAGAAGGCACGCAAATACCACCGGCAGTTCAAACAGGAAAAACAGCCTTAAAAGCCGTCCGGGGGCGGTATAAAGTTTTCTTCTGAGAGTAAGGTACATGGAAGCCAAAGGGGTAGCTATAAGGATCAGGGCAAAAAACAGTTTAAAAATTCCCAGATTTTTCAGGTTATCTATAAAGGCGGTCAGGGATCCGGGGGTGAAAAATGAAAACACCAGCCCCAGGTTAAATAAGGCAAAATAGATGTTGTATCCCCAGAAAAAAAGGTTGGCCAAGATTGAAGTCCAGGGGCCCGGAACCTGACTCCCCGTTACAGGTTTGGCTTTTCCCTTCCCGCTTCCTTCCGCCTGGGCCAGTATTTCGATCATTACCTGCCGGGCAACGGCTGCGGCTTTTTCCCCGAATTTCGGCGGGGTGATGTTTTCGTTACCCGAAAAAATCATCACATCACCGGACTTTTCATTGACCAGGACCGCAGCGTCCGCGGGGCTTTTGGGATATTCGTCGCGGAATTTTTCCAGAACCGCATCTTTTATCCGGGACACAGTTTCCGTATCGGATACTCCTTTTGCTATCAGAAGCTCTGCCAAAGCAGAATATTCACTTTTCATAAATCCTACTATTAATAGTATCACTATCCGGATTTGGTTGCCAGGAAGCAAATAAGTACTTCCTTCATCTATAATTAATCAAAGTGGTTACGAGGTATAAAATTGCCACCGGTTTTACCCTGATTGAGCTTTTAATGGTCATGGGTATTCTGACAGTCATTTTGTCCACGGTTCTTTTTGCCGTTAATCCCGCCGAACAGATTTCCAAGGCCGCGGATGCCAGTTCCAAAGTCGTAATCAAGGATGTGATTAATTCCGCTATCGGGTATTACAGCAGTCATAAAAAACTCCCCTGGGATGTGAATCCCGACTGCCGGAATGAATTAAACGCAGGTGTTCCTCTGACGGATATTCCCGACTGCATCCACGAACTGATCAAGGACCCGAAATTTGAAGAAATATATCTTTCCACGCCGGAACTTAAAGAAATCCATATTACCAGGTGCGGTAATTCGGCGGTTCTGTGCTATAACCCCAAATCCAAGACCGAAAATCTTGATGCCGAAACCAGATACAATAAATTCGGAGTCAATGATCCCGGCTGTCCCGGTACCCATATTATTTCCCCTGACTGCTATTGGTGCCGGCCTTTAATGAAATCAGAAGACTGTTTAATTGTTCCCACCCCGACTCCGGCACCCACTTCCACTCCGGCACCCACTCCCACCCCGGCTTACCCCTGGGGCGAAGCCGCGGTTTTCGGAGGCAAAGTTGCCGGCCTTAACCCGCCGTCTTACACCCCGGTGCTGCAGTATATGGAAGTGCCGTATTCTTCCAAGATGAATCTGCCGACTGATAATGTTACGGTTGAGGCCTGGATAAAGCCGATTGCCCCGGCAAAAGCCGGCTACGGATACCGCATTGTCGATAATACTTACCGGCTATCAATGGATGCCATACCCAACGGAGCAAATGTTTCGTATATTTATTACTTTGATGTCCAAAGTTCGAACAACGGCTGCAACCAAACGGTGGTTTATTCCGGTAACTGTAACTGGAACCCCTGGAACATCTGCAATTACATCACAGTTACCCCGGGAGAGTTTAATTCCTGGAAACATGTCGCCGGGGTTTTACAAAACGGCAACCTGCATATTTACGAAAACGGA
This sequence comes from Candidatus Amesiibacteriota bacterium, assembly GCA_963736875.1. Classification (GTDB taxonomy): domain Bacteria; phylum Patescibacteriota; class Microgenomatia; order CAZETR01; family Amesbacteraceae; genus CAVTQH01. The sequence continues at coordinate 256,376 of CAVTQH010000002.1, read as the reverse complement.
GTCAAATTAAATTCCTACAACGTAGGCATGATTGTCTGCAATAACGGCCGGAGTCTGCACATCGGAGCCGGGTTGTTTGATAAAAACCTGCCGTTTTATGATTTCTTCCAGGGAGTCATCGATGAAGTGAGGGTTTCCGATACCGCCAGATACACCGGAAATTTCACTCCTTCCAAACTGCCGTTTACCCCCGATGCCGATACCATGATGCTTTATCATTTTGATTCCGACACCACCGATTCATCGGCCAACGTCTTAAACGGACAGCTGACGGGCAATGTCTATTACATTCCTTCCACCATCCCCGTAAATTAAACCCCGCACCCCCGGAGACGCAAAACTGTTTACATCACGAACAACTTATCCTATAATCCGCAAATGGCAGTAAAGACCGAAACCAAGCCACAAATCCAACCAAGCGGAAAAGATGCAGATAAAGTTAAAGAGTTAAAGCCGAAGTGCCCGGTTGATCCCGCCTGCACTTTGGTAAAAAATGACGGTACCTGCGGATCCGCCGGCCGGTGCCCTTCCACACCAAGATTTAACGAGGAGTAAAATGCGGATATGCCGGTAGTAAGATGTGAAGGGTGCCCGGTGGTAGGAATAGAGCGTAAATGCTTTGCCTTGGGAAAATTGGCGGAAATGGCCAGGGAACAATTTGCGGACGACGGTAAAACAGCCAAGACTTATGAAGTTGAATGCCCGAATCTGTACATGTTCCAGAAGCGCAATACGGAAATGCCCCCGTCAAGAGGACCAATGGACGATTTGCGGGAGGTGGACTGGGAAGCGGAAGTAGTTAAAAAATCAGTTACTTCAATTACCACCGAAGGGGAGCAGATACAGGAAGCCCATATTCTGGATTGGCAAGCGCGGGTGGTTTCCGCAATGGCTGCTTTTTTGGACAAAAAATAAATCAGTACTCCCGGCACCGGACCGGCCCGGACCGCGCAGATTCGGGATGACAGAGTACTGTAATTCGGCAGGCATAAATCCGTGCTCACGCTTTGAGGTTTAAAATTTGAAGATAGCTGAAATCTTATCGATGGTTTGGGGGTCTAGAGGTTGGGTTGTTTTTTCATTCACTAACTGGTTCAACCATTTCTTCCCGATAATATAAATCCCCTTCACCTTATTCATTCCAAACTTAAAGTATGCCTTGGAACTGGAAAAAACCAGTACTGGCTGGACAGTAACACCAAAATTTAATCTTTCTTTGATTAAATCGCGGATGGTATAGGATTCCTTCCAGGTTTGGCTAAGGATATCTTTTGGCATCGGATAACCATTTTTTAACAGTTTCTGGCCATCAAAAGTAAACTTACCCTGCATATTTTTAACTTCTATTACCCATACCCCGGTTGGTCCGATAAGCACTTTATCAATATTGGCCTTACTCCGGTCAGTTTCTATATCGGAAAAGAAATGGTATTCAGGTGGAAGTTTCCTCAATTCATCGCTGATGTCCGTTTCACCCAACAAACCTTTTTCATAGGGTTTGTATTTTTTAAAAAGTACTATGAAAAGTAAGGTTCCAGCCAGGGAAATAAATAAATTATTTAATACAAACAACAGCACTACCAAAATAGAAGCAGATGCGAAAAAGACAAAGAACTTGCTTTTATAAAATCCCAATTTCCGTACGCTTATTAATTTCACTATCTATATCCTATCAAATCCGCGAAAAAAGGGAAAAAAGGAGTAAAATCAGGCTAAAAGTGAAAACAATAAAAAGTTTAACTCAGAGAATTATCAATTTCCGGAATGCTAGGGATTGGAAGCAGTTTCATAATCCTAAAGATGCATCTCTATCTCTGATTCTAGAAGCAGCAGAAGTAATGGAACACTTCCAATGGAAGAACAAAGAAGAGATCGAAGAACATGTTAAGAATCATAAAAATGAAATAGGCGAAGAATTAGCTGACGTGTTGTATTGGGTATTACTTATGAGTAATGATTTAAATATTGATATATTGGCAGCTCTTGATAAGAAAATAGCAAAGAACAATCTAAGGTACCCTATTGAAAAGACAAAGGGTAAACACACAAAGTATAATCAGCTTTAAATATGAAGATTAGAAAAGTATTTATTGTAGTTGCTGGTGGTAACTACGAGGCTCAACGTCATTTTGAGGATACAATTCAAAACAAAAGAAATCTTAACGAAATAAGAAATTATCTTCCACAAAAAGAGATCAGTAATCTAGAAAATATCTACCATAACTTACCCTTTATTGTCTGGGGAGCTGTTCCAGGACCTTTAAATGAAACTCGATGGGAAAAAATGGAGTCTGGAGACGTAGTACTTATTTATAATAATGGTTACATAAGATTTGTTGGCGAGATAGCGGCTAAAGTCAGAAGCAAAGAATTAGCTAAGTATTTTTGGCATGAAACTCCAGAGGGCGAAACTTGGGAATTAATATATTTTATTCTTAACGAAGAGAGAGTCTCGGTACCGCTATCAAAAATTAATCCACTATTTGGATATAAGGAGAATTATTCTCCACAAGGATTAACAATGATAAATGAAGATGCAACTAAATATTTCTTAAGCAGATATGGGGATTTATTAGGTACACTAAAGACAATAGAAAAGGGAGAAAAAATCAGAGAAATACCACAACAAACAAAGGCAATAACAGAACTTGACGAACACATTGAACAATCGACTACTGAACATGTTGAGATACAATGGAGGTTAATAAGGCTAGGTGAATTGGCAAAATTTGACATATGGGTTCCCTCTAACGACCAAGGAAAGTCCTTTCAAGGTAATAGATTTAAAGAACACGTATTATCAGAATTTCATGAATCACTTGATGTACCTCCGACAATTAAAAATATTGATGTTGTATGGAAATATGGACCATATTCAATTAAATCAGCCTTCGAAATTGAACATACGACTTCGATTTACTCAGGAATATTGAGGTTATCAGATTTAAGAGTCAGGAAACCCAAATTCAAGTTACCCACTTTTTATTGTCTCTTCCGAAGAAAGAAAAAGGAAAGTGTTTGATGAGCTAAAAAGGCCAACGTTTTCCAATCCGTGTTTAAAATTAAACGAGGCTATTAAATTCTTAGGTTATAAAAAAATAAGAGAAATAGACGAATCAATAAGAGGAAATAATATTTTCGACCCAAATCAATTGCTTTCTTTTGGGGAGAGTGTAAATTAAATAGCCAATAAATACAAATTATGTTTAAAAAGGAATTGACCTGTGCTTGATCAAATATTTTCTTACAGGGAAATGTGTGATTTAGAAAATGTTCAAACTCTTCAACGAGGAATGAATTACCGACTAAATCCTCGTTACTCTTTAATTTTGATGTCCCAAAGATCAAATGCCCCATATAAAGATAAAATATATTCCGATGGAATTACCGATAGAATACGAAGGACACGATATATCTAAAAAAGCATATGACATAATCCAAAATTAGACGATCAGCCAGAAATATTACCTTCAGGGAAATTAACACAGAATGGATTATTTATTCGTGCAGTAAAAGGATACAAGGAAAAAGATGCCAACCCTGAGATTGTGAAAGTTTATGAAAAAATAATGAATGGAGTTTGGTCATCAAAGGGATACTTCGAACTTATTGATTACACAGTGAAAAACAATAGTAATAGAAATGTATTCCGTTTTATTTTAAAACTATCAGGTAACCAATCTATCTCGGGAGATATTCAGAAAGTACAACTTTCTCATACTAGACTAATCCCATCGGAAGTAAAAAAGGAGGTTTGGAAAAGAGATCAAGGAAAATGTGTAATATGTAAGTCAAATCAGAACCTACATTTCGATCATGATTTACCATATTCAAGAGGTGGCACAAGTCTTACTGCTAAAAAATGTGAGGTTGCTATGTATGAAACACAACCTTGAAAAGTCGTCTAAAATAATGTGATCACGCCCGGTAAAACTTGACTATAGGTCATCTTGGAACTAACATCCAGGCTAATGACCGTCCAATCGGACGTGTCTGCCCCACGACCCTGGTATAAAACTTGGTGGAAACTACTTTTGGCAATCATTTTCTGGCCTTTTTTCTTTGCTTATGTCATTTTCAGAAATAACTGGAAGCATAAAGTAAAAATTGGGTCGATCGCGGCTTTGTGTTTATTGGCGTTGATTTCAACATCGTTTTGGTCAAGTCCAAAAATCCCAGTAGACGTTTCCACTGTTCCACGATCAAACATCCAAATAAAAACAGAGTCGCCGAAAGTTGAGGGACAAATTGGGGGAGTAGAAATCTTGAGTCCAGCCAGTGAAATTATTTCCCCGGTCCTAACTGTAGCTCCAACTCCAACACCAACATTGACCCCCACTCTTAAGCCGACTCCAAGACCAACATTTAAACCAGTTCCAACAATAGCTCCCCAAACTCAATCTAGCCCAGATTACTATATAAATGTAGACGGAAACAAAGTACAGTCACCTACTTATTACAATTCTCCTCCGGTGGGGGCAACTGCAAAGTGTGGTGATGGTACGTATAGTTTTAGTCAACATCGCTCTGGTACCTGCTCCCACCACGGCGGAGTAAATACTGGTACTAGAATAGCTTGACATTAAGAAATTTAAGGCTATTTTAAGGCCATAACCGCTATTTAAAAAACATATGAGTTTAATTAATTCGCTTGAAATAGAAAACTTTAAGTGCTTTCGGTCAAAGACTCAAATAAATTTATCCCAAGGAACTTATTTAATAGGGATAAATAATGCAGGGAAAACGGCGATTTTAAATGCTTTAAACTTCTTTTTTAACGATTCGTTATATCAAGATGAAACTTTTCTAAACAGAACCACCTACCTAGCAAAAAAGGCAGGGTATAACCATGCTGAGATCTCAATAACATTTAATTTAGAAGAATTAACTAGTAATGTTTTAAGAAATCGCCTGATAAGGTTGTTCAAGAATAAGAAGGCGGATATTAAGAAAATAATCACATTTTTACCATCATCAAGGAAAGTTTCGTTTTCATATACCTTTTTAGGTTATGTTTATGATTCATTCGACGATATTGACCCAGATGTTAAAAAGTTGTTAATGAGCGTAAGGGTGACATACATTCACCCCCAAGAAGGTAGAGATCTACTTAAGAATGCGCAAGAAAAATTAAGACAAAGGTTATTAGCGAATTGGGGTAGAAACCCAAATTTATCTATAGGTATTAATGAGTTACAAAAAAAGTGGGAGGAATTTCGTAGACAAGCCAGATCGTACCTTTCATCCTCATTAACTAAAAGCCTGCAAACTATGTGGCCTGGAAGTGAAGCAGCTCTTGACCTTCCTAAAAATATTAAAGAAATTGTTGAAATCTCTGATATAAGTTTTAAAGGGCAACAAACACTTCCAGAAATTGAGCTTACCTCACATGGAACGGGAGCTCAATCAACCATCTTATATCAAACACATTATTTACTTGATAGTGATAGGTCACTTCACAGAGGAGAATATCACCCAATATGGTTGTTGGAAGAACCAGAATCCTTTCTCCATGGTGATTTAATGGTCAAGTTCTCTCAAGAACTTAATTCACAAGCTTGGCTGAAGAACATCCAAATGGTCGTTTCTACACACTCCCCAATAATATTAGCCTCAAGTAATTTAGGGGGTGATAACATAGAGTGGTGTCTATTAAAAGAGCATGTGGTTGTTAAAAACAAAAAGATGAAATTATGGACAAAGGAGGAAGTAGTTGAAATTGGGAAATTAATGGGAGATTCTAACTTTTATGTATATTTCTATACCTCTCAGGACAAATTACTAACATTTATTGAAGATAAAAGAGCTGAAACAAAGGATGTTTACGAACAGGTTGGTATTAAAATTACCAACTGTTTTGAAGGTGTAGCTCAAATAACTAGAACAATAGATGTTTTATTAAATATACCCGATCTTGTACAAAAGAAGGCATACTTTATTGTTGATAGCGATAAAGGAAAAGATGTGTATAGTAAATATATCGTTGGTGATCCTCAATTAAGCAATGGATTTAAAAAATATTTAATACCTAATTCCAAAAGTAACCTTTATATAATTACTCTACCTGATGGATTTGCGGTCGAGGATCTGTTTGGTGAATATGAAACCCACCTTGATTCATGTATTAATTTAATATGGGACGTTAAAAGCTGGAAACTAAGAACAACGATACCAACTAATTTGAGTAGGGTGGCATCAAGGGCAAGGGGTAATATTATTACCTCCTTATCAGAAGCTAGAAAATTGATTCGCAATGAGCAAGATATTAAAGATTCATTCTGGAGTTTGGCTAAAAAGTATAGTTATTCATTTGAAGATCAGTATGTTATGAATCTAAAAAATCTACTAACATAACTTCTTCAATTGTTTCACGCCCAGCAAGTATGAAAGCTACAAATACCTTTACCTCCTACTTCGTCTGGGTTATTTTGTAGGCAGAAAATGAAATACTTTGCTTATGGTTCAAACATGGATTTAAATCAAATGAAGGTTAGATGTGTAGATAACTTCGGGTTATTAGGAGTAGCTATACTAGAAGGTTGGGAATTTTTTTTAAAATAACCGCTGTAAGGCTAATATAGCTATTGATACTACAAATTCGTGTTCCAAAGGTATATGGACTATTATTTGATATTAATGATGTTGCTTTGAACGCATTAGATAAGAGTGAAGGTTATAATAAAATCCCAAAGACTTACAATAGAGTAGAAGAAAATGTAAGGTTTGAAGGTATTTATATTAAATCATGGGTTTATATCGATAATGACAATCTAACCGCAGGTAAGTTTGATCAGTCAGACTATTTGGAAAGAATAATATAAGCTGCTAATAAATTTAAGTTTCCTTCCGAGTATATAAACCATATAGAAAGTTTTAGATTAGATTATTGATCTTGAGATTGACTTCCTGAGATTTTTCTATCTGCTGCAGGAAGGGGAGATGGGCGGTGATAAACTTGACCCATGGCTGCATCGGAACAATCTCCCCAAGATACAGATGAATATGCCGATTGGGCACGACGGATTGTAATGGAAACGTATGCCCCCAGGTTTAAGGATCCTGCGGATTTGGAACTCCTGGCCGGTTTGCCGGAAGCATTTGCGGGTGCGACTTGTCCGGAGACCGAAGTCAGATATCTGAACCTGCTGGATTACACCCGGGGTATCATCCCTAAATACGCGCAAGGGGTTTTAAAAAAATCCATCATTCATAAACGGGAAATCCTGGTTGTGGGGACGGCCGGAATAAATATACCCGACCTGACCGACGAGGAGCTGGACAGGGCCACCATATCCTGGCGGAAAACCGGCAGGATAATTGCCCTGCCGGTTCTGCGTCTGGCGGATAAAGAACCGGTAATTGACTTAACAGGACACCGGCTTGAAACCACCGTTCTGGAAAAAAATCCTTTCCAAAGAATCAGGGGAGAGACTTTTCAGTGGGTTCGCGACGGAAGAAGCGGCTGGGTTGCCCCCATTGTCATAGGTGTGCAAAACGGCCTGATTATGGAAAGGGATAAACTATTGGTTGTTGAAGGCAGGAAAAATCGGGCGGCGGATACCTTTGAATGGAGAGTCAAACGGCCTGTCTTTGATAACGGTAAATACGAGGCAATGAGCGTCTTCATGGAAATTTTAAGGGCTGGGGATTTTGCCGTATTAAATTATTAAAGAAGATCAATACCGATTCAGAACCGACCGCCCGGATTTTTCGGCAATGTTTAATAGAAGCTGCTTGGATAATGTCTCCGGACCAACCACGCCTTTTAAAGGAATTCCGGTTTGCAGATACATCCGGGTGAAACGGTTGGCAACAGCCCTGAACAGGGAATCAGCATCCCTTACGCCTTCATACCCCACTTTATCATCAGCCGTGTCCGCAAACCGTAAACTGCAACTGCCCAATCTATAAACATCATATCCGAGTTGGCTACCGGCATTTTCCCTGAAAATCATTACTTTTCCCCTGGGTCTTAAATAGAGTTCGTATTTGTCTCTGAAACGGGCGATTCCTTCCACTTCAGCCCCCGAGGCATGAGTAATCACTTTTTCCGGTTTGGATATAAAGAAAGTCTCAATGAAATGGCTGTCTTCCTCACCCATGGCAACAATCCGGCCACCCGTAGTGATGGCGCCTCCGGTTGCCAGTAAATTCTGGACCTGATCACTTCCGGCAGTGATTATTTTTTTTATTCTTGAGGCTCTTTTTTCACTCAAGCCCATTTCGGAAACGGTTTCAATTAAACTGCCGAAATCCACAAATCCGTATGCCTGTAAATGTGGCTTGCCCTCACGCTGGCGGATGATGATCTGTCCCCGCTCCTGCTCTGTCCGCATGGGTGGCATTATAGGTCTCTAATAAGGGATTTTCAACCCTGTATTTTCAAATGCGTTTTCCTTAACTCCGGGCTGTGAAGATCCGGGGTGATGGGGTACTGTAATTCGGCGGGCATGCCTGCATGAGCAGAGGGAAGGAAATACAAAAACGCATATAATATATAAAATGACAATAAATTCGTCATTTATTTGGAAAGGGTATGTTGTAAAAGTGAAATACTATGATTTGGATTCTTTTTCTTCTCTACCCCACGATAAATGCCAGCAGGTTTACGGAGTTTGTTTCTGTGATGACAACCTGGTAATAGTAAGGGGGGAAAGCGGGGAAGACGGCAAAGGTTGGGGTCTGGTCGGAGGACACATAGAAAAAGGGGAAACCTTTGAGCAAACCTTAATCAGAGAAGTTCAGGAAGAAACTAATATGAAAGTTTTAAAAGCCTTTCCTGTAGGAGTACAAGAAGTTACAACTCCCGATGATAATACTGTTTATCAACTTCGGTTTTGCGCTATTGTCGAACCTCTGGGAAAGTTCGAAAAAGATCCAGACGGAAGTATTACGGAGATTAAACTTATCAATCCAAAAGATTACCGGGAATATTTTGATTGGGGAGAAATCGGAGAAAGAATAATCCAAAGAGCAATAGAATTAAAAATTCAAAAGGGAAACAGGTCTTGACCTTCGGGTGCCGGAAGGTGTTTATCAGCCCGGTGACATGAGCGCGCCATGACCCGGTGTTGAGAAACTACAGTTTGGAAATTTGGGTTAAAATCAGGTGATGGAGAAAGTCATATATTTTATAACCGGTAACCAGACCAAGATTTTGCATGCGCAGACAGCCCTTGCCGGATCCGGGATTAAGGTTATCCAAAAAGAAGCGGAGATAATTGAGCCAAGGGAGGAAGATCCGGAAAAAATCGTTGCGGAAAAAGCCCTCCAGGCGATAAAAATGGTAAATGCCCCTCTGATGGTGGAAGACTCCGGAATATTTATTGAGGCTTTGGGTGGATTTCCCAAAACTTTTATTCATTTTGTAACGGATACCATCGGTATAGCCGGAATATTGAAATTGATGACAGGAGAAACTAACAGAAACGCAGAATTCCGTCAGTCCCTGGCTTATCTCGAGCCGGGAATGAAGGAGCCGAAAATATTTAACTATGTTGACAGCGGATTTACCCTGGCTGATAAAATCTGGGATCCGATGGATGAAGTTGCCGGCGAATTTGACCGGATACTGATTCCTCCGGGTGAAAACAAACCCCTGTGCGTGTTTTCCCGAACCTGGCGGGCTGAGAGGGACGCAAGACAAAATAAAGACAGCATTCATTACCGGCAGTTAGCCCTGTGGCTGGCAAACCGTTAATTATCTCCTGCGCCTTGTTTTACTTTGTTCCCGAACGGCATTCTGAATATCGGCAATTTTAGCGTCAGGACCGAGGGTTTTAATCATATCCTGCAGCTGGCCCCATAGGTATATAATCCCCTTTTATATGAGCGCAGTATCCGAAGATATATCCAAAATCCGAATGTACGGGTTTTTTCCTTTCGGCCATTTTGCTATAGCCCTCAGCCATATTTCCCATGATCCGATTACCAGAAAAGCTATTTACCAGCTGCAGGATGTTAGTAAGAAAAAGGGGCATTGGATCTGGATGCACACCGGAAAGAACTGGATATATTTGCTTCGATCATTGCCCTGGCTAAAGAGATACCGGATCTGCAGTTTGCCGCCGGATTGATGACAATCAAATGGGTCAATTCATTCTTTGGAGGTGAGATTTTTAAAGCAATTAATAAAAAAGGAGCATTTATCGATTCAGAAAGTGGTGAGATTTGAGGATGCAAAGCATGCTTCCGAAGAGGAATACGGACAGCGTAAGGGCACAAACCTGGAAGTTATGAATGACTATTTGAACCTGATTGACCGGCCTCATGCAATCGGCAACGTCGCGCCGTACGGCAGCCGGAAAACATTCCGACAGGAGGAACGAATCAGAAATACCGTGATCGATATGGTACGGGAATTCCCGTCCGTCTACTCGCTGGCCAAACCTGTCTTTCCGTCGGGCTTCCATGTATATCTCTCCCCAGTGTTTGACCCGATGGGAAATATCCCCGAGGAAAATATCCGCCGGCATATCCATAATGGTTTTGAGGAGCTTTTAAAAAGGACCGCGAAATAGGAATTTTCAACCCCGATTGCATGCTAGGATAAGCGGGCTGTCGGCTCTGAGACATTTACCGCCTGAATATTCAGCAGTTCCGCCACTTTTAACCTTAATCCGCCGGATCTGGGAATTTTATTTAAATCTTCGTTGCCGCTTCTTACCCGGTTAATAAGTTGTTTCAGCTCTACCGCATTGTACACCTCGTTTGTCCCCTGAATTTTTTTTAACCGGTCAATTACCGAGAAGATTTCCTGAAAGTCTTTACCGGCCACGAAAGGGTAGACCCCTTCGGAATTCAGATCCGACAGCTCGGGTTTGGGGATTTGTTTTTTGAGATCACCGGCATAATTTCTGACAATTGCGTCTCCGGTCTGATCATTGAATCCGGAAATCTGCCAGTCAGATTCAATTTTACCGTCCGACCGTCGGACGTTGACAAAAACACCTCTTCTGATTGCAGGTACTTTGGATAGTGAATCATCAATGCCCTCATCCCCCGACAGGTAAAAACCCCTGTCGTAACGCCTTAAAAAAACAGGGGTCATGGGTATGCCGTTTTTCTGCATATAGGCGGCAACATCAACTTCACTATTTTCAAATCCGGCTACCGGAGAACCTCTTAAAAATTGTAATGCGTGGAGATACTCTTCCATATGTAAAAGGGCAACTTCATGCGCCATAGCCTTTTCAGCCTGATTCATTTGTCCCGTGGGAATGTCCATTATATTTTTGTCTCCGCTATAGGCCCCGGAAACCTGGATTTTTCTTTCACTGTCAATAAACCAACATTTATCGGCTATCCAATTAGCATCACTTTCCACATTTTCCGAAAGGATGGAACCTCCAAGTCTGTGTGCCCGAATATCAAGTATTAATCCGGCTTTACCTGCCTCTTCTTTATTCCTGAAATATTTAATGGCCTCCGAATATTTTCCGCCGGAGATTAATTTTCCCCCCTGGTAGATATGTCTTTGGAAAGCGGCTGCCCGCTCCTGATCACGAAGCGAGGAATATTCCGGAGCTTTTACCGGCAAATCTTTCTGTCCCTGATCTTCCATCGGATAAAGTATACTAGAATTATTATAGATTTATGAAAATAAAATCCGTTTGGGCACAGGAAATTCTGGACAGCCGGGGTAATCCCACCGTAGAAACCGTGATTACCCTGGAAGACGGGTCGCAAGGCCGGGCGGCGGTCCCTTCCGGCGCCTCAACCGGCAAATACGAGGCGGTGGAACTGAGAGACGGCGATCAGAGCCGGTATCAGGGATTGGGAGTTTTCAAAGCCGTCGGAAACGTCAATACGACCATCGGGCCCGTGATTACGGGACTGGAAGCACAGGACCAGGAAAAACTTGACCAGACTATGATTTCTCTGGACGGCACCGAAAATAAAGCCAATCTGGGGGCAAACGCCATTCTTTCGGTATCTTTAAGCACCGCCCGGGCGCAGGCGGTTTGTGAGAAAAAAGAACTTTATGAATATCTGACCCGCTTCAATCCCGGTTTTTCCGGGACATACACCATGCCGATTCCGGAAATGAATGTGGAAAACGGCGGCAAACATGCCAATTGGGCTACGGATATCCAGGAGTACATGCTGTTTCCCGTGGGCGCCGGTTCAATTGCCGGGGCAGTCCGGATGAATACGGAGGTGTACCAAACACTCAAGGGTGTTATTAAAGCCAAAGGGTATGCCACGTCAGTCGGCGACGAGGGCGGATTTGCCCCCGGTGTGGCGACAAACGAAGAACCTTTCCAGCTTATTTGCGAGGCCATCGAGAAAGCGGGTTACACTCCGGGGAAAGAAATCTGCCTGGGAATTGACCCGGCCGCGTCGGAATTTTTTGAGGACGGGAAATACAAACTGAATAAAGAAGGGAAAACGGTCGGGAGTGATGAGTTGGGGGAATTTTATAAAGAACTTTTGAAAAAATACCCCATCGTCTCGATTGAGGACGCTTTTGCCGAAGACGACTGGGAAGCGTTTGCCGGTTTTACCGCTTCAGCCGGGCAAAAAATCCAAATCGTGGGTGATGATCTGTACGTTACCAACGTCAAAAGACTGCAAAAAGGGATAGAGAATAAATCAACCAATGCGATTCTGATCAAACTTAACCAGATTGGCACCCTGACGGAAACGATTAACGCCATAATCCTGGCCCGGGAAAACGGAATGGCCAGTATTGTATCGCACAGAAGCGGTGAAACCGAGGACACTTTTATCGCCGACCTGGTTGTCGCCTTGGGCTCCGGGCAAATCAAAGCCGGAGCGCCGGCCAGGTCCGAACGGGTAGCCAAGTACAACCGGCTGATGCGGATTGAACACGAACTGGGTGACAGGGCGGTATACGCGAAGTTTCCTTTCGGTTTCTGATTAATCTTTCCCCGGGTCAGGTACAAAATCCGGGCAAGCTTCGACAGCTTTCAGGTCAGGGTCGTTTTCTCTGCTCCAAAACTTCTTTTCAACCTCAATAATTTTTTGGAGATCGCAACCACGTGCCCCGATACATCCGAAACACACACGAAAAGCGTCTATTCTGACTGCATGGACGCGCATGGCGAAATCAATACTTGGTTTCCCGGGTAAATCAATGACCAATATATCCTTTTTCTCTTCAGGACACATGATGTTATAGGATATTGTAACAAGAATTGCGCCCAGATTCCACTAAAAAGCTTTAAGCTTTATTTCAGTTTTGGCTGATATCTTCAACGTCATATGAAAGGGGGTGATACCAACAAATGAAATATTCACTGATCTTTATATTGACGGGGGTACTTCTTGCCGGCGGTTTGACCTGGGCAGGCATGTCCCGGGTTTCCGCTCAGACTTCTCCGGCCCAGACAATCATTGAAAGGATTGCTGCCAAGTTCGGGCTGAAACAGGCTGATGTGCAATCGGTTTTTGATGTCCAAAGAGACGAAAGACAAGCCGAAATGCAAAAGCGTTTTGAAGCTAATCTGACCCAGGCTGTCAAAGACGGCAAGATTACGGAAGCGCAGAAGAATGCAGTTTTGGCTAAACATCAAGAAATGCAGCAGGAGCGCGAAAAAGAAAGAACCGACTGGCAATCCTGGCTGAAAGCCAATAATCTGGAAAATACCGATCTGGGTTTTGGTTTTGGCGGAAAAGGTATGGGAATGCGGGGCGGAATGGGCGGGGGAATGCACGGCTGGTAAGAGCCGGTCCCAAAAAAATCAAACAGCCTCCGTGCCGGTCACGGGGCTGTTTGCTGTCTGACTGGATCTTTCGTAGTTTTCAATTTCCTGAAGTTGTTTTTCGAAGTCAGCCACTATTTCCTCATCGGTCAGCTGCCGGCTGTGTTTATGGCTTTTAGTCATTTTAATATCCCCGTTGAGTAAAATCCTGTGATTTTGCAGCATCCAGGTCTTTCTGTCAACCTGCCCATTAGCCCTCTTTTTACGTTTTATCCGGGCTGATACTTGTTCCTCGAAGTGTTCCACTCCTCTGGTGCTGGCTTTGATCTGAACGAAGACTTTATGTACCAACATGTCATTATTGCCGTCGACTGTAACTATCAGGTCGATCATGTTTATATCTTCTCTGCTAAGTTTCTCGGTCTCCTTGACGGAGATCACATGAGGTAAACCCCGGATTAATCCGGCTACCTTATGCTCGATATCGACACCTCTTTGATTCCCCTCGATTCCAAGATTTTGAGTCGGTTGAGGGTATCGGATTTTCTTTGCCCATCTGAGTATCTTACCATGATAATTTGATAAATAACCTATAACTTGTATAATCGGACGCTATGAGTTCAGAGCAAATAAACAATAATCCGGAAGACGGGAATAGGGCCATAATGAGGCGGATAGAACTACGGGAAGTATTATCAGAAATACCCGAATTACTGGAGAGACCGCCCGAGGATTGGGTTTTTTCATTTGCCTTAAACATAAACCGGGTGAGAAGAAACCTGGAAGCCTTTCCCAAAGAAACGCAGGATTACTTAAAACCAATTTTGGATAAGGCTATGGAAGTTCTCAGGGCAGAGAAAACATATACTCGAGAACATATCGACGACCCGCTATTTGATCCTTTGAGAAATAAACCCAAACCGGAATGGGAAGAAGAAACAAGAAATAAATGGAAAGAAAGATATCATGAAATGCTCGGAATCCGGGCTGATGAGCGAATAATGGAGGTTTCACGGTTTATGGCAGAACCTTTTGCCCAGGAGCTGATACCAGTCAACAAGATTGTGGTTCCATTTGAGGAAATTGAAGATAAATACCCGGAATGGTTTGCCACAAAGAAAGAAACAGTCAACGGTATCAGATTAAATATCCTCAGATATAAGCATCCTTATACGAATATTTGGTATGAACGGAGAGCACCGTTTGACAGAACGATCATGGGGAAGGGTGGTGATGCCAGATTGTTGAATGATATCTGGTCCGGAGCTCCCTTATCCATGAGAGCTGCAGAATTGCCTTTTAATGATATGGATGTTGTGGCCTGCGGTGACCAGGTTACGGCCAGAGCGAAGGCGACGCTTCTGGGTGTCGATCCGGCAGGGGTGGAAATGAAAAGAGGGGGAGAGCTGGATTATATTGACTATGCCAACAGCCGGGATATGACGATTAACATGGCCGCTATTGGTTATGACGGGTTATATACCTGTACACAAGCCATGGAGGCTGCACGTACCGGGATTGCAGAGATATCCGGAAATTACCGGTCAGATAAAGCCATTTACAATACCGACAGGTTCAGCTGGAAAGATCCGGATTCCGATATGCGGGAGATTGTGGCTAAACAGCGCGGTATCAGCCGGGAGGTAAAAGGTGTAGCCGAGGGGAAAATCGTCGGTTACTGGTATAAGGACTTAAATGCTAATACCCCATTGGAAATATACGCCCTGTGGTTGGCTAAGAGATGGGTAAAATATCTTGAAAAGCCGGATTTACCTACTGAAAAATTCGGGGATTTGCTGCAGAACATGTATATACTGGCCGGCCGGATGGGTCATATCCCCGAAGGAGTCGGTAATGTGATGGAATACCTGGAACAGGTGCACCAGAATTATCCCTACTTTGATATAAACAAGGAAATGAAAAATATCATTGATGAAGTAAGGTGGAAAGGAAAAAGAATCATGAAGCAGGCAGACAGGGAGTATAGCTGGGCGACAGGAGTACCTTCGAACTTCATTTTTACCAGAAGGCCAAATGACACCCTCTCCCGGATAATCAGTCTGGAAGGATTTATCCCTGATTCGGAGGTATCCAGGCAGATAGTAAAATGGTATCCGGGTTTCGTGGAACATTGTGAAGATCGTACCAGACATTATAATAGTTTAGGGTTAAGCCCTGTACTAAGGTATTTCTTTGATTTGGATATAGAAGATCCCACCAACGGTGACATTTAAACTACTTTGATTGGGGTAAAATAATACTATGAAAGCTACTGATTTCTCACTCCCCGATCAAAACGGAAAAATCCATACGTTATCCCAATACCGGGGCAAATGGGTGGTGCTGTACTTTTATCCAAAAGATAATACCCCGGGATGTACCAAAGAGGCATGTAATTTCCGTGACAGTTTCCGGGTGCTGGAAAAAATGGGTGCAGTCATATTAGGAGTGTCCAAGGATTCGGTTGAATCTCACCTAAAATTCGTAAAAAAATACGGTTTGAATTTTCCGATACTTTCCGACCCGGAGAAAGAGGTGATTAAGAAATATAAAGCCTGGGGAAAGAAAAAATTCCTGGGAAAAGAATTTGAAGGTACACTGCGCACTTCATATCTGATCGATCCCGAAGGGGAAATCAAAAAAGTATATGCCAAAGTCAATCCCCTTTCTCACGCCGGAGAAATAATCAAAGATCTGAAAAAAGAGACCGGCCAATGAAAACGAAGAAATTCACGATTTTACATTCCAACGACATGCACGGGGATTTCCTGGCTGAAGTGTCCGGGAAAAAGGGAAAACTTATCGGAGGGTTGGCACTTCTTTCCGGCTATATCAATAAAGTCCGCAGTGAAGAGGAAAATGTACTGTATGTGATTTCCGGGGACATGGTGCAGGGATCTTTAATCGACGCGGAATACAAAGGAATATCCACCATGGAAATAATGAATTATCTGGCTCCGGATGTGGTGGCACTCGGCAATCACGAATTTGATTACGGACTCCCCCATCTGCTTTTTCTGGAAAAAATGGCTAATTTCCCCATCGTCAACGCCAATTTGTATATCAAAAAATACGACCGGCGGTTGATGAGCCCTTATAAGATTATCAATAAAGCCGGGTTTGAAATATTGTTCACCGGGATTATCACCGAAAAAGTTATGGATTCGATTAACATGGACAAACTGGTAGGGAGTTTTGTGACTTTAGAGGAAGCCGGCCAGGAAGTGGGTAAAATCTGCAACGCTTACAAAAACGACGATATTGATCTGACTATCCTTCTGACCCACATCGGATTTGAATCGGATATCGCCCTGGCCAAAATGCTCAACCCCGCCTGGGGAGTGGACATGATTATCGGCGGGCATTCACATACGGTGCTTGATAAACCCGAAAAAGTAAACGGGGTACTGATCGCCCAGGCCGGAGTCGGGTCTGACCAGATCGGCAGATTTGATATCACCGTCGATGATGAGACAAATTCGATAGTGAATTATAAATGGAGACTTATCCCAATAAACGAAAAACTGGCTAAGCCGGATAGGGAATTGGAGAAATATATCAAATCTTTCAAAGCCGAGGTGGACAGGAAATATTCGATGATTATCTGTAAATTTGCCAGGAAATTAACCCACCCGAAACGGGAGGAAGAAACTTCACTGGGAAATCTTCTGGCCGATGCCCTGGCTGAAAACGCCCAGTGTGATGTGATGTTTTTGGGCAGCGGCTCGGTGAGGGTCAAGGAAATGGGACCGATGGTAACTCTGAAAGATTTCCTGGCGTGTTTTCCCTATGACGACAGTATTACGAGATATAAAGTCAGCGGTACCCGGCTAAAACAAATTTTCGCCCACATTATGAGAGCGGAAAACCGGGACGGAGAGGGAGAATGCTACCAGGTAAATGACGGTGTCAAAGCCGTCTACAGTGATGCAAAAAAAGAACTGACATCTTTGACAGTAAAAAACCGGGAGGTTGAGGATGAACAATTTTATACGATTGCATTGCAGGGATACCACTTTAATCAATCAAAAGCCTACCTGGGAATTTCCAATGAAAAACTTCTGGAATCCGGGGAGGTAAAAGTGGTAACCACTTCCGCCCGGGAAGTACTGGAAGAATATCTGAAAAACAACCAGAATATCGGCCGGGAGACTGAAGGCAGACTGGTTTATCTATAAGTATTTACTGATATTGGATTTGTGGCCGGCATAAGTTTTGGCACAATGGATCTGACCCCCGGAATCGTGCAGATAGTAGAGGCAATCGGTACTTTCGGGATTTATGACCGCTTCCAGATACCTGATATCCGGGCTGCAGATGGGGGTCGGGGGAAGACCCTCATATAAATAGGTATTGTAGGGAGAATCGCTTTGTTTTTGGCTCAAATCAACGGGTCCCCACCAGCTGCCGTCGGAGCGTTTTCCCAGAGTGTACTGCATGGTGGCGTCAATCTGCAGGCGCATCCCCTGGTCCAGCCGGTTCCAGATAATGCCGGCTATAAGGCGCATGTCGCTGTCTCCCGCGGCTTCGCGGGCGATCAGAGAGGCAATTTTTACTCCGGTCGTCCATTTGATATTGGCCTCTACAAACTTGTCAGCCAGGGGAGCAAATTTTGTGTTGAAACGGTCGATAAAACGCCGGGCAATCTGACCCGCTGACTCCGTAACCGGAATCAAATATGTGTCGGGGTAATAAACTCCTTCAAAATACTCGGATTTAAAATCAGAATAAAGCGAATTCCAGTCTTTTACTTCCTTTGAAGTCCATCCCAGAAGATCCGCCAGCTTTTCCCCGATCTGTTCTTTCCGGGGGCAACCGGAGACGGTAAGCCATAACAAATCCGGTTTGCCGGTAATTTTTTCCAGAACCTGCCAGGCAAACATATTCTGACTTAAGATAGTAGCCGCCGGGTTTAACCTCTTTTCCCGGGGTGAACTTTTCTTTTAAAAATGAAAAAGCGGATTTATTTTTGATAAAACCCTGATCCGAAAGACTTTGCACCGGGTTAAAATCCGGCTGTTTTTCGGGAACGGTAAAAATCTGCTGTTCCACGGATTTACCCGGCGGGCCAAAATAATGTCGACCCAAGATTAACAGGGTTATAACCGAAATAAAAATCAAACCGATAAAAATGAGAAATTTTTTCATAAATTACTATTACTTCGGAGATTGAATTTTACTCTAAAAATCAGTTAGCCATCAGGGCGGAAATCTGTGTCGGTACAGTACCGGTAAAGGACATTTTACCGTCCCCGAATGTGACCGACTTGGCGTCCAAGCCCGGAACTTTGTCAATTATTTCCTGAGCGGCATCGGTAAATGATGAGCTGGCGTTCCAACTTTCCAAGGGTACCGGGATGCGGCCGATTTCCAGCTTCTGCATTTGAATATCCACTTTATTATCCTGAACCCGGACTTCGGCTTTGGCATACACCGGAGTATTTTTAGAAAATATTTTTAAATAGTTCAAACCCTTATCGATATCCGCCTGGGAAATTTCCACTCCCCCGACTTCGGAGATAAAACCTGATAAGCGGTCAGTCGCCAATATGCCTGAAAACTCAATTAAATTCTGCCCGGGGAACCGGATCTGAAAATCGGTAAAGGGCATATACCGCCAGAGAGAATGACTGATCCGGGCGCTGACTTCGGTTTCGCTGAATGAGGCAGTAAGATCTTTTTGGCCTGAAAAATTCAGGGATTTACCAGCCTCAGCTACTGCGGTCAGGGGAATAGTTTCCGAACCGGATTTTTGCTGATAAGACACGTAGTCTGCCTGAGAATACTTCACACCTAAATCACGCGGCCGGTTCGACCCGAAAAGAGCTGAAACTCCCGGGAAAAAACCAAAGTAGCCCAGAACCAGAACTATAGCCAAAATGCCCAGAAGAATCAGTATCAAAAATACCATTAAAATTTTCTTCACCGGCTATGATTATAATACAGTCAGAATGAAAATAAATTTCAGAAATCCCGTCCTGACCGCATTGGGGATAACGCTGGGCATGGTTTTGATAATCGGGATTTTGGCCTGGCGCAGTCCGAATCCGCCGGGAGGCAATCAGGCAAGTGCCGGCACTTCCGGAGCCGATTCCGTCCGGAAACCGGCAGCAGCAGGAACTTTTTACCCGAAAGACACTAAAGAGCTGGATAACAAACTCGAAAACCTTCTTGCCCAAGCCCGAAAGATTTCCGCTGACAGCGCTTTCCGGATACTGATTGTCCCCCATGCCGGACTGGATTATTCCGGGAGAGCGGCAGCAGAGGCTTATGCACAAATTGCAGGAAGCGATTTCGGCAGGGTGATTATTCTGGGATCCAGCCATCAACACCGCTTCGACCACGCAGCGGTGTTTGCCGGAGGCGTGTGGGAAACCCCTTTGGGTAATGCAGAAATTGATACCGACCTGGCCCAAAAAATAATCAGCCCTGATCAGAAAATTATTGCCGATACCACAGTACATGAAAAAGAACATTCGCTGGAAACTGAAATTATATGGCTGCAAAAAGTGCTTAATAATTTTAAAATTGTTCCGATTTTGGTGAGCACGCCGTCGGATCAATTAATTTCGGCTCTGGCTTTTCGAATCGCCCAAAACACGGATGAGAAAACGCTTCTGGTTGTGAGCACGGATTTGTCCCACTACCCGGATTACAATACCGCCAAACTTGTTGACGGAAAAACGATAGAGGCAATATTAACCGCCGGCAGAGCGGAGTTTGAAAAAAAAATGGCAGAAAATACCGCAGTCAGACAACCCGGGGTGGAAACGCCGGCCTGCGGTTTTCAGGCTTTGAGAGTGGCCTTGGAAGTTTCGCAGCTTTTAAAACTTGATCCTCCGAAACTTCTGAAATACCAAAACAGCGGGGATGTAACATCCGATAAAAACCGGGTGGTGGGATACGCGGCCATAGGTTTTACCGGCGCAACGGTGAAGTTTGCTGTTTCTGAAATTTCCCCGGAAGCCAAAAAAGAAGCGCTGGAAATTGCCCGTCTGACGCTTTCTGATTTTGTCACTGATAAAAAATTACCCGGGGAAATCACGGTCAGAAATCCGGAATTGAATGATCCCCTGGGAGCTTTTGTGACTTTGAGAAAAAACGGGGATCTGAGGGGGTGCATCGGCGAGTTTGAACCCAACGAACCCCTTTATAAAGTAATTCAGCAAAAAACCGCGGATGCGGCTTCTAATGACCCCCGGTTTACTCCGGTTACGGCTTCCGAACTTTCTCAAATTACTTTGGAAATTTCCGTGATGACCCCCAGACAAAAAATCGGTGACTGGAAGCAGATCAGGTTAGGAACAGACGGGGTGGTAATCGTTTCGGGAAACCGCTCGGGAACATTTCTGCCGCAGGTCGCTACCGACACCGGATGGAGCTTGGAAGAATTTTTAGGGGAGCTTTGCAGTCAGAAAGCGGGGCTTTCCAAAAATTGCTATCAGGATCCCGAAACCGAAATTTATATTTATCAAGCCCAGGTTTTTTAAACCCGGTATTATCCATGCGGAAAAAGATTTTAATTTTAGTTATAGTGACAGTTTTCCTGGGAATCAGGGAGCTGAGGGTTGATAAAGTTATCCCGGGCAACCGGCAGAGTATCAGCGGTGTGGTGCTTCCCCATCACGAATTGGCAAAAGATTTAATCATCAGAGCCGTCAATAAAATAAAATTAACCAGAATCCCCGGTTTATTGTAGTTTTTTCCCCTAACCATTTCCGGATGCGGGGCGGGACGTTCACCACGGCCGAAAGCAGTCCCGACTACCCGATCGCCCGGAAATCGGTATTGCAGCTTAAATCAGCAGTTCCCGCCAACTGGTAATTGATGACAAACTGGTTGGTGATGAACACGGAGTGAATGTTCCCATAAAATATTTAAAACAGGCTTTTACCGGGTCTGAATTTGTGCCGATATTAACCGCTCCCGGTTATACCCCGGAGACTCTGAAGCGGATGGCTGAAGCTATCATCAAGATCATGCCGGAGAACACTTTATATGTGGCGAGTGTGGATTTTTCCCATAATAATTTGCCTGAACCGGCTGAAAAGTATGACAGTCAGACCATAAATACCATCAGGAATTTTGATTACCTGAATTTGTATAAGTTCGACGATAACCACCTGGATTCGCCGGCGGCGATGGCCACGGTAATGATGATCATGGAGAAACTGGGAACTACTGACTGGGAACTTTGGGAAAACAGCCACGGAGGGATATTGACCGGAAACCGATTACTGAAAGGGACCAGTTATATTACCGGGATATTTTTTATCAAACTTTAGGTTACTGGTACAATCGGTGTATGCAATCCGAAAAATTATGGGATAAAGTTGCTGAAAGTTATTCTTCCGAGGCTGATGCAAATCCTGACTATATTGCCCATTTTGAAGAATTGGAAGAGGTGATGGGAAAAAATTTAAAGGGAAAGAAAATTCTGGAAGTGGGAAGCGGTACAGGAATGGCCTCGGCATATCTGGCCGGCTTGGGAGCGGAGTTGTATCTGGTAGATATCTCGAAGAAAGCATTGGCTTTCCAAAAAAAATACTTCAAATTAAAAAAACTGAAAGCGAAATTTTATTGCCGGGATGCATTTTCCATGAAATTTCCCGGGAAATTTTTTGACGTGGTCTGGAACGGCGGGGTGATTGAACATTTTTCCGATGACAGGAAAATTGAGATGATCAAAATCATGTGGCGGCTGGTCAAGCCGGGAGGAATATTGGTAATCGCGGCTCCCAACTCCGGGGATATTCCGTTTATGGTGGCCAAACAGATACTTATCCGGCGGAACAAATGGGCATTCGGTTTTGAGGATGACCTGTCAGCCGGAAGACTCGCGGATCTGGCCAAACGAGCCGGTGTGACACGGATTGTGACTTATTGCCACAATCCGGTAGCGGGCTGGTGGTTTTTTCCGTACGGCCGGGAAATAACCGGTTTTTTAGGATTAAACAGCGTTAAATACCACCGGCGCAAATCCCGATGGGGACATGTATTAGTAATGACTGCCAAAAAAGGATTCAGCCTTTGACGGTATTTTCTGATAAAGTAAAGGCGGAATGAAAAAAAAGAAATTGTCAATTGTGGGCGGGGTGATATTGTCGGGAATTTTGGCTCTGATACTCACCTGGCCCAAACCAAGTCCGCCAAAAATAAACACGTTACCCCCGGACGAGATAATTAAGGGCGGGGTATTGTCAGAAGCTTTAAAATCCGGAGATGATGTCACCTGCACCTCTACCATTAAAGAGACCCAAAATGAAGGCAGTTTTGGAAACATATTAATTTCCAAAAACCGGTTCAGGATGGATATTCAAACAAGAAGCAACGGAAATACATCCGTCAGCCATATAATTTCAGACGGTAAGCAGGCGTATATCTGGACGTCACTCGGCCGGGGTCTGAAAATAGAATTGAATCAGCTGACCGCAACCGGATCTGCAACTTCAGCCGAATCAATTCTTGGATCGTATGCAAAACTTAGCGGTGAGAATGAAGTAAATTGTGCCCACTGGCAATTGGATGAAACCGTATTTGAAGTACCCAAGGGGATTGAATTTGTGGATATTACGGAAAATCTTTTGAAGTATAAGAAATAGACTAGGCAATTTTCAAATGAAGCATTTTCAGAACTTCGAACCAAATGACGCCGATAAGTCCGGCGGCAAATGCCAGAAGTAAGTCACTCCAGTCAGGGGAGAAAAGTGAAAGAGAGAGCTGACAGCCGGGGAACGGAGAATAATCAGCAAGCCCGAGGCGGCCATTCCCAGAACCCAGTACAATGCCCGGTTACGGCCGATGAGAGTCTTAAAAATATTCCGGGACCAGGAGAGATTGGTAAGAATCAAAAGCAGGTTGGAAAAAACCAAAGTGGCAAAGGTGATGGTCCTGGAGAAAGTATCTCCGCGGCCGCTTGTGATGGCATAAATATAAACAGCAGAAACAAAAATCAAAATACTCAATCCCTGAACCAAGCCGGTGATAATGCTTTTTTTGGTAAACAGTGAGGAATTTAAAGGACGCGGGGGACGGCTCATAATGTCAGATTCCGGCACTTCCGATTCAAAAACCAGGGAGCAGGCCGGATCGATGATCAGTTCCAGAAAGGCGATATGGGCAGGTAAAAGGACCATCGGCCAGTTAAAAATTATCGGCAGTAAAGAAATTCCGGCGATGGGAGCATGGACTGCAAAAATATAAACAACAGCCTTTTTGAGATTATCGAAAATCCGGCGGCCTGTACGGACGGCCGTCACAATGGAGGAAAAATCGTCATCCAATAAAACCAGATCCGAGGATTCCCGGGCTACATCCGTACCCCTTTTACCCATGGCAATGCCGATATGAGCTGCCTTGAGAGCCGGAGCATCATTAACCCCGTCCCCGGTCATGGCCACAATTTCACCATTTGCTTTGAGGGCATCAATAATAATCAGCTTTTGTTCGGGGACCACCCGGGCGAAAATATTGGTTGTCTTTATTTTCTCCCTGATTGCCTCCTGTGATAATTCGGATAACTCACCGCCGGTAATCACCTGGTCGGGATTTTTAAGTCCGATCTGACCGGCCACGTATTGAGCCGTTCCCGGATAATCCCCGGTGATCATAATCACCCTAAGGCCTGCCGTATAACATTCCCGGACAGCTGCCGCCACTCCCGGCCTGACAGGATCGGTAAAGGCCATCAGGCCTAAAAATTCAAAGTTAAAGTCCTGCTGTTTTGACGGCAGTTTTTCCCCGGGAAAGGAGGCTTTGGCAACCCCGATTAAACGCAAACCCCTGTTTGCCAGCCGGTCAATTTGCGATTCCAGACGGGCTTTCTCGTCCCCGGTCAGGCGGCAAAGCCCGGCAATTGCTTCCGGAGCCCCTTTGGCGGCAACGACAAAGTGCTTTGAGTCCGGTGATTGCCAGACGTGGGACAAAGACATTAATTTTTGGGACAGGGGATATTCCTGGACCAGTCTCCAATTGTGATGGTCGTGCTCCGACTCAGTAAGAATTTGCTTTCCGGCCTTTCTGATGGCTTTTTCCAGGGGATCGAAAGGATCCTGCTGGCTGGCAAGGATGGCATAATCAAGCAAAGAGTGAAATTTGTCGGGGATATGACCGTCGGATTGCGGAAAGGGAAAATAGTCACCGTCGGTTAATAATCCGTCGAGAGTAATCTGATTTAAGGTGATGGTGCCGGTTTTGTCCACACAAAGAGCCGTGGCTGCCCCTAAAGTCTCGATGGTAGCAGTGTTTCGGGTAAGCACCTGGTATTTGGACATACGCCAGGCTCCGAGAGTAAGAAATACCACCAGAATAACCGCGAATTCTTCCGGCAGCATGGAGATGGATAAAGTCAGACCTGATAACAAGCCCTGAATCCAGTCACCCCGGATTAAACCGAAAAGAATTACTACCGTCAGACATAAAATCAGTCCGGCTAAAGCAAACTTTTTAATAATTTGGCCTGTTTCTTTTTTAATCAGGGTGTCTTCTTCATGAATTGTTTCCAGTGATTTGCCGATTTTTCCCATTTCAGTTTTGATACCGGTGGCGGTAACCCGGACTATTGCCCTTCCCTGAGTAACCAAAGTCCCGGAAAAAACATAGGGGAGGTTTTCCCCTCCGGGCCGGACTGAATCCGCCTGATTATTCCAGTCTATTTTTCGAACCGGCAGGGATTCACCGGTCAGAAGAGATTCATCAATGCTTAAGTTGGTGGAGGAAAGAACGGTACCGTCGGCGGGAATGCGGTCCCCTTCCTGAAGGGCTATCAGATCTTCGCGCACCACTTCCCGGCCGGGAATCCGCATTTCCTGACCGTCTCTTAAAACCAAAGCCCGGGGACTGCTTAAATTTTTTAAAGCGTCCAGAGCCCGCTCGGTTTTGCGCTCCTGAAAAAAAGTGATGCCGATGACGATAAAAATCCCGCCCAGAAGCATTAATGCATCCGGGACTTCACCCAAAAACAGATATATCAGACCCGTAAACACCAAAAGAAAAATCATGGGTTCTTTGAAAACGCTTAACAAAATATCCAGCCAGGAGTGGCTTTTTTGGGAAGGGAGTTCGTTGTAACCTTCCTTTTTCAGACGATTTTGGGCTTCGGTACCCGATAAACCGGAAAGAGATGCGATGGTGGCAGTCAGAGACATACTTTCAGTATACTAAAATTTTTTCCGGATGAAGCCGGGCATTTTTAAAAGGGAGCAGCTTCAACACCAAAGCTCTTGACTGAACTTGATACAATGGCCACACGATGAATTCCAGCGAATTAAACAGGGGTTTGCAGATATACCTGCATACATCCGGGGCGGATCTGCTGTTTTTGAGTCAAGTTGACGGTACATTAACGGTTCCCGGAGAAATGCACAGACCGAAGGTGTTGCACGACTATCGCACACTGCTTCTGAGTGCATGGCAAATTCTGCAGGAACAGTTAGGCCTTACAGACGAAAATATTAAATTACTGTACCCGCGACCAAGAACAGATCTAAAAGATGACAAAGGATTTACCAGTGATACGGGTTATTATCTGGTCCAAAATATTGCCATATCACTGATAAACAAGGAAATGCTCGGTCCAATATCCGTTGATCCGGATAGATTTACCGGTGTTGCCTGGTATAACCTGTTCAGGTTACCCGAAAATACCGGATTTATAATTAAAAGCCCGGCGGCAGAATTGAAAAATAAGCTGGTGGGACCTATACGACGAGGAAGAAGATAATCCGAACAGAGACCGTAAGTTAGAATTCTGACGGTTATCGGATAAGATATAATCACAAAAATATCATGCCAGGGAAAAAATCGTCTAACTATTCAGGTTTGTTTTGGATATCGGCCGCGACTCTGATGTACGAACTGCTTCTGACCCGGTTTTTCAGTGTGCTGATGTGGTACCACTTTGCGTTTATGGCAGTATCTCTGGCGATGCTCGGGATGACAGCCGGAGCGGTATTTGTATATACGAAACCGGCAATTTTCGGGAGTAAGCTTTTGGGCCGGACAATGAGCACGAGTTCCCTCATGATGGCATTTACGGCTCTGGCGGGACTGGTACTTTTTGCTTTAATACCCCTGCCGATGGCAGTGATATTTTTGATCGCGGCGGTGCCGTTTTTTTTCAGCGGAGTTGTCATTTGTGCCGCCCTGACGCGATCAGGGGCGGAACCGGGGAAAATGTATGCGGCGGATCTGGCCGGATCCGGAGTAGGGTGCCTGGTATACATCGGAGCGATGCAGATACTGGACGGAGTGACGGCGGGCGGAGGGGTGGCTCTTCTGGCAATTCTCGGGGCTTACAACCTGGCGACATATTACCGGCTGGATAAATTGAAAGAAACGGTGGTGAAAACAGGGGCGGGACTGGGAATTCTGGTCCTGATGGGTGCCGGGTATTATAACTTCACCGGCCGATCGGCGATCCTGATCAGGCAGGCCAAAAACCGGATTCAGCCGGTACCCCTCGTCGAAAGATGGAATTCCTATTCCCGGGTAATGGTGTTCGGAGATCCCAATCAGACATATTTACCGGAAGGATATGGATTGTCGGTAAAAACGCCGGCGGTAAAGATACCCCAGCTGGGGATGAATATTGATTCCAGCGCTTTTACCGTAATTACCAGGTTTGACGGGGATCTGACAAAACTGAATTTTTTAAAATATGACGTAACCAATTTCGGATATTACCTGGTTTCGGGCGGAAAAGTGCTGGTTATCGGATCGGGCGGAGGGAGAGACGTGCTTTCGGCTCTGGTAACGGGCCAAAAATCGGTTACAGGAGTGGAGATAAACCAGGATATTAACGACATTGTCCACCGCAGACTCGGAGATTACACGGGGTATTTAAACCAGGACCCCAGAGTAAAAATTGTGACGGATGAAGCGAGAAGTTATATCGCCAGGGCAGAAGAAAAATACGATGCGATACAAATTTCACTGATCGATACCTGGGCGTCCGTGTCTACCGGAGCATATGCGCTGACGGAAAATTCCCTGTATACCGCCGAAGCCTGGCAGTTGTTTTTTGATCACCTGAGCGACCGGGGAATATTAACCGTGTCCCGGTGGTATAACTCCAAATTACCGGCGGAAGTATACCGCCTGGTGACCCTGGCCCGTGCGGGTTTACAACGCCTGGGAGTAACCGATGCCACGGGGCACGTGATTATTGCAGTGCAAAAACTGCCGACGGCAGGTGATAAAAATTCAGCGGAAGGGGTAGCGACGGTTATTGCCGGTAAGAAACCTTTTAAACCTGCACAACTGGCGGCGATAAAAAAAGTTGCGGATGATCTGGGATTTGAATTGTTGTACATCCCCGGACGGTCGGCAGACCCCGACCTGCCTAAACTTCTGTCCGGACAGGGAGACCGGGCGGTGATAGCCAATTTCCCGGCAAATATTGCCGCTCCCGTCGATGACAGTCCTTATTTTTTCCAAATGAGCAGGCTGATGTGGGGACGGGGCAGTGAAAAACGCCTGTCCAGCGGAATGATGCCTTTGGATGACTCTTCGAGAGTTTTGGGCAATCTCCTTCTGATGGTAACCGTCTTAACGCTGGTGCTGGTGATTTTTCCCATGATGCAGAAAAGCCAAAATGTGAATTTTTTCAGATCGGTTCCGTTTTTGATCTTTTTTGCAGGAATCGGCATGGGATTTATGATGACGGAAATCGGTCTGATGCAGAGACTGATGATTTTTTTGGGGCACCCAATCTACAGCGTAATGGTGGTGCTGTTTTTACTTTTGGTCTGCGGCGGGGCGGGAAGTTTTGTGGCCGGGAAATACTTTAAACATTACCGGTGGTTTTTGGGGACACTTTTAGGAGTACTGGTGCTGGCGGGAGCGGTAACTTCCGGATTGGTATCCGGCTTTCAAAGTCAAACCACCCCGGTGAGAATCGGGCTGACGGTTATGATTCTGGTACCTTTGAGTTTTTTGATGGGTATGCCGTTTGGAATCGGACTGAAGCTGGCAAACCGGGAGCATAAACATCTGACTCCCTGGTTCTGGGCGATAAACGGAGCTGTCTCGGTTTTGGCTTCAGTGCTGGCGGTAATTGTGGCCATTTCCCGGGGCATACACACCACCTTAGCCATAGGAATCATCAGTTATGCGGTTGCCTTTGCCGCTTTGGTGTGGCGAAAACCCAGGCGCTGAACTTCTTTTGTGAAAAGCATTACGAATTGTCGGTGAGAAAAGATACGGATTATTTCGGGGAACGGATCTAGTATTGGGACATATGAAATTATTTACCAGGTTTTACAGTTTTTTCCTTGAAAAAACTGCTGTCGGGAAATTTGTATTAGTATTTAAGTCTGCGGCTTTAATAGTTTAGCCGGGGCAGCAGGGGTAAGAGCCCGGCGGAGAAGAAATTTTTTACCCACTTCAACCAATACGAGATACGTAAGAACCATGAGAACCAGGATCAGGAAGTAAAGCGGGGGCAGAGGTGAAAATTCAAAAAAACGGGAAAGAGGGGAAAACGGCAGACACATGGCAACAAAAACCGCTCCCAGACTGGCAACTGTCAGAATTAACCCGGGACGGCTTTTATAAAAGGGTATACGGTTGGTACGGATAATAAAAATCACCATGATTTGTGTGGCCAGTGATTCTATAAACCAGCCGGTCTGAAAGAGGCTGCCTCGGGCATGGAACAGAAAATACATTACCCCGAAGGTCATAAAATCATACAGGGAACTGATCGGACCGAAAAAGACCATATAACGGCGGATAATGCCGATATCCCATTTTTTGGGCTGATGAAGTTCTTCCGGGTCAACATTGTCGGTCGGGATGCTTAACTGGGAAACATCGTACATGGCATTGGTCAGAAGAATCTGGGATGGTGTCATGGGAAGAAACGGCAGTATAAAGGAAGCCCCGGCCATGGAAAACATATTCCCGAAATTGCTGCTGGTACCCATCAAAATATATTTGAGGGTATTGACAAAAGTGCGGCGGCCTTCAGCCACACCTTCAACAATCACATTCAGACTTTTGCGCATCAGAACGATGGAGGCCGTATCTTTGGCCACATCAACAGCGGTTTCGACCGATATGCCGGCATCGGCTTCGTGAAGCGCCGGAGCGTCATTAATACCGTCACCGATGTAAGCAACCGTATGGTTACCGTGCTTCAAGGCCCTGATCACCCGGAGTTTTTTGTCCGGCGTCATACGGGCAAAAACGTCCGTCTGCCAGACCACATCGATTAATTCGGATTCGGTCATTTGGGACACTTCCGGTCCGGTAAGAATTTTGTCGCATTTTAAATCGATTTCCTGACAGATTTTACGGGTGACAAATTCATTGTCACCGGTAACCACTTTCAGCTTCACCCCTAAATTTTCAAAATGGTCCAGGGCGGCTCTGACCCCGGGTTTGGGCGGATCGGAAAAGAGAATAAAACCTTCCAGTTTCAAATGATGGGCGTCGGAGAAAGTGTAACGCTCGGAGGCGGTAACATGTTTGGTGGCAATTCCTATTACCCTGTAACCTGACGAATACCAATTGTCCACTTTGGCATGAAGTGCGGCAATGGTTTTTTTGTCACCGGCGCTGGCTTCGATCACCGCGTCCGGAGCCCCTTTATAAATGTAGGTACGGTCGTGATTTTCTTCGACAACAGTAAACATTGCCCGGTGTTCGTAGTCAAAGGGCATTTCCAGAACTTTGGTAATTTTTCCCGGAAGTCTGATCCGCTGATTTTGGGCATGCTGCCAGATGGCTGAATCGATGGCATCACCGAAAATTTTATGATGGACAACGGCGGAGTTACAGATAAGAGCCAGCTCTAAAACACGCAGATTATCCTTCCCTTCGGGATTCTGGTGGGAAACCAACTGCAGTTTACCCTCGGTCAGAGTGCCGGTTTTGTCACAGCAGAGGACCTCCATATTTCCCAGGTCCTCAATGGCTACCAGCTGCTTGACAATAATGTCTTTTTTGGCCAGACGCCGGGCGCCATGGGACAAACTGACGGTGACCACCACAGGCAATAGTTCCGGAGTCAATCCGATAGCCACCGCTAAAGCAAAAAGGGCGGAGTCTATCCAGGATCTGCCCAACAGCCAGTTGACAACAAAAATCACCAGAGCCATGGTTGAGATAACCCAAACCAACAGGACACCAAAGGATTTAAGACCTTTCTGAAATTCAGTTTCCGGCCGGACTGAAGCCACACTGGCACTGATTTCCCCGAATCTGGTATCGGTGCCGATGGCCGTGACAATCCCCCTGCCTTCTCCGGAAACTACAGTTGTTCCCATATACACCTGTCCGTCTTCGCGGCTTTTATGAACCGGAGCCGATTCACCGGTAATCACCGCTTCATCGACTTCCAATCCTTTCTCCTCTTGAAGCTTTAAGTCCGCGGGAACAACCGCCCCCTGGTACAGCAGAACATGATCCCCCACCCGGATATCTTTAACCGGAAGACTTAGTTTGGTCCCGTTTCTGATTACCGTAGCCGTAAAGGAAATCCTTTTTAACAGATCCTCCATGGTTTTCTCCGCCCGGAATTCGTTCCAAAATCCCAGGAAAACGGATAAAAACATCATCCAGGTAACCACCAGGGCAGAAAAACGCGAACCGAAAAGAAAAGCGACAGTGGTGGTAACCAGAAGAATGTATAAAAGCGGATTTTTCAGCTGGCGCAGTAACACTGCCCAGGCAGATACACGGGAAAGCTTCAGTTCGTTGGTCCGGGCGGGTGTTTTTTTAACCATGCGACAATATAAATACTAGCATTTCCGACCGCCTCGCTATAAATTCTATGTGTCGGAACTCCTTTGGGTTTCTCTCCCCTTAACAACCTTTCCTGATCGGCGTGCGACCAATCTTCCAACCGAACTCCGCCGCCTCTTTTATTTAATTGCCGGGCAGTGTGTATTAACGCGGCTGCTTCGGAAACAGGCATTACGGGAAATTCCTCGATTGTAGAACCGGCAGGCGGCATTTCCCATTCAGCAGCTACTCCGATTTGCCGTAATCTAGCCCGACAGCGGCAGCGGATGCATAATGTAAAATATTGTCTCTTTTAAATTCAACCTGTTGCCTTAAATCGGTGACCGGTTTTACGCTGACAGATCCGGTAGCACTTATCCATTTTTATGACCAACTCCCTGGCCAGGGAAATCCACCCGGCAATTTTGGATAACTCTCCTCCCGCTCAAAATCTCCATTTATCGCCTTTTTATAAAGATCGTCTAAATATGCCGCTCGCTGCCTCGATACACCCTGGGGTGCTTGTCCACCATTGTTTGTGATTATAAACTCTGCTTCAAAAACCAGTAATAATCAAAGATCAAAACAAACTGGGCTGGGCGGAAGAAGAGTCTTTTTCGGGGTAGGAAAAATCAACGGCAATTAGACGGGGATTATTCCAGTGATCGGTAAAACGCAGGTGCCGGTGGTGCAAACCATGATCATAAATGTCCCGGGTGATAGTGACATCCGCTTCGCAGTATTTTTTGAGCTTGGCCAGGCTTTCCCGATCACCTTTCCGCCAGTATTTGACGGCATTGGCCCCGGAATCGATTTTTGTTTGACCCAAAGTATCTTTGGCAATCCGGTTTAAAGAAATTCGGCGACCAAAAGCTTCTTTGACGTGATTTAATATATCAAAGTGGGGAAGCCCGGAAAAATCGGCCGGGGCATAGGACTTAAGAACCGGTACATCAAAATTAATTGAATTAAAGCCGATAATCCGGTTTGCCTGCCGGAAATATTTCCACATTTTCTCCAGCTCATGTTCCCAAAAACTTAACATTTCCCCTTTTGTTTCTTTGAGATCCGCGTCAAGCACCCGGGTGTAGAGAGAAACAACGGACACTTTCAGATCTCCCGGATTAGTTGTACCGGTTTCGTCAAACCAATTCTGTGTTTCCAGATCGAAAATAACTTCGTACATAAACTTCGGGCTTAAACCAGATTATAATAAATTGTGTATGAAGCTGAAAGCAATCATACTGATACTTTTTTTGGCAGCGATTTGGCAGCCTGTCAGGGCTCAAGCCAAGGATTATACGATTACCCGGGCGGATTTTACAGTTAATCTGGAGAAAAGCGGGGAAGCACTGATAACCGAGGAAAGAACATATAAATTTGACGGGTCGTTTTCCTGGGCGGATATGTGGATAAATCTGACGGGAAAATGCGTCAAAGCCACAACTTGCTCCAATTACGTCATTGATAATATCCAAATCACTGATGAAAAGGGGCCGCTCCGGTTTGAGAAAACTAATGAGACAGACCGTTTGTATCTTAAATGGTTTTACTCGGCCGTAAATACCACCAAGATATTTACCATCAGGTACACTCTGGAAAATGCGGTTGCCGATCACCCCGATATCCGGGAATTTTACTGGCAGCTGATCGGCAATAAATGGGAGAAAGGCAGCGGGGAGGTCACGGCTAAAGTATTGCTCCCCTATCCGGCTCCGGAAGATAAAATATGGGCTTTCGGACACGGACCATTAAACGGAAAAGTAACCATATCGACCAATCAGGAGGCAGAATTTTCCGCTTCGGCTCTGCCGCCAAAGAAAATGTTTGAA
Organism: Candidatus Amesiibacteriota bacterium; assembly: GCA_963736875.1. Taxonomy (GTDB): domain Bacteria; phylum Patescibacteriota; class Microgenomatia; order CAZETR01; family Amesbacteraceae; genus CAVTQH01. The sequence goes on along the minus strand of CAVTQH010000002.1, from coordinate 223,150 downwards.
GTCAGAGTGTTGTATCCCAAATCAGATGAGCGGATGCCCAGAACAAGCAGTCAAACCCTGCAGGAAATACTGAATGAAGAGACAAAGTTCGGCGACGAAACCCGGCAGCAGGGAATTATTCAGGGCCTGGGGGATATGCTTTTACTGGCTGCGGCAGCGGGAATAAGTTTACTGATGATATCCCGGGTGTGTTACTGGATTATCCGGTGGTGGAGAATCGGCCGGGATAAACCAATTCCTTCAGTTAATCTGGCCGGAACACTGCACGAACCGCCTTCAGACCTGGATCCGGGCTCGGTGGAAACCCTGCTTTCCTGGAATCTGAAACCGACCGGTAAGGCGATTACCGCGACAATCATTGATCTGATACGTAAGAAGGTGATAACTATTTCAAAAGAGAAACAGGAGCCGATCCTGGGGATATTCCCCCAAAAAGACAGATTTCTGCTGATTTTGGATACCAAAACAAGCCGGACAGGATTGTCTGTTTTGGAAACCGAACTGATTGATTTCCTGTTTTCCGAAAGCAATATATTATCCCTGGACAGCGTAAAAAATATCGGAAGAACTAAACCGAAAGAGGCCAAGGCATTTTGGAAAACCTGGCAAAAGGATTGTGCCAAACATCTGGTAGACTCTGGCTTACTGGAGCCGAAAAGTTATGAAGCTTCATTAAAAATCGATAAGGAAGATGATATTTATATTTTCGCTGCGATAATCGTCGGGTGGTTTTTGATCCAGGTGGCAGACAGAATAAGCGGTTTTGGCTGGTTGCTCTTTGGCCTGGTAGTTATGAGCGGAATTGCAGGTATTGTGATGAAAATTCTCAGAGTAGCTATCAATAAAAGAACCGACACGGGGAATCAGGAGCTGGCTTCGTGGAGAGCTTTTAAAAAATACCTGAAGGATTACAGTGTGACTAAAAATAACCCTATTGATTCCGTAATTTTGTGGGAGAGGTACCTGGTTTACGGAGCGGCTTTGGGACTGTCTCTGAAGGCTCTGGCACAATTACCGGTTAACTTTTCAGCGGCTTTCGCCGGCTCCGGACTATATACGGGATTTTACGGCAGCGGCGGCGGTTCAGGGGATTTCTCCGGCTCATTTTCTTCGATGTTTAACGGATTTTCGGCAATATCTTCGGGTTTTTCCAACTTCGGAGCTTCCGGAGTAGGCGGAGGCGGAGGTTTTTCCGGGGGAGGCGGGGGCGGGGGCGGGGGCGGGGGCGGAGGAGCAGGTTGACAATCCCCCCTGGGGGGATTACAATATAAGTTATGAGGACCACGGATAGCAGAGGAGGTGTGGAACACCGGTTAAAAATTGTAAGAGGACATTTGGAGAGAGTGATTGAGATGGTGGAAAAAGGTGATTACTGCATCGATATTCTCACTCAGTCCCAGGCCGTACAGGCGGCTTTGAAAAAAGTGGATGCCTTGATTTTGGAAAACCACCTCAAGACCTGTGTCGCCGACTCCGTCAAGGGAACGCCCGAAGAGCGCGACAGGGCGATTGCCGAAGTAATGAAGGTGTTTGAAGAAAAATGACTGGGAAAAAGCAGGTAAATCTGGAAATCACGGGCATGGACTGCACATCATGTGCACTTTTGATTCAAAGAAGTCTGAGAAAAATCCCCGGAGTGACGGAAGCAAACGTAAATTATGCGACGGAAAAGGCCAGAGTGATTGCCGAAAACCAAGTTTTGGCCGGACAGCTGGTGGAAGCGGTGGAAAAAGCGGGATACGGGGCAAAAATTGAAATCGCGGGGAGCGGCGCTGAAAGAGAAATAGGGAAGGAAACGGAAATACGGGAGTATAAAAAAAGATTTATTTGGGCGGGAATATTGTCCGCACCGATTATGATGCTTCCGCCTTTTTTGGGGTGGATCCTGGCCACTCCCGTACAGTTTATTTTGGGCAGAAGATTTTACCGGGGGGCATGGTCGGCACTTGCGGTCAAAGTCTTTTAATATGGATTCACTAATCGCCATCGGCACGTCGGTAGCCTACGGATTCAGCGTCATAAATTTAATTTGGGGGAAAGAGGCTACCTATTTTGAAACTTCGGCTTTATTAATCACTTTTGTGCTTTTGGGCAAATGGCTGGAAGCCAGGGCCAAAGGAAAAACCTCGGAGGCAATCAGGAAATTGGGGCAGCTTCAGCCTAAAACCGCCACTGTGATCAGAAACGGTCAGGAAACCGAGACGGAAACGGAAAAATTAAAAATCGGGGATATGGTTTTGGTCAGGCCCGGGCAAACAATCCCCATTGACGGGGAAATAATCCGGGGACAGACGGCGGTAAACGAGTCGATGCTTTCAGGTGAAAGCCTGCCTGTTGATAAAAAAGAGGGAGACAAAGTTGTCCGGAGGAACGATAAATCAGATGGGGGTAATTGAAATCAGAGTGACCAGAGTGGGAGAACAAACGACAATAGCGCGAATCAGCAAATTAATTGAAGAAGCCCAGGAGACAAAAGCCCCGATCCAGAATCTGGCGGACCGGGTATCGGGCTGGTTTGTACCGGCGGTGTTAATTGTTGCCTTAGTTACATTCGGAGTGTGGTATGTGGTTTTGCAGGCATCATTGACATATGCCGTCCTGGCAATGGTTTCGGTGATAGTAATCGCCTGCCCGTGTGCTTTGGGGCTGGCCACCCCCACGGCCATTATGGTAGGGACGGGATTGGGAGCTACTCACGGCATTTTAATTAAAGGCGGGGAAGCTTTGGAAAAAGCGGGAAAAATCGATACCGTGGTTTTTGATAAAACCGGAACCTTAACCGAGGGAAAACTGGAAGTAACCGATATTTCCTCTCCGGAGGTGTTACGAGCTGGCGGGAAGTCTGGAACGAAATTCTGAACATCCCGTGGCTAAATGTATTTACGAAAAGGCCAAATCAGGCGGATTGAAAATTGAAGATGTTGACGATTTTACAGCCATACCCGGGCAGGGAGTGACGGGGAGGATCAGGGGGGTAAAGTATTTTCTGGGAAACAAAAAAATGATGGCGGAAAATCATATTAAATTCACCGGGAAAGAGACGGGAAAATGGGAAAATGAAGGCAAGACCGCTGTTATTCTGGCCAAAGATAAAAAGATGCTGGGACTTATCGCAGTTGCGGATAAAGTGAGAGCGGAAAGCAATAATGCGATTAAAAGGCTGAAACGCCTGGGTATGGACGTGTGGCTTTTAAGCGGCGACAACGAGAAAACGGTCAGAGCAGTAGCTTCCGGGCTGGGAATAGAAAACGTGTTAGCTGAAGTATTACCGGAAAACAAAACCGGGGAAATCAGGAAGCTTCAGGCAGCCGGCAAAACCGTGGCCATGGTAGGTGACGGGATAAATGATGCGCCGGCACTGGCTGCTGCCGATCTGGGAATTACCATGGGATCGGGAACCGATGTGGCAATCGAAAGCGGGGAAGTGGTATTGGTTAAAAATGATCCCGGTGATGTCACGGCGGCTATTAATTTGTCCAGAAAAACCATGAATAAAATCAGGGAAAATTTGTTTTTTGCCCTGATTTATAACGTTTTGGGAATTCCGATTGCCGCCGGAGTGTTGGCTCCTTGGGGACTGATACTCAAACCGGAGCTGGCGGGACTTATTATGGCATTATCTTCAGTCTCGGTGATTACCAATTCCCTGCTTTTGAAAAAAGCTAAGATTTAGTACGGCGGGAGGATTTTTTGAGATCAGCCAGGATTTCTTTTTTGATCTTGGCGGCTTGTTTTTTGATTTCGGCTTCAATTTCAGGGTGGGCATGAGTTTTTAAATAATCAATCAGGGTATCATCATCCGGCTTGGCATGAAGCCGGGAAATAAACTCTGTATGCTTTTCTTTGGGCAAGTGATTTAAGATGACGTTTAAAATATGGTGATGGAGAGTCTGATCGATCAGACTTATTAATTCTTCCTGCTCCTCGGGATCGATTTGAAAGCGGTTAAGCTCGAAATCAATTTCCTCTCTGATAACCAAATGATCGTAAAATATTTTACTCATACTTCCCGAGTGGCTAATAATAATGGGTTCTGCTCTAAATTGTACTCCAAAGGTCCGAGGGGTACCTTGTCTTCGGGATCATCGACAAAAAACAGAATTACCGGACCTTTTTGCCGGCCATCTTTGGACTCCAGATAATTCATTACTTCCGGAGACCCGCCGAAATGTTTTCCGGTCCAGTAAGCCGGTCCGGAGTCGGCAACCACCGCAACAATTGCCCGGCCGGTTCTGGGATTGGCTACCACTACTTTGCGGTATTTGTACCAGTCACGCAGATAACTTAAGCGGGTTTCCCAATCGGGAAGATAAAGAGTCTGAACCGCCACGTAATATTTTTCTTTGGCGATCAAATCCGGAGTGAGCTGTTCTTTGGAATAGGCAAAGTACCCCCAGGCTCCCCGGCCGGGGGTAATCCCCTTTTCGACCAGCGTACCGTGGTTGGCCGCTGAATCTCCCGGATAGCGGGGAAGATGCTGCTCCGCCCCGATATAGCCGTAGTCGGTGTTAAGCCGGTTGCCTTCGAGTTCCGCTGTGGCATGGATACCGTACAGATCATGCAGGATTTGGCTGATTTGGGTTTCTTCAGCTTCAAAAAGCGGTCTGGGGGCGGGAGGTAATATTCCCTGGAAAAGTGATACCAGCTGGGAACGCTGGTGCAGGGGAAAGGCTGAAACATGGCGGGCAGATTCAGGAAGAGCCGCTGCCGGGAATAAGGGAAACGGTGACAGGGCCATGGTGGTGGCCGTAGCCCCCGCTGCCAGAAGTTTTGCGGCATGTGCACGGAGGCCGCCGGGACGGACACCTGCCGCTTCCAGCAGAGCAACTGCCCGGGGATGATGGCCGGTAAGCAGATTTTCCGACTGGATGTGTTTAAGCTTGAGCCGAGCCCGAAAAAGGGATGTGTTGAGGGCAGATTTACGATTCATTGTTTAATGCTTAGCATTTCAAGAGCGTTATTAATTCTTCGCAGTGACTCCTCTTTACCCAAAATTACCGCCGATTCGGTAATCGGGAGGGGTGGAACGGGAACCCATTAAAGCTACCCGCATGTTCATAAAGTAGTCTCCGGTTTTAATATTCAGCCTGTCAATTTCCTTTTTGAATTCCGAATTTAAAGATTCCGAATTGGTAAAATCACTGTGCTTTAATAGTTTCAAATACCGAGACTAAATGACTTCCGGGTTTGAAGCATATAATTCCGGCCGGATATCTTCCGGTAGCTGATATAAAAGGCGACAGTAAATTATTTATGTCCGTTAAGTTTTACTATTCTGTCCTTGATTAAAGGCATTATTCGGGTAAGTATTATGTCCGTTATTTGACTTTTCATGTATGGTTTCACGAGCTGAATAAGTTCTGTATCCGATTTCTGTCTGATATACTGACCGTTAAACCAGTCAAGTTTGGCCGGAAGAAATAACGGATTTGATTTTTGAAATCCTTTAGGATCAAAAAACTGGACAAATTCCGACAGAGTATACATTTCCCGGTTATCCTTTGGTGCCCAGCCTAAAAGCATGACAAAATTTAAGAGGGCTTCAGGCAGATATCCGTCATCCAAAAACTTCTCACAGAATACGGAATCTTTTCTTTTGGATAGTTTTCCTCCTTTGGATGATTGGATATCAGTCAGATGTCCGATTTCCGGACACTCAAATCCCAGAAATTTATAAACTAAAAGATGTATCGGGGTGCTGGGAAGCCAGTCGTGGCCGCGGAGAGCATGGGATATGCGCATGAATACGTCATCCACCACCACCGCCAGATGATACGTGGGTAACCGCCCCATGGATTCGGATTTAAGCAGGGTGGCATCGGCAACCGTATTGGTGTCCCAGATAATTTCCCTGTCCAAAACAAAATCATGATAAGAGACTTTCTGATCGTCCGGAACCCGGAGTTTAATTGCGCCGTGCGACAAATTTTTGTCCCGGCAGGGGTCGCGAAGAATCCCGCTGAATCCCTGGATTTTGGCATTTCTGGCTTCGCATTGACAATAAAAGGCCTGACCCTGCTGTACCAGTTTTTCCGCCGCCCCGATATAAACCCCCTCCCGGGCTCTTTGGCTTTGGATAACCGGCGGTTCGTCCCAGGAAATTCCGAATTTATTGAGACTATTATAAATACTTTCAACCGCTCCTTTGACCTCCCTTTTTTGGTCCGTGTCTTCTATCCTTAATAAAAACTGACCTTGGGAGCTTTTAGCCAGTGTGAAAGAGTAAAGAGCAGTCCGCAAACTGCCGATATGTAAAAAACCCGTGGGAGAAGGGGCAAAACGCGTGCGAACCATGATAAAATAAATTTTAACATGGCAACCCTGACGGAAGTAAGCGTATTAGCCAGGAAAATAATCAAGTGGGGACTGGTGGCACTGGTGATTATGGCGTTGATACCCGGAATAATGGCTTTAATGAGAAGAGTGTATCTGACTTTAAATCCGCCTCCTCCCCCTCCGCCCACGGTCAAATACGGCAAACTGCCGAAACTTATTTTTCCGGAAGCGCCTAATTTTGCCACTCCGGAATACAAGCTGGAAACAATTACCGGGGCTTTGCCTGCCATGCCGAATGTCAGTAAGGTATACCCCGTGGGAATAAACAAATCACGGCTTTTAATACTGGAGAGGATGACGGAGAAAGCCAGATCGGTGGGGCTTTCAAACGAACCGATTCAACTGGATGAGAGAACGTACAGATTTTCCAGTCCGAAATTACCGATTGATATGATATTTGACGTAATTACCGGCGGATTATCATACAAATACGATTGGACGACAGACCGGAGCAACTATTTTGTCCAGGACGTACCGATAGGAAATGAAGCTGTTTCTAATGCCAAGAGATTTCTGGAAAGGCTCGGGGTACTGCCTGAAGACATTGCCAACGGCACCAGCCGGATTATTTACCTATCGGCAACGTCTTCGGCAATGCTGCCGGAGATTTCTCCTTATGAAGCTAATTTCACCAGGGTAGATTTATACCGGGCGGAAAAGAATGAGGAATTACCGACCGGGGAAAAATTGACAATGAAAATAGTTACTGTGGGAGGGGAAACGTCGCCTGTTAATGTGATTGTTTCCGGATTATCCGGGGATAAACAAATAGTCCAGGCCAATTATTATTATTCTCAGACTTTGGGTGACGATTTTGCCACCTACCCCTTAAGACCGGTGAGCGAAGCGTGGAAAGAATTGGTGGACGGGGGAGGATTTATTGCCAAGAGAACGACCGAAAATCAGGTGACGGTAAGAAGAGTGAGCCTGGCTTATTTTGAGTCAAATGAACAACAGGCGTTTTTACAGCCGGTTTACGTATTTGAGGGTGATGCCGGATTTACAGCTTACGTTCAGGCTGTTGGTACGCAGTTTACTTCTGACGAGGCCAGGTAAAAGCCGAATAGATCCATTCAATCAGGTTGGTGGTGTCGGTAAAACGGTCGGTGCTGCCCAAAAGGGAAATTATCACTTCGTGACCGTCCCGGCTGACTAAGGTAACCAGGGATTCCCCTGCCTTGTCGGTAAATCCGGTTTTTACACCCAATACCCCGGTAATATTTCCCAACAGACTATTGATATTTGATAACGGATGAAAAGAGGAATAATCGGCCGAGGCAATGACTGCGTTCTGGGTAGCTACAATTTTGGCTAAATACGGAGACTGAAGCAGATAATCAGCCAGGCGGGCCAGATCGGCTGCCGAGGAGAAATGGCCTTCCTGGTCAAGGCCGGTGGGATTTTGAAAACGGGTATTAAATAAATGCATGGCATCGGCTTTAGCATTCATCTCATTTATAAAAACTTCCCTGCCTGACGGGTAGGCTGCCGCCAGAACTTCGGCAGCATCGTTTGCTGATTGGACAAGCATGGCGTAAAGCAGATTTTCCACTGTTACCTGTTCTCCCGGCTGGAGATGGATAGTTGTCCCTTCGGGGTAGGAGCGGCTGACTTCCAGAGGCTCGTGAAGAGAATATTTTTCGTAAGAGACGATGGCAGTCATCATCTTGGTGGTGGAAGCAGGATAAATCCGGTCATCGGCATTTTTGGCCATCAGCACCGTCCGGGAGGCCCGGTCGATAATAAAAACATTTTTGGCGGTTAATTTCCGGTACCGGATGATCCGGTAAAGCCACCGGGGCAAGATTTACGGGTAAAGGTGCCGGGGAAGAAGCGGGAAGAACTATCATTGAAGACAATTTCCAGGCCAGAGATAAAAGAATGGAAAAAAACAGTATCCGGCGGATTAAACCCAGCAAATTAAATATTCCCATAGTTATCGGGGCTGATTATACCTTTTTGGAAGGCCTTTTTTTATTTTTGGCCAGGGTGGAGAGGCGGACATCCACCCGTTCCATATCCCGGGGAAAAAGGGAAGCTTCGCGGATATTGGACAATTGTAAAATCTGCATGGTCAGGCGCTCCAGGCCAAAGGAAAATCCGCCTTCGGGAGGCATGCCATAACGGAAGGCCTGTAAATACATGGAAAAATTGTCAGGATCGAGTCCCCTGTTTTTCATGGCCGCCAAAAGCTGATCCAGGTCGTTTATCCGCTGACTGCCGCTTAATATTTCCATTCCCCTGAAGAGAAGGTCATAACTTAGTGAATATTCTGGATCTGCAGGATCGGGCATGGTATAAAAAGCCCTTTTGGCGGTGGGGTAATGAGTAACGGTAACCAGATCCGAATGATGAGTTTCGGCAGCCCAGAGGCAGATCTCCCTTTCGTCTTCGGGCATAAGATCCGGCTCTTTGGTATGGTCAACACCGGTCCGGTCTTTGATAATCTGCTGGACCTGCCGCATCGTCAGCCGGGGTGTTTTTTCCGGTATCAGGATTTGGGGTATGCCGTAGCGGGATAGAATTTGGGAACAGTGTTCAACAACGTATTGTAAAGTAGCGATACCGACAAATTCCAAAGAATCCAGCAAAGCCGGGAAGTCCATAAAACCCAATTCACAATCCAGCTGAACCACTTCGGAGAGATGGCGGGTGGTAATAGAAGGTTCAGACCTGTAAGCATGAGAGATGACAAAGACCCGTTCGAAAGCGGGAACCAGCATTTGCTTGTATAACTGGGGACTCTGGATCAAAAAAGCCGGATGTTTGTAATAATCAACTTTGAAAACATCCGCTCCCCCTTCGGTGGCGGAAGCTGAAATAGTAGGGACAAAAATTTCAGTGCAATCAAGTTTTTGAGATGCCTGCCTAAAACCTTCCATGACGGCCTCCTGAACCTGAAAAATTTCCCGGACACGGGGGTGGCGCAGGGTCAAAGTCCGGTTATCCAGTAAAGTCGGCAGCTGCAGTTCCAAAACCGGCTGTCCCATGTCAAACGGCAATTCAGCGGCTTTGGACACCACTTCAATAGTTTTTGCTTCGATTTCCAGGGAACCGGTGGGAAGCTTGGGATTAACCAGTTTTTCCGGACGGTTTTTAACCGTACCGGTGACGTAAATTACATCCTCACTGCGGAGTTTCTGAGCCTGGTCCGAAGTAGCCACCACCTGAACCACACCGGTGCGGTCCCGAAGATCGATAAAAACAATCTGCCCATGATCCCGTCTGGTGTTTACCCAACCCTGAAGCAAAACCGTTTCTCCTGTTTTTACAACTGTCTCACTGATCAAAGTCCTCGACATGTTTAAGTGATTTTAACACTAAACGCTGATAAAATAAGGCTAACCTGTCGAATTTATATTTATGAATGATGATAAAGAAAATCTTGAAATCCATCCAAAACAGATGGGCCGGGATGTGTACGCTTTACGGATTTATTCTCCTGCAGGAATATTTCTAGCTAATATCCTAATTGGTCCAGGTAATGCAATAAACGGTCATATGGATAAAGTGTGTAGTTCAAAACCAGAGTACGAGAAAAAGTTAATTGACCTGGTAAACAATCTGGGTACTAGACTTCCGGATTTATTTCCATCTTCGCATCTGGGGGGGAAAGTGGTTAAAAATATTGAGGTGAGTGACTGCAGTGATCATCCTGACGGCGGTAAGAACAGAAGAATCGATGCAAAGTTAGAATAAATTTGTTTTTTTTAAGGCGATATTATGCTTTTACTTATTTCCCGGCGGGCGGCGGCGGTGACCGCAAAATCCAGCCAGCGGGGACTGGGAGTTTTCCTTTTGCGGTCAATTAAAATCTCCACCACGTCTCCGTTGTTCAGACGGTAATCCAACTGGACCATTTTGTCGTTAACTTTGGCTCCTTTGGCCTGGGAACCCATGCCGGTATGAACCGCGTAGGCAAAATCCACCGGGGTGGCTCCTGCCGGCAGGTCATAGACATCCCCCTTGGGGGAAAAGACCAGCAAGCGGTGCTTTAAGGCGTCAAATTTGAGGGTTTTCAAGTATTCACTGTTGTCTTTGATCTCTTCCTGAAGCGAAGCCAGTTGTTTGACCCAATCCAGTTTGGATGCAGGTCCGGCAATCCCCTTTTCCAGCTTCTGATCCGAAACCCCGGAAGTTTTGGTCTCGTTGTAAAACCAGTGGGCGGCGATACCCATTTCCGCCTGTTCGTGCATGCTGGTGGTCCTGATTTGCAGCTCTATGATGTGACCGTCAGGACCGAAAATTTTGGTGTGAATTGACTGGTAGCCGTTGGGTTTGGGGGTGGCAATAAAATCGGAGACACCCAGGTACGGAACCGGGTGATATTGGCTGTGAATCAAACCCAGGGCTTCATAACACTCGGAAGGGGTTTCTAAAATCACCCTGGCTGCAAATAAGTCGTGAATCAGACTGATATCACCCGCAATTTCCGGACGCTGTAGTTTTTGAAAAAGGCTGTAGAGATGCTTCTGGCGGGTACTGATAACCGCGCCGGGAATTGCCGGAAGAATCAGGGTTAAAAGCTCCTGCTGGATTTTTTTAATATACTCCTCCCCTTTGGTAATCAAGGGTTTGAGTTGTTTTTTCATAGCAATAAATTCCTGCGGATAAACGTAAGGGAATGACAGGTCTTCCAGAATGCCTTTGATTTCCCCCATACCCAGCCTTTCGGCCAGGGGAGCATAAATTTCCAGTGTCTCCCGGGCATTGGCAAATTGTTTTTCCGGGGGAAGGGCCCCCAGAGTCTGCATATTGTGCAACCGGTCAGCCAGTTTGACTAAAATTACCCGGAGATCACGGGCCATAACCAAAAGCATTTTTCTGAAATTTTCGATAAATTCCTGTTCGGAACTGCCTTTTAAACGAATCGAAGTGATTTTGGAAACCCCGTCGACGATTAAGGCCACTTCTTCGCCAAAACCTGCTGCCAGACTGTCTCTGGTAACTTGCGCATCCTCAATAGTGTCATGCAGTAAACCGGCCACAACGGTGGTGGTGTCAAGATTCCATAACGCCAGTGTTTTGGCTACTTGGGTGGGATGGATAATATAAGGCTCCCCGGTAAGCCGATTTTGGCCCAAGTGAACATCGTTGGCAAATTGCCAGGCAGCCGTAACCACCCCGGCATCCACCGGCCGGGGAGTTTTTTTGATGCTGTCTAAAAGGTCAGTTAAGTGCGGATCCATAATTCAGGCAGATTTTAAATCTTTAATAACCAATTGAATACCGGCAATACCCTGATAAACATGGGGGTTTAAATGATAAACCAGGTCGGCGGCGGATAATTTTTGCTCTACACGGTCCGGAGCGTTAAAGAAAATTGCGTCAATTCCCCCGGCACTGAATTTGAGATGTTTGGCCGTCTGACCGACTCTTTTAAAATTTGCAACGGGAATTTTATGGGATTTAAAAACCGGCCTGGGATTGCCGATGCCAAACGGGGTAAATTGTTCCAGGGCGGTGCATAAATCCCAATCCAAAACATCCACCGGCACCACGGCGTCAATCCGCTGGTTTTTAATAAGCATTTCAGGAGTAATTGCTTTTCCGGCCTGTTTTTGCAAACGGGTTTTAACTTCATCCAATTTGGCTGTCGGAAAAGTAAAACCGGCAGCCATTTCGTGACCCCCGACCGATTCAAACAGAGAAGTAAATTGCCGTAAAAATCCGGTGATGTGGAAGCCGGGGACGGATCTGGCCGAAGCTTTGCTTTTTTCCCGGCCGACACTGACGGCAATCGCCGGACGGAAATATTTTTCCACCAGCCTGGCTGCAACCAGACCGATAATCCCCTCGTCATAATCAGGATCGGCGGCAATTAAAAGCCGGGGCAGGTTTTGATTTACAAAAAGCGAAATGGCGTGGTCGGATGATTTCTGAGTCATATCCTGACGCAGGCGATTGGTTTCTCCCAAAGTAGCGGCCAACTTATGAGCCCTGTCCGCGTCGGTGGTGCAAAGAAGCCTTAAACTGTCTATGGCGTGTTCTAACCTCCCCATGGCATTTAAACGCGGGCCGATGATAAAACCGACTTCATAAGGACCGATTTGGCCCGGGGTAATCCCCGATTGGGAAATAAGAGCCAACAACCCCGGGCGGGTGGTAATGTTTAACTGCTCCAATCCGAATTTTGCCAGACTCCGGTTGACGCCGGTAAGCGGCACCAGGTCACAGATGACGGAAATTGCCACCAGTGAAAGCGACTCCGAATCCGGATTTTTTTGAAACTCCCTCACAAAAAACCAGGCCAGACCGGCAGCAGATGTGGCAGTGGAATGGATAAGTGCCGTGGGACGGGGCGGTGTACTTTCCGGCTGATGATGGTCGATGACTAAAATGTCACAACCTTTATCCCGGCAGTATTTAATCTCTTTTGCGGCAACAATACCGCTGTCCAGAACAATTATGAGTTTGGCACCTTTGGCCAGACAGTGGTCAATACCGGCGTTTGTCAGACCGTAACCTTCTGCACGGCGATCAGGAATATAGGGAAAAACCTGACGGGAAAGCGGATACAGGGTTTCCCAAACAATAGCGGTGGCGCAAATTCCGTCGACATCATAATCTCCGTAAACAGCTATGGGGTGACCGGCTGAAATGTGCCGGTCAACGAGCTTTTTTGCCCGGGTGATTGCCTGTTTTGATAAACCCAGCCGGGAAGGGGTAATTTCCAGAGGATGCTGGGGGTGAAGAAAATCGTTTACCTGACCGGGGGTGATCAGGCCCTTTTGGATCAAGCAGAGCGGAGATAAGTTCATCTTTGAGCATGTTACAATTTTAGCAGTATGGAAATTGCCTTAAAGCCCCCCGGACAGGTGCAGGAAATAATCAGAAAATTTACCAAAAACGGATATGAAATTTATATCGTGGGCGGAGTGGTAAGAGATGTCATGCTGGACCGGCCGCAATATGACTGGGACTTTACGACAAACGCCAACCCTGAGCAAATATTAGCACTTTATCCGGAAGCTTATTATGACAATAAATTCGGAACCGTAGGAATTTCCGCCGGTGACGGCAAACGGCCTTATGAAATCACCACCTACCGGACTGAAAAGGAATATACGGATCACAGACACCCCGACGCGGTGGAATGGGGGGAAACCTTAAGGCAGGATCTGGAGCGACGGGATTTTACGATCAACGCCATGGCTTTAAAGCAAGTCAGGACCGGAAAATATGAATTGCTGGATTTTTTCGGAGGGGCGGAGGATGTCAGAGCGAAGGTAGTTAAATGTGTGGGAAGCCCTGATGCCCGGTTTGGTGAAGATGCCCTGCGGATGATGCGGGCTGTGAGAATTGCCACTCAACTGAGATTTGCCATAGAGGAGGAGACTTTCGGAGCGATTAAAAACAATGCCGAAAAAATCAGACAAATATCGGGGGAAAGGGTAAGGGATGAACTTCTGAAAATTTTTGCTTCGGATTACCCGGCTGACGGATATCTCCTACTGCGAAATTGCGGGCTGGGGGAAATTATACTTGCCGAAATGGGAGCAACTTTCGGAGTGGAGCAAAAAAGTCCCGGCAGACACCATATTTACGATGTCGGAACCCACAGTGTGGAGGCTTTAAGACTTTGTCCTTCCAAAGATCCGATTACCCGGCTGGCTACGTTAATTCATGATGTGGGTAAAGTTAAAACCCAGAAAGTATATGCAGACGGAAGAATTACTTTTTATAACCACGAAATGGAGGGGGAAAAAATCGCCTTTAAAATTGCCGAAAGACTGAGATTTTCCAATGAGCAGAAGCAGAAGTTTGTCAGGCTGGTCAGGTGGCATCAATTTACCGTGGATGAAAATCAGACGGACAGCGCCATCAGACGGTTTATAAAAAATGCGGGGGTGGAAAATATCCCGGAGATGCTTGCACTCCGAACCGGGGACAGGCTGGGGGGCGGAGCCAGGGAAACCAGCTGGCGGCTGGAAGAATTTAAAAAACGCCTGGTACAGGTCCAGAAACAACCGTTTTCCGTGACTGATCTGAAAATCGGCGGCGCGGATGTGATGAAAATCAAAAATATCACCCCCGGACCGCTGGTGGGAAAATACCTGGAATATATTTTTAACGAGGTAGTGGAAAAGGGATTACCGAACGAAAAACAGGCACTGATCGGGAAATTACAGGAGACTGATTTGTAGCAGTATTCCTTATTTCTTTTTGTTTTCCCAGAGAACCAGGATGGGGCTGGCATTGAAGATGCTGGAGTAAGTACCGGAAATGATACCGATTAGCAGAGTTGCCACAAACCAGCGGATGGTTTCCCCGCCGAACAGCAACAATGCCGTCAGAGTCAGAATAACGGTCATGGAGGTATTTATAGAGCGGTTCAAAGTTTCGGTAATGGAGAAATCCACCACTTGTTCAAAAGAAGCTTTGGGCATTTTGGGTAAATTCTCCCTGACCCGGTCAAAAACAACGATGGTGTCATGAACGGAAAAACCGATGATGGTTAAAAGAGCGGTAACAAAGAGGGAATCAATTTCGACCCCCCAGATTTTTCCGAAAATTGAAGACAGACCAACTATGACAATGACGTCGTGGAAAAGAGCGATCACAGCCGAAGCCCCGAATTTCCAGGAAGTAAAAGGCTTGGGGATTTTTCGAAATGACCAGGAAATATAAATAATTATGAAGACCGAAGCGACTGCTACAGCTAAAACCGCATTTCTGGTAAGTTCCGCCCCGACCACCGGGCCGACGGTCTCAAATCTTTTTTCCGTAACATCTCCCGCTACAGCCTTTAATTCCTGTTTAAATTTCTCATTTTGGTCCTGAGTCAGAGGTTTTAAGCGTAATAAATATGTGTTGTCGGATGAGGCCTGAACGGAAGCCAGTTCCAAATTCAGATTTTTGGCGACTTGGTTAAATTGGGAGGTCTCTATGGCTTTTGCGGCCTGAATTTCCAGAAGGGTGCCGCCGGTGAAATCTATGGACGGTTTAAGACCAAATCTGGCCAGAAAAAACATGCCCGGGAGCATAATAGCCAAGGAAAGTCCGAAATACAGCCATTTGTATTTCATAAACCGGAAATATGGAGGATTACCTGCGGTTGACATAGAATGCACGGATCAGACTGCGGCTGATCGTAATTGAAGTAAATAATGAAACCAGAATACCGACAATCAAAGTCAGAGCAAAACCCCGGATCGATCCGGTACCGAACCAGAAAAGAATGGAGGCCGTAATCAAAGAACTGGCATTGCTGTCCCTGACCGATGTCCAGGCTCTGACAAAGCCCAGTTCGATGGCGGCTTTGGGCGGCCGGCCCCATCTGATCTCTTCTTTAATTCTCTCAAAAATCAGAATATTGGCGTCCACCGCCATTCCCACGGATAAAATAAATCCGGCAATACCGGCCAGAGTGAGAGTAACCGGAATTAGCTTGAATAAAGCGAGGGAAAGAAGCACGTAAATTATCAGAGCCAGGTCAGCCAGCAAACCTTTGGCCCCGTAGTTGGTAAACATAAAAAGAAGAATAATGATAAAACCGATAACACCCGCCACCAGACTTTTGGTTACTGATTCACTGCCCAAAGTCGCCCCGACATTTCTCTGCTCGATAATATTGATGGGTATGGGTAAAGCCCCGGCATTCAGCTGGATAGTTAATTGTTTGGCCTCATCCAGAGTAAAATTTCCGGTGATCACCGCTTTACCGTCGGTGATTTCCGTCTGAACCACCGGTGCCGTCAGCACCCGGTTATCAAGAAAAATGGCGATCGGCCGGCCAAGATTTTCTTTGGTCAGTTTGGCAAATTTTTTGGCACCGTCGGAGTTAAATTCCAGACCCACACTGGGACCGGCATTCATTTTTTCCCCGCCGGAGTTGAACTGAACCTGGGCCAGGAGCAAATCTTTGCCGGTCAGGTCGGTAGTTGAAAAGTCCTTTTCACTTGAAGGGGTGGCGGTTAAAGGAAGACGGAATTCCAGCTGGGCCGTCTGGCCGATAATGTCAATTGCCTGTTTGACATCCGAAACTCCGGGAAGTTCAATGATCAGACGAAACTGGTCACCCACCCGGGAAGTCTGAATCAGGGGTTCCGAAACTCCGAGAAGATTGATGCGGCGGTCGATATTTTCCTTGGTAGCCAGTAATGCTCCCTGTTTATCAGTCTCGGCTACTTTGGAAACATCCGCTTCATAAACCAGATGGGTGCCTCCCCGCAAATCCAGTCCGAGTTTAAAGTCCAGATCCCGGTAATATTGTTTGCCCAGAAAATTGAGGTTAATCCTGGGGCGGTAAAATTTGGCATTGCCGATTTTGACCTGTGAAGGCATATTGATCAGAACCGCAAAAAGCAGGCAACCGGTAATGATTAATGTGGTGCGCATAAAAAAACAGGTAAATTACTTTTTCCCGGAGCTTAACAGGTTTAATTGACCCGTACCCGTAAAGGTACTGTGGAGAGTACCTTTGGCGATATTGGATTTCACTTCCACCGTGTCTCCGGGTTTTAACCCTAAAATTCTAACAAATTTTGCGGGAATGGTCACTGCCAAACTGTTGCCGGTCTTGAGAATTTTCTGTTTCATATGACAGATGTTAACCAACCAAGTCTTGGTCGCTGCCGATAATCATCACCCGGCCGTTGGTTAAAATCCCGAGCAGGAAGGGGTCACGCCGGGTCCGGCGAAATTTCAGTTCTTCCTCGGTCATGGGGGTGTAGTTTATGGTCTGACCGCGTTTGACTTCTTCCGCCCGGACAATTGCCGCCAGTTCCGGCAGAACAATATCCCCTACCACCAGCAAATCAACTTCGTCCGGCTGATCTTTCGGTTCATGACGCACAAAACGGCTGCCGAGCATGGCGATATTTACCCGCCCGAGTTTATGGCGGTTTTTAATAATGTTTTCGCCGATACCGGTAGTTTTGGCTACCAAACTTAAAAGATCGGAGTAAAAAACATAATCCTGACGAAACCAGTAGTAAAGGCGGTTACCCCGGGGTTCTTTTTTAACCATTCCCAACTGTTCCATCCGGGCCAATTCACGGCGGACGGCGTTAATCTCCTCACCGGTTCTTCTGACCAAGTCGCGGACGTGATACATTTGGGTGGGGTCTGAAAGAAAATTTTCCAGAATCTTGACACGGGTCTTTGATATAAACAAATCCTTAAGCATGGATATTTCTAATCCCAAAGATATCACGTGTTTGGAGAAATTCAAGAGGGAGTGAGTAAGAAGTGTACGCGAGGACTAATTGTACTCTACAGAATTTCCAAGCGGAAGGATGGAAATCCAGACAGGACCGGGATTTAGTTTAAGCTCTTTGCCTTTGACGTCATAAAACAGAGTGCGGCTGGTGCGGGTGGTCTTGGTCCAGGCGGCATCGACCGCCACTCCGTCCATAAAAACAATGGCTTTGCCTTTGCCCACTACGTCATAGAGAAGGTGCTTTTCCAAATCCCCCAACAACGTTTCTTTGGCAAACTGAACTATGACAGTGTTAAATTTCAGAGGACTATTGGTATTGAGGTCGATGGTGAGTTCGTTGTTATTGTATCTTTTGTAAGTATTTGCCGCGGGATCGTACATCCATTTGACATCAAAGTTTTGATTAAATTGCCTGTCCCCGCTCCAGAAAATATAGGAAATGGTTTTGGCTTCCGACCCGGCGGCTTTTTCATCGGCCGACTTAAATTTCCATGACACAAAGTTTTTGTCCCAGGAAACACCCTTACTATCAACATTAGTCCAATTGAGCTTGGCAGCTTTATTATAAATTTCGTCAACAAAGCAGGCCATGGTGTGTTCATAAGCAACGTCATGGTCCAACCGATTGGTCAGGCGGTGACAAATTTTGAAATCACCGGCATAACCCATCTGATCCATATTTTTAATTTTCGCGGTATTAATCAGGCAAAGCGCCTTGGCCCGGGGATCGACATTTATATCGTCACAATTCCCCGCCCCGCCGACATGGTTGTAGAGAGCGTCATACTCGGATACGAGGTTAACAAAATATATCCGGGCTGATCTGACCGGGGCAACCATCAGTTTGTCCGTCATAGCGGCGTCGCAATAATACATCCCCATGAATCTGGTGACTCCTCCCTCAGCCACGGCTTCGTAAACAATATCGGCACTCCCCAATCCGGATTGGGGACGGGAATCAATTGAATTTTCAACCATTATGCCCAAAGGCCTGCGGGTAATCCAAACGTCTTTCTCAGGCTTGGTAAACAACTGGCCGTTCAGCGGACAAACTTCGGTTTTGGGAAGTGAGGGATCAATTTTTGATTTCCGGGAAGAGGGCGTGGGGATGACAGATTCAGGGGAAACGGGAGGAGAAGAGGGCTTTTGAATAAACCGGAAAAAGGCGTAAGAGGTGCCTGTGGAAACGGCAAACAGCAATAAGCCGGTTAAAATGATGGAAATTTTTTTATTCATGATTGAGTGCTTCCGAAAGAGCTTTCTTTTCTTCAGCTGAGAGTTCCTGGTCGGTTTTACCGGCAATTACCCTCTTGGCATAAAAGCGGGTGGTCCCCCGTCCATGCAAACTGGTAAGTAGTATGCCATTTCCCCCCCCATCAAGTAAAGAGAGAACAAAACTCTGCTCTCCCCCGGTATCGGAAAAAGGATTGAAGCGAAGAAGGCTGAAACGGAATCCGGATGAAGAAACCGGTGAAGATGAACGGCGTGAATGACGATGCCAACGGAAGACAAAATAACTTAATATCAGTAACCAAATAAGCAAAATTAAAAACAATCCCCAAATTGCCGTCATCGGGGTAAATTATATCTTGATTGCCGGTTTTGACCAAGTGTGTTAGCATATCGGCATGGCTGGAAGAAGGACAAAAGCTGAAAAAATTGCGGCAAAATTGAGGAGAAGGCTTGAAAGAATTGAGCCTGCAGCAGTTAAAGAAACCGCTTCCCCTAAAGAAGAATATTATGTACCGGAAATTACTCTTTCGACTAAATTATTAACTTCGGACTTGACAAAGAGCCTGGCCATGACTATTCTGGCTTTGCTTTTACAATTCAGCCTCGCCGTCTATTTAAACCGGGGCGGATGGCAGCAAGTCAATTCCATGTTACAAAAAATAGCTGGAAATTTTTGATATGAGAGGGGGTGAGTGAGAATGGCATCAATGTATTGCGTAAAATGCCGATCCAAGAGAGAAGATCCCAATGCTCAGGCAGTAACAATGAAAAATGGAAAAAAGGCTTTAAAAGGGAAGTGCCCGGTCTGCGGAACGGGTATGTACAAAATCGGAGGCAAATAAATTTTCCATTTTCCCAAAAGACCCCGCCACAAGAGTTGTTTTTTGAAAAGAGGCGGGGTTTTTGGGTGGAGAAATCCGAATTAAATTAATTTCCTGAAGATTTCGTAGGTCGCACGGATATCTGAGTCGGGTTTGTGCTGATCGATATATATTCCCAACTTACGGGCAACGCGGGAAAGACTTATAAATTTCATGTCCGGATCATGGTAAAAACGGGTGTAGGCCAGACTGAAGACTTCTATCAGACGATGGTCATAAAAATAAGGTATCCCCTCTTTCTGAAGGCTATAGTTTAAAAAATCCCATTCATTCTGGACACACCAACCCGCCAGAAGGCAGTTGGGAGCAAAGTCCGCCAATTCCTGCAGGGCTTCGCGGAGCGGTATTGCATCGGCCCAGCTTTTTTCGGAAAAGTTTATTATTTTCAGTGATCTGGGGTCGCCGGTTTGGAGATGGACGGGTTTAACTTTGGTATAAAAAGAATTGACTACCTGAAAGTCCGGCTGATGAACCAGGAGCGCGGCAATTTCCACAATTTCGTGTTTTTCAACATCCAATCCGGTCATTTCCAGGTCGATGAACAGAATCGGCCGGGATTTGAAATCTGTCTCCGGTAAATCCAGCAGATACGGCATGTCAGCGAAGATAGGGTAAGACCGCGGACAGGCCGGTGAAAATGAAATAGAAAGCGATCAGATAGTTTAAGAGCTTGGGAAACATCAGAACGAGCACACCAAAAATCAGGGAGACGAGACCCTGAAATGCCGCCCTGTTGGTAAATAATTCGGGATTGATCATGAAACAATTATATCTTAAAAGTTGCCTGGAGGTGAGTAAGCCAGATTCTGTTTTAGCGGCAATCTGTCTGATGCCCTCAAGCTTTAGGCCTCGGGAAGGCTTCCGTCTTTATCGGCCAAATCGGAGGTTGCAACGGGGAGGATTGCCCGTTTCACCCGAGCATGACCTCGGTTCGTCACTGTTGCTCTAAACTAGCGCTTGCGCGTCCCCGCTTACACGGGGCACCCTGCCTTCAGTTGTCTGGACTTTCCTCTCCGACGTGACGTCGGAGTAGCCGCCTACCTCCAGGCAGGGGTATTTTACACTTTTTCAGTCGGTATCGGAAATTTCTTCCAGGTGTGACAGGGAAAAGAAGTGGAGTCCTATAGCCTGAATAACCAAAATTGTGGGGATAGCCAGAATTGCCCCGGCAATGCCTGCCAGACGAAACCCTATCATCAGGCCTAAAATACTTACCAGGGGATTGACCCCGGTGGTTTTGCGCATCACCTGGGGGACTAAAAAATTATTTTCCAGAGCCTGAATAAGAATGTATAAAGCCACTGTGGATAAAGCCAGCAGAGGATGAATAAGGAGGGCAATAATTACGGCGGGAATGGCCGAGACCGTAGGTCCGACGTTGGGAATTACTTCCAGCATCCCGGCCAGTATGGCCAAAGGCAGAGCGGTTTCCAGACCCAGCAGCCTGAGACCGATGTACGTGGTTACCCCGATTGCGGTCATCAGAATAAGTTCACCCCGAACCCAGCTGCCTAATTTATTTTCTATTTCGGTAATTAATCCGGAAATCCTGGGGCTGGTTTTGGTACCTAAAAAATCAGCAAGATACTGATCCAGATGTTTTCTTTCCAGAAGCAGGTAGAAGGAGATGACTATTGTAGTGATAACATTCAGCACGTTTCCGAATATCCCCGAAGTGATACGGAAAACATTTTCGGGCAGGCTGCCGATGCCGGAAATTATTTGGGCGGTGATTTCCTGCTGATGAATATCCAAGTACCGGATATTGTTTAAGGCTGAAGGGATAAGATTAACCAATTTTCTGGTTTGCTCCACCAGGGGAGGGATAATGCCGGCAAATACCAAACCCAGAAAAACCCAGAGTAAAACGTAAACAAGAATAATCGCCACACTCCGGGGGAGCTTGGCACGTTCCAAGTAATCCACTGCGGGTTTTAAGGCTGACATGATGATGACTGAAATAAAAAGAAGCAGAAGCAGATCCCAAATTTTAAATACCAGCCAAAAGAGAAATACCGTAACCGCAGCTACGACTATGGTGCGATGAGAGATTTCAATCTTTTGGGGCGCAATCTTTCCCATAACTGTTTTTATTATACCAAGTAGTCACCATGTTCACGGCCCGGATTTTCCAGTTGCCGGAAGAAACATCAAACCAATGAATATCGGGCTGTTTTTTAAACCAGGTCAGTTGCCTGCGGAGATACTGGTGTTCCAGAGTGTTCCATTTCTGTAATATATTCGGCGCATCCAAGGCCCGGTAGCCGCAGGCAGACATCGAAGGCAAATTGCGACCGTACCGGTTTTTCAGAGTGTTGAATTCATTCATTGCCCCCTGATTCAGCCTGTTGGTAATTCTTTTATCTATCCGGTCTTTAAGAAAATCGGCGGGGGCGGTCAGACCGATTGATAATAATTTACGGTCCGGGGGACCGGATTCCGGAAGAATATTTTGCGAAGAGAGGGAGATTTCAATAGCCCGGATTAAACGCCGGGGATTTTGCCTGTCGGACGAGTTGAGAGATGCAGCTTTAACTGAATTGATACGGTTTAAATAATTAAACAAATAACCGGCTGATTTTCCCGCTAGTTTTTCCCGTAAGACCGGGTTTGGGGAAACAGATATCAGAGATAATGGATGATATACGGATTTGAGAAAAAGTCCGGTACCGCCAACTATTATCGGAATCCTCCCCCGGCTTTGAAGGTCAGAGATGACCAAAGCCGCCGCCTCGTTCCAGAAAGCGATATTGAACGGCTCGTGAGGAAAAACGATGTCATATAGCCAAATATTGACCCCGTCGACGGTATAGTACTTCAGTGACCGGTCCCGCCATTTTAGGTTTGACGTGTAAGGCCGGGAACCGGGAGGTAAATCTTTACCGGTGACAATATCCATTCCCGTATAAACCTGGCGGGAATCGGCAGAAATTATTTCACCTTTAAGTTTTTTAGCGACTTCTATTCCGAAAGCAGTCTTGCCGGTAGCAGTCGGGCCGCAAATAATAAGCATTTTATGCATAGTCAGCCGCTGGCGGATTGGTAATGACGCAGGGAATAGCGCCAGAATAGTAAAGCAACCGATAAAGCACTGACTGCTATCACAAAAGACACCAGTATCATTTGCCACGAGAGGATATTCATCAAAGCTTTAGCCGGAAAGGTGAACATAATGCCAAGAGGAATAACAAAGGTTAAAAGAGAACGGAGGGGTTCGATATATAAATCGACCGGAATACGCATCATAGCCGTAAGGTCTCTGAAAATCATGATCAGGTGGTCGATGGAAATGGTAATAATTCCGATACCCAGAACGGTAATATGAAACGCGGCGGATAAGATTATTCCGTTTAATACCAATAAAGCAAAGAGAAGCCAGTGTAAAAGGCTTCCCGAGATGAAACTTGCTCCAAACCAAACTGTGGCGATACCGATAAATCCCAGCATAAGCAGATCCATGACATCCGCACCGCCCAATAAAACCCGGACCAGGGGGTTAATCGGTTTGAGAAGAATAAAATCGAGGTTTCCGGAAACAACCAGCGGACGGAAACGGTAAACCTCACGGAAAAACAGCTGAGCCGAAGTATCGATAAAATTAAATACCAGGTAAAAAAAGATAATCTGACGGCGATCAAACCCGGCGATATCGGCGGCTCCCCGAAAAATAAACGTTAAAAAAAGCAGAAACATGAGTATCCGGATGGCCTTACCGGTCAAAAATATCACCATCAGCGCCCGGTTCTGCAAAACGAGCTGAAAAGAGTAGTTGGTGTATAAAAGCCAGACTTTTAAAGATTTCATTATCTGCCTTCCGAACTGTAGACGCGTAAGCCTTTGCGCCACAAAAATCGGGAAAGTTTAAGTAACAGGAACAGCCAAATAAAGCTCTGGATCAAAATCCTGAAAACTTCCCAACCGTGAATTTTTCCCACAATAATGGCGATCGGGTAATAGATGAGGTAGGGAAAGGGGGTGAACTGCAGTAATATCTGGCCGGCTTTCGGTAAAATATCGATGGGAAAAATCATGCCCGAGACGACCTCGATAAAGACAATGACCAAAAAGCTCAGTCCCCAGGTACTCTCCGGGGTCCAGAAGGCCACAAAACGGGTGCTGATGCTGAGAAAATAATAAATCAGAAGAGCGGAAAAACAACTGGCCAGAAAAAGCAGCCAGGTGAATAAATCGCGGGAAAAACTGATTTGGGGATGCAGAATAATCCATAATAAAGTAATCTCACCCGCGGCAAAAATCAGGTTAAGGACTTTGCTGGAGAGATCGCGGGTAAACCAGTATTTTAAGTAACTTACCGGTTTGACCAGGTAGTTACTTAAGTCACCGCTGCCTATTTCACCACCAATGTTGTCAGCTGATGGGGCGGAAAGAATCAGCGACTGGATAACCAGAACCAAAAAGACGTAAGTCAGCATCTGACTGCCCGAATAACCGAAGACGTTCTGATTGGTAATAAAAATACCGCGCCAGAGAAAGTAGGTCATTAAAAGACGGAGAATATTACGCACCCGCCAGAGGATAAAATTAAGCCGGTAAATGAACTGATTTTGCCAGTCGACAGCAAAAACGGTGAGATATTTCTTCATGAAACATTTTTACCGGTGAAAACCTCACGGATGATATCTTCGATGGGGGGTTCTTCGAGGTTTAAATCGGCCACGGGAAAGTTTTGCAGAAGTTCCGCCGCGGCAAAAGGAGCGACGGACCGTTCTACGGAAATTACTGATTTGGGAAAATCCATTTCCACAACTTTACCTATCTGAGATAGCTTTTCCATATCCACTTTTTTGCTGAAAATAACGGTGAGAATCTTATAACCGGCAAATTTTTTGATGATTTCGTCGAGTTTGCCGTCAAAAAGAAGCCGGCCTTTATCAATAATTATCACCCGTTCACAAAGCTCCTTGACATCATCCATGTAATGCGAAGTCAGAAGAATGGTGGAATTGTAGCGATGGTTATATTCCCTGATAAAATCACGCATTTTCTTCTGCATGACCACGTCCAGGCCGATAGTGGGTTCGTCCAGGAACAGAATCTTGGGAGAGTGGATAAGGGCTGCAATCAATTCCATTTTCATCCGCTGACCCAGAGACAGTTTACGAACCTGAACTTTTAAAATATCCTCCACTTCCAGCAAACCAACCAGTTCATCCAGAGTTTTTTTGAATTGATCATCGGGAACTTCGTATATTTCCTTGTTTAAGATAAAGGACTCCATGGCCGGCAGGTCCCACCATAACTGGTTTTTCTGGCCCATAACCAAAGAGAAGCGTTTCTGAAACGCAGGTTTGCGGTCCCAGGGAATATATCCTAAAACCGAAACCCTGCCGGAAGTGGGATACAAAAGGCCGGAGAGAACCTTGAGAGTGGTGGTTTTACCCGCCCCATTGGGACCGATGAAACCGACCAGCTCCCCTTCCCCGATATCAAAACTTACCCCGTCAACCGCTTTGACGTCATAGTATTTTCGGTTAAAAAGAGACCTGACGGAACCGCCCAGTCCCGGTTCTTTTTGGTGAACTTTATAAAATTTTTTAAGATTGTGAACTTCGATTACAGACATAAAATCAATTTTACTCTAAGAGCTAGCTGAGGAGTAGGACTTTAAAGCGAAATTCCAAAATACGTGACTGAGAACAAGCAGGATTATCCCCGCCAGGAAGGACCAGAGCATAAACGTCAATGAAAGAGTTCCCAAAAGGAATTGGGTGGGAAAAGTAACCATAACAGCTATCGGAAGTAAAAAAATAAGGATATTTTTCAGAATTCCCCGGTAAATGTCCGCCGGATATTTATTCATCGAATATATTGAAAGAAAAGCCTCGTGAAGTTCGGGTAGCCTTTTTGTCCAAAACGAAAGGGTCATAATAATAAACCAGAGGGAATAAGCAGCTACAACCCCATTTATTATTAATAATAAATAAATTAAACAACTGACAAGACCCGGCTGAATATGCAACCTTCCCAGAGAATAAAACACCAGATAGATACCGGTTATTAATGTGGCCGCTTCCCCAAAATCAATAGCTATCCTGAACGAAGAAAAAAACTGGCTATCAACCGGTTTGGTCAATAGTATATCAAGTTCTCCGTTATTGACAGATTTGTTGATCCGGCTCAAATTTTGGATAAACAAACCAAAGAATAATCCCCAGACAATATAGTAGGTTCCCATTAAAAGGAATAGTTCGTTCAGTTTCCAACCGGCAATTTCGTTGACTTTGGAAAAGATGAAACTTACAGTGAGAACATTTAATAATAAGGTAAGGGTGGTGGGAATTATTCTGAAAAGAAAGTCAAAGCGGTTCTCCATCATCCGGATAAGCGAGTTTTTGAAAAATATTTTGTAGAGACTCCAGTATCTATTCAGCATATCAATTCCCGAAACTACTGTAACGGCGCAGACCACGATTAAATACCAGAGTTATTGCCAGATAGAGTATCACAACCCAGAAAATCCCAATTAGCAGACCGGGGAAAACCTGGGGCATGGGAATATTACCTAAATAGACTTGGGCGGGAAAATAATATAAATATTTAAACGGCAGGAAATCCAATATTTTTGAAGCCGAGGGAGGGAAAAAACTCAGAGGCAGCATCGCTCCGCCCAAGAAACCAAGCGCTTCATAATAAAAATAAATAATACTCCCTATTTCCAAAGTCCATAAACTGACCAACCCCATAAGCAACCCAAACAAAAAATAGATAGCGACAGCCAGCATACACGAAAACCCGAAGAGGATAACAGTCACCAAACCTGACGGCAAAATCAGATATTGCCGAAGTAAAAGAAGCGCAATCATCAATACCGGTACGGAAATCAACAAATTCACTACCCGCCTGGTAAGAGAATGAATAAAAACATACCCCAGAAAAGGGAATGGCTTAACCAGAAAGGCTGACAATTCGCCTCTTTCTACCATGTCAGCCATCCAAAATGCCGGGTGGGCCAGAATTCGATTGAGAACGGTGATTATTAAATAATAGGTAATTATCGAAGAAAGATTAAAATTACCTACAATCCCTCCCTCCCGGTATATCGCCAACCATAAATAAGCAGCTATTCCCAACGGTACCAAAGCCAGCAACAACTGGTAAAAGACTTCGGCGGGATATTCGATCTGGTCTAAAAAAACCATTTTTATTAGCGCCCGATATTTCTTCATTAAAATCAGTATATCAGTTTAAGCGCCATTTCAGGCTACAATTACATGTCAGGAACTAGCGGAGGAGTAGAAGCGGAGAGCAAAGTGCCAGAAAAGATGTGAAAGATATAAAAGACATACACCGACAAATAAGGGAATAAGAATTAATACCGGAGAATACCAGGAAAGAAGAATTTTGGCCGGAAAAATTGCCAACAAGCCCAGGGGAATTATGTAGGTCAGGATAAAGCGGACTACGACCGGGAAAATATCCGTCGGATAGCGGGCAGCATCGGCAACCTGGGGCATAAATTCGGAAATATTCTGCAGACGGTTGGTCCAAAAAGCCAGAGTGGTGGAAATAAAATACAGCGAATAGAATATCAAAACAGACGAAATTAAAATCAATGGCAGAAAAACCAGGTTTACGGGATGAAGATGGTTAATATAAAAGCCATAGCCGATTAAAAAAACGCCCATTAAAACCGAGGGAAAAAGATTAAGGCCGATACTGCGAACCGTAACCACAAATTGGGCGGAGACCGGCTTGGTTAAGACCAAATCCAGAGTTCCCCGGTTGATACTTTTGGACAGTTCTTTCATATTCCCGTAGAAAGCTCCCCAAATAAAAGCGTTGAGCAGACTGTAAATTCCCAGGGGGATCACCAGTTGGGAAAAAGTCCAGCCATGAATATCGGGAATATTTAAAAGTAAGACTTTAAAAAATCCGATATTTACGACTATCCACAAGGTATCAATAACAGACCAGGTAATAAAATCTGCCGGATAGGCCATGCTGTTGACTAAAGCAAAAGTAAAATAAGTTTTATAAAGATGCAGATATCGCTTCATAGTTATCCTCCGACACTGGAATATTTTTTAATGCCGATACGCCAAACAATAACGCTTAAAAAGTATAGCAATACAGCCCAGACAACTGAAAGCCGATTTTCTGCAAAGCCATGGGAACGGAAAACTGACCTGTATAGATGCCCACCGGGACGTAATAAACATAGGAAAAAGGCAAAAGACTAAATATATTTTGCAGGAATTGCGGGTAGAAAGTGAGGGGTAACATGTAACCTCCGGCAACCGCATCCAGCATCCAATGTAAATGGTTGATGGCGAAAGCCTGTTCAATAAAAAACGCTCCGGAAGTAACCAAAAGAGACAGTGAAAATTGAATGAAAAAGGCAGAGATTAAGCTCAAAAGAAACAATCCAAAATTTACCGGCAGGGGTGAAATCAAATGGCCTGAAAAAATGATCGAAATGATCCCCAGGATGGGTAACAAGAGAAAAGAGTATTAAAACATTTGCCGCCGATATTATCCCAAAGGAGATATTTCCGGACGGAAATCGGTTTTAATAAATATCTGGAGAAAGTCCCTTCACGAATTTCATCCTGCATATTTTGTTCAAAATAAAAACCGGTAAGCCGGTCGACAACAAAAATTATGACGTAATACGTTACCAGATAAGAGATTTGAGTAGTTGAAAAATATGACCGGGATGAAGACCATAAAACACCCATAACTAAAATGGGAACCGACTGGATAATAATCCAGAGTATGACTTCCTGATAACTCTGGATGGCATCCAGCCATTCAGCTTTGGCAATAGCAAGATTTTTTCTCATATTTACATTTTAACCCAAGAAAACGAGGCGATAACGCCTCGTTTACGAAGAAAACGAACGGAATTTAAAAAAATTTTATTTACTTAACCGCTTTTTTCAGGGTTTTACCGGGAGTAAAACGCGCTACCCGATGGCCTTTGACGATTTTTCTCTCTTTGGTTCTGGGAACTATCACGGGTTTGTCTTTAACCCGGGTAACTTTAAATGTGCCGAATCCGGAAAGAACTACTTTTTCTCCTTTGGCAAGGGATTTCTTTACCTCTTCAAGAAGAGTTTCGACTGCTTCCCGGGCAGCTTTTTTGGTGAGATGAGCTTTTTTGGCTACCACCTCGAACATTTGTTGCTTAGTCACTAACTTTCACCCCCCTTCCCTAAATAAAAATTCCATGTGTAAGCCCAAAATATTACACCTTAACAGGATTGTCAAGAACTATCTTGATTATTTAGCTTTGGTGATATCAGTGGTACGGACTTCGCGAACAGCGGTGATTTTAATCTGGCCGACGTATTGCGCCTGTTTTTCCAGAAGCTGTTTAATTTTGGAAACAAGAATGGTCAGTTCGGAATCTGAAACCATTTCCGGTTTGACAATAATTCTGACGTCACGGCCTGCCTGAAATGCATACACTTCAGCCACTCCCGGAAAAGACCTCGATAATTCTTCTATCTGCTGAAGGCGTTTTACATATGTTTCATGAGGTTCATAACGGGCTCCAGGACGGGATCCGGAAATGGCATCGGCCACCCAGACAATCCGGGAGGTGTTTGAAGAAAAAGGTTTGTCTTCATGATGTTCCGCGACGGCGTTGATTACCGGCTCCGGCAGATCATATTTTTTCAGCAGCTGAGCCCCCAGCTGAACATGAGTCCCCTCTTCATCGGTGACAACTTTGCCGATATCATGAAGCAGACAGCCCAATCTGATTAACTGAATCTGTTCATCGGAAAGTCCGAGTTCGTGGGCAATCTGAACCCCGATTTTTGTTTCTTCAATGGTATGGATACCCAGGTTCTGGCCATATGAAAATCTGAACCTGTAGCGGCCTATCAGAGAAATCAATTCCGGATGAAGATTATAAACTCCGCAGGCGGCACAGATTTTCCTGCCTTCCTCTATCAGGTAAGCGTCCAGCTGGTGTTTAGTCTGAGATACGACTTCTTCAATCCGGCTGGGCTGAATCCGGCCGTCTTTGATTAAAAACTCCAGACTTCTTCTGGCCACTTCACGCCGCAGCGAGTCGAATGAGGAAAGCCTCAGACTGTTTCCCTCTTCAATCTCAATCTCCACCCCGGTGGCTTTTTCAAAAGCGGCAATATTACGACCTTCTTTACCGATGATGCTGCCCTTGACACTGTCGTCGGGCAGGGTAATGGTGGAAACGGTATATTCAGCCGTGTAGTCAGTGGCTCCGTGCAACATGGCGGAGATGATTATTTCCTGAGCCAGTTCATTTGCCCTGGCCTGATAGTCCTGCCGGGTTTGCTCGATAAATTTGGCCAGATCCGCGGAGTAATATTTCTGGGCTTCCTCCAGCAAAATCTTTTTGGCTTCTTCCCTTCCCAATCCCGAAGCTTTTTCCAGACGGGTAAGATAATCATCTTTTAATTTCTGAAGATTAGACTTTTCCTGCTCAAGCTGGTCAAGCCGGGCTGTGATTTCCGTCAACACTTCCTCTGCGGTATCAGGTTTGGAGGGAGAAGACTTTTGATTCGGGGGCGAATAAAATCCCATAGTCGAAAAAGAGCCGGTAAATTAATAATTTAACTAACATTGCAGCTATTATACGCCTTCTTCAAAACCGGCTCAATGACATCCCAGGAGAAGCCGCGGGAGTAAAGAAAGCGTGTGGCTTTGATCCGGAAATCCCGGTATGCCAGCCCGGCCCAGCGAGGGAGTTTTTTCTCAAGAGCTTTTTCGGCCAGTTCCGCTTCGTTGATCCTTACGGGTTCGTCCGCCCCGATACCCTTTGATTTTAATTCCTGAAGAAGGAGGCGTTTGCCCCTAGGACGGGTCCGGGAACGGGACTGAATAAGCCATAAAGCAAATTTATGATCATCGACGTATCCTAAATCAATCAGTTTACCGATAATTTGATTAATTAAAGTCTGGTCGGAAGTGTACTTTTGCAGGTGACGGTGAATTTCCTGCCGGCTTCGGGGCCTGACGGAAAGAAGGCGAAAGCAGGAGTTTAAAAGATCTTTTTCCAAATCTATTCTTCCGGCTCGGCTTCGCCTACCTGTTTGGGCAGGGGGTGTTTGGTGTCTTTGGTGATTTTCCATATGGCATCTTCGATCTGTTTGGCTGTTTTATGATTTTCTTTAAGAAAAGCCCTGGCTGCCTCCCTGCCCTGCCCGATAATTGAATCCCCGAAATAAATGAATGAACCTTTTTTGTTAAGCGCTCCCAGCTCCAGGCCGACATCGATCAATCCTCCCACTCTGGAAATACCTCCGTCGTTAAGAATATCAAATTCAGCCACCCGGAAAGGCGGGGCGACTTTGTTTTTGACCACCCGGGCGCGGTGACGGGAACCGATGACCAAATCACCGTCTTTGATTGTCTCGATTTTCCGGGTATCAATACGGATGGATGAATAGAACTTTAGCGCCATACCGCCGGTAGTAGTCTCGGGATTTCCGAACATCACACCGATTTTCATCCGAAGCTGGTTCGTAAATATGACGACGGCCCGGCTTTTGGAAATTGCCCCGGTGATTTTTCTCAGAGCCTGGGACATAAGCCTGGCCTGGACTCCCATGACCGAGTCACCCATTTCACCTTCTATTTCCGCCCGGGGAACCAGGGCAGCGACCGAATCGATAACAATGACATCGATTGCGCCCGAACGGATCAGAGTCTCAACAATTTCCAGCGCCTGTTCACCGGTGTCCGGCTGGGAAATGTAAAGATTATCCAAATCCACACCGATAGCTTCCGCCCGGCTGGGATCCAGAGCATGTTCGGCGTCAATAAAGGCCGCTGTTCCACCCGCCTTCTGGGCTTCAGCCACACAGTGAAGGGCAATGGTGGTTTTTCCGGAAGCTTCCGGCCCGTATATTTCGGTTATCCGGCCGCGGGGAAGACCTCTGACACCCAAAGCTATATCCAAAGCAATCGAACCCGTGGAAATCACGTCGACCGACATTTTGTCACCTCTTTCACCCATCTTCATAATGGAACCTTTACCGAATTGCTTTTCGATCTGCTCCATTGCCACTTTGATTGCCTGCAGTTTGTGATCTGTTGCCATAGACAATCCCCAATATACAGACTAAAGAAAAAAAATCAAGAGAAAGAATATCCTGCTGGGGGTTTGGGATGATGTTGGAACTTATTACCGACTTTTCCACTTAATAAATAATTTTTCCAGCATAACTTGAATATCTTCGATTTCCCTGTATTCAATAATTGCATCAGCCACGCCTTGTAAAGTGTCCTTAATTACTCGTTCCTTCTTCATGATCACGATTATTTTCTTTCGCAAAGAATACGCAATTCCAACTTCAATTGCCCTACCTGTGGATTTTTCTGTAGCGTCAAATAGTAAAACATCGCATTTTTCTATTTCTACTCTGGCTCTTTCCATAAGTTCTTTGGAGTCATTAAAGACTTTTTGGTAATTTTCCACATCCCTAATGAAACAGAAATCTGAAAAACCGGAGTTTTTAACAATCAAACATAAACGTTCTATTTCATCTTTATTTTTTCCTTCTTTAAAGGACGCTGTAATAAATACTTTCATATTTTGCCTGCTGAGCAGTTTGGTCTAGTACTCAGTTGTCCTTATAACACTTTAATCAATTTAACAATTTCCGGAAAGGTTTCTTGGTTAAAATGTCCTTTATTTTTAAAGACCAATGTTTTTGCGTTAGGTAATGCTTTTTTATATTTTTCTATATGTTCATATGAAACCACAGGATCATCTTTGCTTTGAATCAAGTAAATGGTTCCGCCTTGTTTAATAAATTTTGTAAGTGAAGGAGGTAATTTAAAATCATCCAGGTAATCTTTTGCATAGGGTGCGGCCACAAGGATGGTTGCCTTAATTGGATTTGGAAAAGAATTTTCAGAAAGATATTTCGCTAAAAATATTCCACCCAGAGAATGTCCAATAAGAATGACATTGTCCTTTATGTAAGGAAATATTCTTTCAAACCAAATTTTCCACTCCTTGTAACGTGCATTTGTCTTATTAGGCATTTTTGGCAGAAAGATTTCATAATTCTTTCCGAGCTTTTCGGATAAGTTGTCTTTCCAGTCCTTATTTGGTTTGAACTTATCCAAACTAACCTCAGAATTTTTTAGGTGGTTAATATAATCCGCATAAGTGAGAAAACTATTACCACCACCAATAATGATGATTTGTTTATTCATATTTTGATGAGGATTTGGGAGGATGTTTAAACCTATTTTAATAAAAATTATTACTGAAATTAATTGATTATATATTCTATTCCCTGATCAATAATGTATTTAACAAATTCCAGTGATTTTTCAAATATTTCCGGGTTTGCAGGTTGTTTTACGGATATTGAAGTATCCTGACGTTCTTTCCAGCAATAATCCATCAGGTCGATCCATATGGGATCCAAATTGGATTTTGCCCAAACTAATCCCTTATATTTTGAGCTAATTTTCCCTTCGTGTAAGTTGTGAAGCATTCGTAGATAATTTAATACCAGATAAGATTGGTAAAATCGGTTTTTATAAGGATCGGGATTATTTAATAATTCTTTTCCCCACCCAATCATGGTGTCTTTAATCTCTTTACGAAGTTCGTTTGATTCTATAGGGCTAACCAGAATTTTTGGATCAGGCCCTATTATGGTAATCCCCATCTCACGAACAGTCCATCGTGTTA
Source organism: Candidatus Amesiibacteriota bacterium (assembly GCA_963736875.1). Lineage (GTDB taxonomy): Bacteria > Patescibacteriota > Microgenomatia > CAZETR01 > Amesbacteraceae > CAVTQH01. Next base: position 189,870 of record CAVTQH010000002.1, on the reverse strand, counting down.
CAAGAGTGTTGCAGTGGTCAGATCTTTCAATGCTTACACTTCCATTATTGAAATACCAAAGTTCTCTTTCTGAAGAATTATTACTTTTACCGTTAATGTAAGGTGATGAATGTTCTTTCAATATATATTGCGGGAAAAAAGAGTATTCTAGACGTTTAACCCATCTATTATTCTGATTATAGGTATCAAGATGAACTTTCTGAACATTTTTAACTTGTTCATTTGACAGCTCCTCGTTTGTAGCAACAATAAAATCTACATCGCTAGTCAAATCAAAATCACCAAATGCCAAAGACCCTTGCAAATAATAGCCAATAAAATTTTTATTCAATACTTCCTGCATTTTTTTTGCATGGTTGCCAAGAACAGAATCTAATTCAGCATAAGGAGTCTTTTCACCTTCTTTCATAAGGCAATTATACAAAAGTTTAATTTGAGGTTATTACCGTGGTGAGGGTTTGGAACGATGTTGGAACTTCAATTAAGAGCGGCGTTTGGTTTTGCGGGACTTTTTGGGGGCGGGGATATGCTGAACTTCGGGCGGATAAACAGGAGAGTTTCCTTTCCCGGCAGATTCCTGATCCAGGAAATACCGAAAAAGAAAAACAAAAACAAACCGAAATAGCCAAGAATACCGTTTTGGGAAAGTGAAAGAATAAAAGAGATAAGCAAAGGTAAAACGGATGCGTAAATGGCAATATTGAAAGACTGCAGGTAAGTAACTGTCTTTTTGAAAGCAAATTTCCCGACAAGCCAGAAAATCACAGCCCCGAAAGCCAGACGGATAATCCAGAAAATTCCGGTAAAGACCGTTCCCATAAGGACTGCCAACAGAGTCACTATCAGACCTGCAATCCATAATTTAATCCGGTTTTGGGATATCCAGCCGGAGAGCTGGTATTTGTCCACGGAAAAGTCGGGAATATTATCGTAAGTCTGAGTCTGAATATCCCCTGCTTCGGTTTTGACAACCATTTTGTCTTTCAGAAAAAGGATGCCGCTTTTTACTTCGTTCAGATCTGCCGGATTACTCTCAAGATTTAAAATTAACAAGAATTCGGAATCGCCTGCTTTGTAAGGCTGGCTGATGGTCGAATAAAGCTTTTTATCTTTGATCTGAACAAATCCATCCGGAAAACTGTCGACAATTATTTTCGGGATTTGGGGAAGATAGCGGGTCAGAAGAAATATACCGATTACCAACGGGAATACAGAGATGAGAAGCAAATACTTAATAAAGTACCAAAAGACCTGCTTTAAGGGTTTGGCGATTATCGTCTGACCATATTTATTGTCCTGTAAACTGGTGATGGTTTCCTTAAAAGTGGCAATCATGACTTAAATATTAGCTTCTAATGGGGTAAAATACAATGATCCGGGGCGGAGTTTGACGGAGCGCTAAAGCTAACCGTCAAATACCACTCTGTATTTTTTCGGGGCGGAGTTTGACGGTAGAATACGCGCATGGGGTGCGTGTGGACGGGGTTCAATTCCCCGCGCCCCGACAGAAGTTGTTTGACGGTATGAGGAGTAGAATTTTGAGGCGGAGAGTTTTAGAATGACTAACCTGTGACAGAAACACTGAAAACCTTATCTTCAGATCAATTAACTCCGATAATTTATCAACGGCAGGAACAGGATTATCAGAGTGTATATTCATATTTTTTGGATTGTTGGTTTTTTTCCTTTAACAGAAAGATAGAACTTACCGAAAATGAGGCCGTTTATTTTGACCAGGTACGGGAGAATATTGACCGGTTACTGGCCGAAGGCAGCAGACTGGCATATTGGTCCGGAGGATTTGACCTGGGTTATCACACAAACACAATATCCACACTGAAATTTTATTTTCCCGAAGATGTAAAAATTGTCGTCGGGATAGAGCCGGACAGTTATATTAAAAATAAAGGAAGAGAGCCCCAATTTGATCAAATGACCAGATTATCAGCGGTTGGTTTACTGGCAAAACGTGAAGAAATACTGGGGCTGGTTTTTCCGATTCCGGAAAGAGAGGGCCGGGATCCGGCTCAATTTTATGATCAGCTGGTAAAAAAGACGGGGATGTACCGGCGCCTCGGATGCTACCATCTTTACACAAGCGATGATCCGGCCGGGGAAATTAAGAAAGCCCGAATGATAAAACCGGAATCCTGGTGTTGTCTACAATTGATACGGGACAAATCCGGAAGACATTATTCAACCACAAGATTACTGGGACTGGAGAAATAATTGATATTGAGTGTAGGGTGTGATAGATTCTGGTCAAATGAGTAGCCAGGAAGTAAGGTCTGTTAAGGAGTCGATAGAGTTTTTAACGGAAGGTTTAAACACAAGGCCTATGACGGTAAATGGGGCACGTAGGTTTGAAAAGAAGAACCATTTGTGGTTTGGGGGGATAGGAATAGTAGGAATTTTAATTTCAAAAATGGGTTTAGGCCAAGTAGTATTTGACGATAGCACCCGCAGGTTTTCTATAAAAAAGAAGGTCTAAAAGCCAAATTTTTCTTTTCTTGTTTCCCCAGTGGATAAGAATTTGTCTCACGCCAAAAAATTCTTTTTCCGGCATATCAGCGCTTCGGGGATTGCTTGCGGCGACGGGATTTTCCGCCCATGCCCACCATCCGCCGCTGGCGGGTCCGGGGATCGCGGGTTAAAAGTCCTGCCTGACGGAGAGGACTTTTGTAATCGCTTTTGAGATCGGCTAAGCTTCTGGACAGGCCTAAAACCACAGCTTCCAATTGTCCCATTTGGCCTCCCCCGTGAACCTTGACGGAGAAGGAATATTTATGCTCCAGATTTAATACTTTAAAGGGAAATTCGTAACGGATTTTGGCCTGCAGCCCGGGAAAATAAACTGAAACCGGTTTGCCGTTGACAGTTGCCTCAGCGGTACCGGGATTTAACCGGACGGAGGCTATAGCCTCTCTTCTCCGGCCAATTGCAGAAGCAAGAATTTTTGGTTTGGATTCGCTCATATTTTAGGATTTAAACTGTTTAATATACGGATGATCGGCTCCGGAAAATACATGCAGGTGTTTTAACAGTCTGTCGTGGAGTTTGTTTCTAGGAAGCATGCCGGATACCGCGCGAATAATTATTTGTTCAGGCTTGGAATTTAACATTTGTCTGAAAGACGTTATTTTCATGCCTCCGGGATATCCGGAGTGGTGACGGTATAGCTTCTGCTGCGATTTATTACCGGTGACAACAATGTGAGAGGCATTAACCACAACCACATGATCACCGATATCCAGGTGACGGACAAAATTGGTTTTTGACTTTCCCATTAAAACTCCGGAAATTTTGGTAGCCAACCGGCCGAGAATCTGATCCTTGGCATCAAAAAAGTGCCAATTGCGCTTGATTTCTGAGGCTTTCGGAGAGAAGGTTTTCATTATTTTTTGGCGGGTGCTTTCGGGAGAGGAGCAGTTAATTCCATTCTGACTATCGGGGCATTGTCACCTGTCCTGGTACCAAGTTTAGTTAATTTCAGATATCCACCGGAGCGGTTTTTATACCTGGGGGCAATCTCCTGCACCAGTTTTTGGACCAGAGCTTTATCCGCAATTACCGATTCAATTTGGCGGATGTTAGTCAGGGAGGCGGTTTTGGCTTTGTTGATGAGCTTTTCAATCAAACCCTGAGCGGCTTTGGCTTTGGCTTCGGTGGTTTCGATTGCTTCGGAGCGGATAAGAGCCCCTGCCAATCCTTTCAATAACGCTTGGCGCTGTCCGGTATCACGATTGAGCTGTTTTCCGAAAACACTGTGACGCATGTTTCACTTTAGGCAAGTTCAAAACCGCGCTCTTTAAGCGCCTTTTCAATAATATCTACCGACTTGCCGCCAAGATTTTTGACCTTGGATAACTGAGGTTTGGATACTGCCAAGAGATCGGCTACCGTCTGAAAACCGGCTTTTTGGAGAGCATTGGCAATGCGGGTGGGTAAATCCAATTCCTCGACGGAAATATTTGAACCTACCGGCGGCCGGTTAGAAGTAGATGAAAGGGGAGATAAAACATCAGGGGATTCGGGGTTTACGATCCCGGAAAAGTAATCAACCAGAGTCTGGGCTGCAGAAACCAGCGCATCTTTGGGAGAAACCGTACCGTCGGTAAAAATTTCCAGAATAAGTTTGTCAAAATCGGTAATCCGGCCGACCCGGGTAGCTTCCACATGATAATTCACCCTGATTACCGGAGTAAAAGTGGCGTCCATGGGAATAACCCCGATGGTGGTACTTTTTCTTTCTTCGGCCGCCGAGTAACCGAATCCCGACTCCACCGTAGCTTCCAATTCCAGTTTGGAATTTTTGTCCGCCAGATGTGCCAGCACCAAATCCGGGTTGGTAATAACAACATCAGGAGGAGTATCAAACCGGGAAGCAGTAATTTCTCCGGGACCAACCGCTTCCAGGGTGATTTTTGCCGGTTTGTCACCAGCATATCTGGGTCTGACCTGTTTTAGAGAAAGGATGAGCTGGACAACGTCCTCGCGCAGACCCTCGAGGGTGGTAAATTGATGGTTTACCCCGCTGATTTTTACGCTGGTGATAGCCGATCCGCTGATTGCAGTATATAAAACCCTTCTTAAGCCATTACCCAAAGTGTCACCAAATCCCTGCGGTAAAGGTTCGATAATAAACCTGGAATATTCCGGTTTTTCTTCTTCGGTTTTGATGGTAAATTGGGGTTTGATCATAATTTTTGTTTGTCAGCGGGAGTAAAACTCCACGATGAGTTGCTCATTTATCGGGCTGTCGATGTCCTCCCTTTTGGGCGAGCCAACAATCTGCCCCTGAGGGCCGGAACGCTTAAGCCAGGCAGGGAGATTAATTTCGGAATTTGCCAGGCGGGAACTTACTTGAGGGATATCTATGGCTGTCCGGGTAAGAGATATGGTTTCCCCGGCTACCGTCTGGTAGGAAGGGAAATTTACAACTTTACCGTTAACCAGGACGTGTCCGTGGGAAACAAGCTGTCTGGCCATGGACCGGGTGGGAGTAAATCCCAGGCGATATATGACGTTATCAAGCCTGGTTTCCAAGAGACCGAGCAGATGCTCACCCGTCTTGCCACGAACTTTTTTGGCTTTTTCAAAGTACCCTCTGAACTGGCCTTCAATTATACCATAAATTCTCTTAGTTTTCTGCTTTTCGCGCAACTGTTCCCCGAAGTCAGAAAGCCGGGCTTTCCCCTTTGCTCCGTGCTGTCCGGGAGGAACCTGGCTCCGGCGTAATTTGTTCCCTTTGCCGAACAGATCGAATCCCTCGCGGCGGGATAAACGGTTTTTGGGTCCGGTGTAATGACTCATATGATTACCACCTGAAATGAGCAAAAGCTTTATTTGCCTCAGCCATGCGATGAGTATCTAACTTTTTCTTGACCGCCGTACCGGTATTGTTTGCCGCATCGATCAGCTCCGCGGTGAGTTTTTCGGCAAAAGTATGAAATTCCGTGCTGGGACGGCTTTTGGCTGCAAAAATCAACCAGCGGATAGCCAGGGAGTCTTTTCGCGGTCCCCGAACCGGAACGGGGACCTGGTAGGCTGCTCCTCCGATCCTGCGGGCGCGGACTTCCATTTGAGGTCTGATGTTGTCGAGAGCGGTTTGGAAAAACGACAGGGGCTCCTGGTCTGTTTTGGCTTTGATCAGGTCCATAGCCTGATATATCTGTTTTTGAGCGGCATTCTTTTTTCCGTCTTTCATTACCCGATTAATGAGTTTGGTGATCATAACCGAGTTGTAGACAGGGTCGGGTGTAAGGTTTTTGATGGGAGCTGGTTTTGAACGCATATTTGTGGCCGTCAGCTGGCAGCTGCAACTTTGGGACCGGAGACGGTTTTAGTCCCGTATTTAGATCTTCCCTGTTTACGATTTTCCACCCCGCCGGAATCAAACTTCCCCCTGATAATGTGATATTTTACTCCGGGTAGGTCTTTAACCCTGCCGCCTCTGACCAGAACGATTCCGTGCTCGGTAATATTATGGCCGATACCGGGAATATAAGCCGTAACTTCCGTTTTGTTGGACAGTCTTACCCGGGCAATTTTTCTCAAAGCAGAGTTGGGTTTTTTGGGAGTCATGGTTTTGACAATGGTGACCACTCCTCTTTTAAAGGGGTTAACCGTCTGCACAAAACGCCGGTCTTTGGCATTAAATGAACGGCGGAGAGCCGTAGCCTTAATTTTTTTAATTTTCAGGCGGCGGGGTTTTCTGATTAGTTGGTTAACAGTCGGCATGAGGATTAATTATATTCGATAATAAATTAAAGGATAGCTGCCCGCTCCGGGCTGGTAGGAATTAACCGCCCGATAATCACGTTTTCCTTAAGACCTATAAGGGTATCAATTTTACCTTCAACCGCGGCTTCAGCCAGCTGGGAAGTGGTTTCAATAAATGAAGCCGCTGACAGCCAGGAACTGGTTTTGAGGGCAGCCCGGGTGATTCCCAGAACGACTACCTGGGCGGTAGCCGGTTCTCCTCCCGCTGCCAAGACCTTGGTGTTTTCAGTTTCAAAAGCCGCACGGTCGATAATGTCACCGGGAAGAAGAATAGTATCCCCCTGGGAGAGAATTCTTACCCGATCACTCATTTTCCGGACGATGACTTCGAAATGCTTATCCTGAATCGGTACACCCTGAGATTCATAAACCAGCTGAATCTCTTCGATCAGATATTCCTGGGATCCGCGCAAACCCCTGACCTCCAGTACTTCCTTAATATCCAGGGATCCCGAAGCCAGTTGCTCCCCTGCCGTGACCAAATTTCCGTCGGCCACTTTGAGCTCGGCAGCCAGAGGAATGATATATTCCCTTTCTTCAATGGGCTTAACCGAAGTGTTTCTGATACGCACCTTGTAACCCTCATCGGTTTCCATGACCTCGGCTTTACCGGAAATTTCAGCCAGAGGTGAGACCAGTTTCGGAGTCCGGGCTTCGAATAATTCTTCGACCCTGGGCAAACCCTGAGTCACGTCAATGCTTCCCACCGACAAACCGCCTCTTTTACCGTGAAGGGTCATCTGAGTTCCCGGCTCACCGATACTCTGGGCGGCGATGACTCCCACCGGATCCCCGATCTGAGCCATAGCCATACTGGCCAAACTCCACCCATAGCAGGTGGCACATATCCCATATTTGGCTTCACAGGTGAGCGGGGACCTGACTGTTACTTCTTCAATACCCTCGGAAATAATCTGCTCCACTTTTTGATCGTCAAGGATTTCGCCTTTGGGAATCAGAACTTTTTTAGTTTTGGGAGAGACTATATTGGCTGCCAACACCCGGCTGAAAATCCGGCTCGAAAAAGATTTTGCCCGTCGGTTATTTTTGTAAATGGTAAGTCCGTTTTTGGTGGCACAGTCCTGGATCCTGATGATGGCGTCGTGGGCCACGTCGACTAAACGGCGTGTCAGGTAACCGGCGTCGGCTGTGCGGACAGCGGTATCGGAAAGGCCTTTACGTTCTCCGCGGGCGGCTGAAACATATTCAAAAGAAGAGAAGCCCTGACGATAATTACTTTTCAGAGGTAAGTCCACAATTCTGCCCAGGGGATCAACCACCAGACCTCTCATGGCCGAAAGCTGACGAACCTGTTCCTTTGATGCCTTACCCGCTCCGGCATCAATAATAATCCTGATGGGATTATTTTCATCAAAAAGCTGCCATGTCTGGTCGGCTAATGTTTCGGTGGTGTCCAACCATACTTCCTGGGTAAGACGGCGTCTTTCCTCGGCGGTTATCAGACCCATGGAGAAATTGGAGTTGATTTCCACCACGCGGGAATTGGCTAATGCAATGTTTTCCTCTTTTTTGGGAGAGATAATACAGTCGGTGATACTGACCGAGATGCCCGACAGAGTTCCTGCCCAAAATCCGATATTTTTAATGTCATCAATTAATTTGGCAATGGTAGATGCGTCAAATAATTTAAAGGCTTTATCAAAAAGTTTAACCATGGTAGCTCTTTTGACGGCTTCATTAACAAACTGCAACTCCCCCGGGAGTTTCTCGTTAAACAGAATCCGGCCAACGGTGGTCTGCAGTATTTTTTTGTCTATTACCACTTTAATTTCCTGCCGGAGTCTGATATGCCCGGTGTGGTAGGCAACAATGGCTTCTTCACTGTTGCTAAATATCCCCGGGTGAAGACTCAGTCTGGGATCCGTGGAAGTCAGGTAGTAAAAACCCAGGGCAATTTCCTTGGTGGAAGGGACTGATATCGGAGTACCGTCCGCGGGTTTTCGCAGGTTACTCTGGGGGGTCATTAACTCCTCAACTTCTTCAATTGCCTCTTTGCTCAAAGGAACATGAACCGCCATCTGGTCTCCGTCAAAGTCGGCGTTAAAACCGGCACAGATACAGGGATGGATATGGATGGCCGATCCCTCGATGAGAATCGGATAAAAAGCCTGAATTGACAGCTTATGCAGTGTGGGGGCTCTGTTTAAAAGCACCGGATGGTTTTTGGTAATACTTTCCAAAATATCAAAAACTTCGGGTGGTCTTGATTCCAGCAGATTTTTTGCGGATTTGACGTTGGGAGCTAACCCCTGGACAATCATTTGTCTTAATACGAAAGGCTTAAACATCTCCAAAGCCATTTCTTTGGGCAAACCGCACTGATTGATTTTTAATTCCGGACCGACAACGATAACCGACCTGCCGGAATAATCGACCCGTTTTCCCAAAAGATTTTGGCGGAATCTGCCCTGTTTACCGCGCAAAATATCAGACAGGGATTTGGATTTTGCCTGGACGGGAACACGGGTGCTTCTGGCGGTACGCTGGGAAGAATCAATCAGCGCATCAACCGCTTCCTGAAGCATACGTTTTTCATTTCTTAAAATAATTTCCGGAGCCCCCAGGTCAATTAAATGTTTGAGCCGGTTATTACGATTTATCACCCGGCGGTATAAATCATTCAGATCCGAAGTGGCAAACCGGCCTCCGGAGAGCTGAACCATGGGGCGAAGATCCGGCGGAATAACAGGAAGAGTTTTAAGTATCATCCAGGAAGGGCTGATGTCGGCCCGGCGCAGACCGTCTGCCACCCGTAATCTCTTGGTGGCTTTGATATGACGCTGACCGGAAGTATTGATTACTTCCTGGCGAAGCTCGTTAGCCAGAGTGGGTAAATCAAGATTTTTAATGACTTCCAGAAGAGCTTCCGCTCCCATGCCGAGCGTGGCAAAATCGATGGCATTGTATTCCAGAAGCTTTAAGTATTCATCTTCGCTGATGACACTGGTTGATTTGGTGCTCTGCACAATATCCACCAGACGCTGGTACAGACTGGCCACTTTTTCAATCTCCAGTGTTTCCTGATCTTTCAGGTTTTGCACGGCCTGTTTGGACTTTAAACGAAGCTGTTCCAGGGCCATGGCGAGGGCATCCTCACTCAAATTCTGGGCTTTGATTGCCGACTCTTCTTTGGCAGAACCTTTTTCGAGATCGGTAATTTTTTTGGCGGATTCCGTGCTGATATCTTCTTTTTTCCCGAGCATCTCTTTCTGTAACCGGGTGAGGGTTTTCTGCTTTTGGGATTCGTCAACCGAAATGACGATATATTGGGCAAAGTAAATCACCGATTCAAGAGCTTTGGGAGCAATGTCCAAAAGCAGTGAAAGCCGTGACGGTGAACCTTTGAAATACCAAACATGGGATACCGGACAAGCCAGGGTAATATGACCCATGCGTTCACGGCGAACCCGGGAGTGAGTAACTTCAACTCCGCACTTATCACAAACTATACCCTTATAGCGGATACGTTTGTATTTGCCGCAATAACATTCCCAGTCTTTTACCGGACCGAAAATCCGTTCATCAAAAAGCCCGTCTTTTTCCGGTCGAAGGGTGCGGTAATTGATTGTTTCCGGTTTGGTAATTTCCCCATGAGACCAGGTTTTAATGACTTCAGGAGAGGCAAGTTTTAATTGCAGACCCGTAAAATCAAGAATGTTTTTAAAAGAATCCGAATAAGCCGGTGTTTTTGCCTGTGGCATATCAGAGTTCCTCCTTGGTATCTAAAGAATCCCCGGTCAAATCCGCCGCAACTATGGTACTGAAAGCGGTGGAATGAACGGCGCTGTCGGCAACAATACTATCGTCTGCGGGAGCGGATGCGGTATCGGATTTGATTTTGACTCCCAGGGGGATGACCTGTAACCCCAAACTTTGTAATTCCTTGACCAAAACATTAAATGATTCGGGAACAGAACTGGTGGGAATTTCGGTACCTTTAACGATGGCCTCGAAAGCCTTGGCCCGTCCCACCACGTCATCCGACTTAATAGTTAACATTTCCTGAAGAGTATGAGCGGCTTTATGTGCTTCCAGGGCCCAAACTTCCATTTCACCCAAACGCTGTCCTCCCATTTGGGCCTTGCCTCCCAGTGGCTGCTGGGTAACCAGAGAGTAAGGACCGGTAGACCGGGCGTGGGTTTTATCTTCTACCATGTGGTGAAGCTTCATAATGTACCCGATACCTACCACGGTCGGTTCTTCGAAAGGTTTTCCGGTCCGGCCGTGATAGAGAGTGACCTTGCCGGAAACCGGCAGATCGGCCTCAGACATACTTTGGGCAATTTGGTCTTCAGGAATTTTTTCAAAAGCGGGAACTGCCACTTTTTTACCAAGCTTACTCATCGCCCATCCAAGACGGGCTTCCAGAAGCTGTCCCAAATTCATCCGGGAAAGAACGGAAATGGGAGAAATTAATATATCCACCGGCGTGCCATCGGGCAAATAAGGCATGTCAGCGACGGGAATAATCCGGCTGATTACCCCTTTATTTCCATGGCGTCCCGCCAGTTTGTCGCCGACACTGATTTTTCTGATCTGGGCGACCTTGACTATAACCCGTTTATTGACTCCCGGGGGAAGTTCGTCTCCGCTTTCGCGGTCCAAAATCTGAACTTCAACTACAATTCCCCGTTCGCCATGAGGCATACGCAGGGAAGTATCCCGGACATCCCTGGCTTTTTCCCCGAATATTGCACGGAGCAACCTTTCTTCCGCGGATAGTTCAGTTTCTCCTTTGGGAGCGATTTTACCGACTAATATGTCATTAGGACTAACTTCCGACCCGATAGTGACAACACCTTCCGCATCCAAATTGGCCAGATAGATTTCGCCAACATTCGGAATATCCCGGGTCAGCTCCTCCGGACCTAATTTGGTATCGACAACATCCGCTTCGTGTTCTTCAATATGAATCGATGTCAGAATATCATCCCGGACCAAATGTTCGGAAATGGCAATAGCATCTTCGTATCCCAGACCCTCGAAGGAGGTATAAGCAATTACCAGGTTTCTTCCCAAAGCCAGTTCCCCGCCTTCAGCTGCAGGACCATCGATAATCAGCTGGCCTTTGGTGATTTTCTGACCCATGGACACAACCGGACGCTGGTTGAAACAGGAACTTTGAGAGGTGCGTTTAAATTTGGTTAAGAAATATGTTTCCGTATCCCCTTTTAAAGTAATGTTTTCCTCAGGTTCCGCTTTTTCGGGTTTTTTGTCCAGTTTTACCACCACTTTGTCGGCGTCGACATAAGTCACGGTGCCCGGGTGGCGGACGTAAACACACCAGCCCATGGAAAAAGCGATGTCTTTTTCCATACCGGTGCCCACCACCGGACTTTCAGGCTGGAGAAGAGGGACAGCCTGGGTCTGCATATTGGCACCCATCAGGGCTCTGTTGGCAGCATCGTTTGCTAAAAAAGGAATCAGGGAGGCTGAAGCTCCGACGACCTGGCGGGGAACAGCATCAATCAGGTCAACTGCAGAAACCGGACCTTCGGAAAAGTCACCCTGGTATCTGATGGGCAGCCATTCTTCCTGGATATAACCTTTGGGGTCGATATGAATATCGGCATGGGAGACATGATATCCCTCTTCATCATCAGCGGAAAGATATACTATTTCGTCACTGATCCTGACCCGGGTTTTCCCACCCGCCTTTTCTTTGATTAATTTCCGGTAAGGGGATTCAAGAAATCCCAGATGATTTACCCGGGAGAACAGGGCTAAATAAGTAACCAGACCGATGTTGGTACCCTCGGGTGAACGGACGGGGTCGATGCGCCCGTACTGGCTGCTGTTAACATCCCTGATGCTGAATGAAGCCCGTTCCCGGGTAATTCCCCCTCTGCCCATGACGGTCAGACGGCGCAAGTGGTCAATTTCCGAAAGAGGATTTGTTTGTTCTAAAATTTGGGAAAGCTGTGAACTTCTGAAAAACTCGTTTATGGCAGCAATCACAGGCCTGGCATTGACCAACTGTGTCGGGGAGACCAAATCTTCGGTGGAGACAAGACTCATCTTTTCCTTGATGGTTCTTTCCAGACGCAAAAGGCCGTCGCGAAAAGCCGTCTGGCTGACCAACTCACCCACACTTCTGATGCGGCGGTTGGCCAGGTGATCAATATCGTCGATTTTTCCCTGACCGTTTTGGAGATTTATGAGGTATTTGACTGCCATGACCAGATCGTCCCTGGTCAGAAACTGCTGATCCGAATCCAGGCCGAATTTTTTATTTAACTTATAGCGCCCGACCTGACCTAAATCGTAACGGCGGGAGTTGAAAAAGAGGTCAAAAAGCAGTTTTTGGGCGTTATCCAAAACAATCGGCTCTCCGGGGCGCATTTTTTTGTAAATTTCGATTAAGGCTTCTTCAGTGTTGTGAGTGGGGTCTTTGGCCAGGGTATTCTCAATATAAGTGCGCTGGGGATCGGTACTGACCTCTTTGAAAAGATCGGTCAGCTGTTCATCGGATGACAAACCCATGGCCCGTAAAAGAGTGGTGGCAACGAATTTCCGGCGCCGGTCAATCCGAACGGAAATGATGTCATTACGGGATACTTCAAACTCCAGCCAGGTACCACGGATCGGTCTGAGTTCGGCCGTATGTAAAACCCGGCCGGTGGCCGGATCCAATTCAGCTCCGAAATAAGCTCCGGGTGAACGGACAATCTGATTGATGACCGCCCGTTCAACTCCGTTGACGATAAAAGTGCCCCGGTCGGTCATTTGGGGAATATCTCCCAAAAACACTTCCCCGGTAGTGGATTTGGCAGTCTGAAGATTGGTAAGTTTTGTGGAAACCCGGAGAGCCGAGGAAAAAGTCAGTCCCTTTGAAAGAGCCTGGTGGGGAGAAATAGTGGGTTTTTCCACGGAATAACCGTGAAACTCCAATACCCAATTTTTACCTGTAAAATCTTCGACGGGGGAAATTTCAGCCAATCCTTCTTTAATCCCGTTTTCAAGAAACCACTTCCAGGAATCCTTCTGAAGTTGATTTAGGTTTAAAGTGGGGAGACTAGGGTAAGTCTTTCCCCAAAAAAGACGGCTTGATTTAGGCATCTGGTAATCTAAGGGTGAGAAAACAAAAAGGCGCTTTAAGCGCAACAAACTTGGCTAACTTGATAGCCACAGACAGTGCTGAAGTTTATATCAGGGTTTTAAATATTTGTCAATATTAAGATTATGTGCTGATAAGTTTTCGGCATACCGGGTGATCCCGTCTGATCCCGTAATGTAATACCAATATGGTGATGTTTGCGGTGCCCGGACCGCATTAATTGAGGCTAAACCGGGATTGCATACCGGGCCCGGAGGCAGGCCGGGATACAGATAGGTATTGTAAAGCGACGGATATTTGGTATCGAAGATTTCCTGCCACCAGTCGCACTGATCGATGGGGGTAGCCATGCAGGATTTGGTAGAAACGGCATACTGAACAGAGGCATCCACCTGAAGCGGCCAGTTGTTATCCAGACGTTTCTGAAGAATTCCGGCAATTATCTGCCTGTCCGGGTCGGATTTGGCTTCCCGTTCGACTAGTGAAGCCAGAATCATAATCCGGCGATCCCCGGCCACAGCCGGATTCAAGCCGGTTTTTTTGGAAAAGTTTTTGAGAAATATCTGCAGGATATCCGAGGAGATGGCCTCGGCAGGAATAAGATAGGTGTCGGGAAACAGCTGCCCTTCGTAAGGGGCTGAAACAGTGTCGAATTCGTAAGGATCGAAGTTTTTTAGGGAGTTTTTGAGACGGGCGGCAATCTGTTCCCTGCGCCAGCCTTCGGGAATGGTAACCCAAATATCCCTGGGGCCTTTGATAAGTTCGTCAATTATCCGTTCGGGGGTAAAACCCCGCGAAATCTGATATCCGCCGGGTTTTAATTTTTGGGCCAAATTATTAAGGCGAAGGTACACTTTCATAGCAATTTCCGACCGGATTAAATTTTCCGATTTTAAACGGGAAATAATGGATGAGGCAGATTCTTTGGGAGCTACGGAAAACCGGACCAGTATTTCGGCAGGACGGGGATTGTAATAAACCTGATACCCATACCAAAAACCAAGTGACAGGATAACAACAAAAAGCAACAGCAAAGCGGCAAAAAAATATTTCACGAAGTGATTATACTTCCTCAAAGAGAGCGCGGCGATATTTTCCGGTAGTTGCGTCCTTAATGAAAATCCGGCCGCATTTACCGCAGGTGATTTTGTCACCTTTGTCGCTTTGGGTTTTTTTGCCTTCCGAAAGCTCGGCACCGCAACCGACACATCTGCCCTGGGATAAAAGCCAGGCCTGAACCGGAGCAATGACATTTTTGAACATGAATTGACTTTACTCTCGGGGGTGTCCGGAGTCAAGCCAGGATTGGAGAATCAGAGCGGCTGCCGCGGAATGCTCTCTGGCTTTTCTTCTGGATTTAGTGGTGTGCAAAAGACTTCTGACAGCGTCCCGGGTGGATAAAGTCTCTTCGTGGGTAATTACGGGACAACCCAGGATTTTTAACCGGTGAATGAATTTTTCAAGATCCGGGCGGATTGGTCCTTCAGCCAGACCGATAATGATGCTTTTTATCTGATGGGTCTCAATTAAACGGGGAAGAATGCGGAAAGCTTCGGAAGTGGCAACGGAAGTAAGCGGTTCTGCCAAAGGGCCGGCGGCCAGGGCTATACCCAGATGTCTCGTCCCGTAATCTAGTCCTAAATAATTCATGACTGTATTATAATCCCCCCGATGAGCAAAGAAGCCGTGGCAATGATAATTCTTTCAAGCGACGGAACCGAAGTGGCAGTAGGAAAAAAGAGCCGCAAGGAAGGAAGTTTTTTGTCAGAGATGTGGCACCTGCCGGGAGAAACCAAAAACCCAGGGGAAAAAGATCTTGATGCAATCAAACGCGGAGCGCTTGAGGAATTGGGGATTAAAGTTAACGGTTTTATTTTCCTGGAATCCAATACTACTCCCCATGGGACCAGTCTGGCCTGGTATGAGGTGAGGGTATTCGGACAGGAAAAGTTGACTGCGGGTAGCGACCTGAGTAAAGCTGGTTGGGTAAAGATTGACGAAGTAAAAAATATTGTTTCTGCAGAAGCAATTGCTCTCTGGCCTGAAAAAGTGAAAAAGTATTTCGGAATTACTTAACCAATTCGGCGCGGACAACGAAACGGCGCCAGTAAGTTCCCAACGGGGTGCAGGTGATAAGCGTTAAGTCATGACGGGAAAAATTCTGGGCCAGCACCTCAATTTGGGAGGGTTTGACTTCGGTAATGTTCCTGATCAGATAATGATATGAGATACCGTCATAGGATATGTAGATGTCGTCGCCGGTTTTGGCCTTGATTAAGGGATTAAAAACTGTCAGAGGATTACCCGGGCGGTAAAACTGGGGCAGAGCGGAGTGGCCGAAAATGACCGTATTACCATAGTCACCCGGCAGAGCGGTACCCGAATAATGAATGACGTTTTTTTTCAAATCAGAGCCGTTGATTTGAACCGGAATGTCCTGCATTTTAAGACGGGGGAGGGAAATAGTGAAAAAAGTAATCGGAGTAACAGCGGCGGGAGGAAGGGAAACGGCGGAATTAAACCAGTTTGAAGCACTGGTATAGTCAGAAGCGGTTCCCAGAGAAGTGACTACTACGGGGGCGGGGTAGGCGGAAACCAGAGTCGGATCAAGAAGCTCGGGTCGGGGGAAAAGAAAAAATTCCAAAGCCTGTCCCCCAATGGGAAAAAGAACGCTGCCTAAAATCGAGATACCGGCAAAAAGGATAAACAGGGGGATAACCCGCCTCATTGGTTGCCGGGTTCAATAACTATTTTGATATTTGAGGAAATATGAGGAAGAGTTAATATCTGACGGGGCAGGGGAAGAGAGAACTGAAAATTGACCCGGGATACACCGGGAAGGCCGGTCAGGTAGTCTTTGACCGCTTCCGGGAATTTGCCCGAAATATTCTGAATGATTTGGTCCTGGTTTAACCTGGGTAAAAGCGAAGCCGTAACCTGAACCGTAAGTTGGGTTTGTTTATCCTTAATGCTGCCGATGGTAAATAAATATTCGGGATTGCCGGAAAGCTGATAATCAGGAGGGATGAGAGATTCAATCCCGGCAGTAACCAATTTTTCCAGGTCAGATGAGGCAAATTCATATACACTTGCCCGCATCGACAAGTTCAAACTGACTTCGGAAGCCACTTCGTCAGCGGCATGATTGAATTTTTCGGCAGCCGGGGTGTATTTTATTGACTCATTAATTATTTCAAAGCCGGAGGTTTTTTTGGCCAAAAGATCCGCTTTGGCCTGCTCCTGAAGCTGGGTGGTTAACTGAGACCTCAAATCGGAAATATCCGATTTGGAAACAGCAGCCACCTGACGGCTTGATCCCCCGCTGAAAGCCGCATCATTTCTGGCCACGTAGTCCATGGCAGAAAAAGTCCCGATTTTAAACTGGGTTCCGGCTGAGAGATTACTGTCACTTCCGATAATGTTGGCGGTGATTTTGACAGTGGCTTTGCCCGGCTGGTAAGAATTCGGATCCGCCGTACCTGATGCGGAGGCGACTTCGACTGCCGAGTTAAAGGAATATATCAGACCGGAAGGAGAAGTAATTTGTGTGCCGGCGGGAAAAGTCCGGGGAGAAGAAGTTCCGTTAATCACGGTTACTTCCCCTGCGGCTTTTTCTCCGGTCAGAACGTTACCCGTCGCGGTTTTGCTTTTTTGCCCGGAAACTTCGGTATTGATTACCGAAACGGGTAAAAGACGCTTTTCCAGGTCAAGAGAGGTAACCGCCGAATCGGCAGTAATATTAAGTTCATTCTGCAGTGATTTCCGATCAACCGAAATCGTGACCGTCGCTTTGGGAAGAAACCAATATGCGGATCCCAAACCCGCCAAGACCAGTAATAAGATGATGATTAAGGCGATTAGTTTCAAAGATCCGGTAAACCGGGGAAAATGAATGTGAAGGGAAGGCAGTTTAAATTTAGGAAGGGTAACCTTTTGGGGTAATGGTGCTGTTTCAACCGGCGGCTCCGGGGAAGGAGGCGGGGAAGTTTCCGGCAGAGTAGCAATGTCTTGCTCGGACACAAAACCCAAGTCCTCGGGTGTGGCTGATATGACCGGGGTTTCCGGGGATGGTGTTTCCGGGGGGGCCTGGGTTATCAAACCAATGGCCTGAGCCACTTCACTTCCCCCTGCCAGACTGATGGCTTTAACTGAAAAGTCTGACGGAAGAATTTCAATTTTGGGAAAATGGAGAAAAGGTAATTTGGTTTGAGGAGCCTGCCAGGGAAAAGCCAGCAGGTTTTGTTTTATGCTTTCCAAATCGGAATCCGCGTCATATAAAAGCATTCTGGACGGCAGCATGCCGGTTGATCCCTGACGGGACAGTCCTTCGATCACATCAGCAGCAGCTTTGTTGCTTCTTTTAACCATTTGGGCAGATTCGATTTTGCCCAGACGGACCTGGGTGACTTCGATGGTGTTTTGCCAAAAACCGATGAGAATGGCCGTGGGCGGAACCCCTTCGGTATGCTGCAGATATCTGACCAGTGCCTGGGGAGTAACGACAAAACCGACGGCTGACAATGATAGTTTTTGGGTTAAATCACGCAGTAAGTGAAGCTTATCCGGTTCAATTTTATCCTGCAGTACCCAGCTTACAGGAAGACCTAAAATCACTTTTTCGGGCTGAATTTTACCCGTGGAATCAAGTTTTCCGGTACAGTCGGTGAGAGTCTGGTCGCAGGCGGCAATCAGGTTTTCGGCAATTGCGGGAGTGCAGCTGATGGTTTTACCGATAGTCAGAACCTGAGTCCGGTCGTTGGCAACGGTCCAGATGGCGCTTCTGACCGTTTCATAGCCGATTTCCAGTGAAAACAGGTAT
The DNA here is from genome assembly GCA_963736875.1 of Candidatus Amesiibacteriota bacterium. GTDB lineage: Bacteria > Patescibacteriota > Microgenomatia > CAZETR01 > Amesbacteraceae > CAVTQH01. Next base: position 171,691 of record CAVTQH010000002.1, on the reverse strand, counting down.
TCCCGCTTGGGACCGGAAGAGATTTTTTTAAAAAAAGGCAGGTTCATGGATTAATTCGGGCATAGAGGCGGCGAATACCGGAGCCGGCAGACTCCTCCCTCATTATCTTAATACGCCCGATTTCCCCAGTCGAGCCCACATGGGGTCCGCCGCACAGTTCCTTGCTGTACCAATTATTTTTTGAACCGATGGTATAGACACTGACAACATCAGGATATTTCTCCACAAAAAAAGCCAAAGCACCCTCTTTTAAAGCTTCATTTTTGGACAACTCCTCACGGATAACCGGTAAATTTTCCTCAATCTTTTTGTTGACTATGTCCTCAACTTTTTGGATCTGTCCGGGAGTCAGTTTTTCAGGATGAGAAAAGTCAAAACGCAACCTTTCGGCGGTAATATTGCTGCCTTTTTGCTGAATGTGATCGCCTAAAATCTCACGCAGGGCTTTGTGCAATAAATGGGTAGCCGTGTGATATTTGGTAACAGTCTCCGATTTATCCTCAAGCCCTCCTTTGAACATGCCTTTGGATGCGGTACGGGATAATTCCTGGTGTCTGGTAAATTCGGCCTGAAATTCTTTGATATCCGGATGCTGACCCTGTTCGGTGGCAATTTCGTAAGTCAATTCCCAAGGGAAACCCCATGACTGCAGTAAATCAAAGGCGATTTTTCCGTTAATTTCCGGGTATTTGGAAATTTCTTTTAAACCCCGGCTTAATACCCGGTCGAATTTATCAACCTCCCCACTGATAATTATTGAAACATCAGATATTTGCTCTTTGCTTAAATATATATCCTGATAAATCCGTCCTGCAGACAAACAAATCTGTTTACCAAACTCCGCGACCGGTTTGTCTGTTAATTTTTGCATTTTAACGGCGGCACGTCTTATCAACCGTCTGAGCATGTAACCCTGGGCTTTATTTGACGGGACTACCCCGTCGGCGGTTAACATTACCGAGGCTTTGATGTGATCGGCAATAATCTGCATGGAAGCTTGGTTTTTAATGTCCGAGTATTTCTTTTGTGAAAACTCTTCGATGGAATTAATAATCGGGGAGAATAAATCCGTCTGAAAAATATCCGGAGTATTCCGGACTGCAGCCAGAGTGCGTTCCAGTCCCCCGCCGAAATCCACATTTTTTTGGGGAAGTTCCTTTAAAGATCCGTCAGCCTGTTTTTGATACTGCATAAAGACGGAGTTGCCGATTTCCATAAACCGGCCGCAATCACAGTTGGGGTGGCACTTTTGATCTTTCCAGATTGAATTTTCGTGAAGTTTTAAATCCGGTCCGAAATCATAAAAGACTTCGGAGTCCGGACCGCCGGGTTCTCCGGCAGGCATTTTGCCGGGTTCACCGGAACGGGACCACCAATTTTTTTTAACGTCATAAAAAAAGATGCGGTCTTTTGGAAAACCCAATGATTCCCAAATTGAGAGCGATTCCAAATCTTTGGGGACGGACTGATTGCCTGAAAATACCGAGACACAGAGCTTTTGCGGATCAAGTCCCAGCTCTTTGGTCAGAAATTCGAAAAACCAGTTTAATTGCTCTTTTTTAAAATAGTCCCCCAATGACCAGTTTCCCAGCATTTCAAAAAAAGTGGTGTGGCGGCTGTCCCCCACCTCATCAATGTCCTGTGACCTGAAAGATTTTTGGCTGTTTACCAGACGTTTACCCAAAGGGTGGGGTTGACCCAGAAGATACGGAATAAGAGGCTGCATGCCGGAGCTGGTAAACAAAGTTGTGGGATCGTTTTCGGGAACAAGGGGGGCAGAGGGAATGACCGCATGACCTTTCCTGACAAAAAAATCCAGATATTTCTGGCGTAACTGGTTACCTGTCAGCATGAGGTAATTTTAGCAGAAGACTGAACTACTTAATTAAAGTGACCTCCAAGGGAAAAGATTTTCCTGCCGGAGCGGATTTTATTTCATAAACGGCGGAGTTTTTGGCGGTGATTTTTCCCGAAAAAGTTTCCTGAAGCTGCCGGTTATTACGATAGACATAAATTCCAAAACCGAACTCACCCGCAGGCTCACCGATTACCTGCAGCTGAAACTTATCGGGCGGATCGGTTAATCCCAACCAATAAGATCCCGGCTCGGGAACGGGCTCTTCGGATTTGAAATAATACTTTGACCCGGGAATTGTGATGATTTCCTTATTCGTTTCGGGATCAAAGCCGGTTTTTTGGCCGTTGGGGTAAGTTGCCAGTAATTGAAACGGGGCGGTGGCAGCTATGACTACGACATTATTTTGTGATTCGACCCTGGTTGATGCCGGTGAACGAAAAGTCAGCAGGTAATATATGCCCCAGGTCAAACCCGCCAGACACAATACTATTAATATAAATTCCAGGATTTTAATTAAGATCCGCACTACCAGTAATATGCCATTTCAGATTTACCGGTGCAATGGTTTATTTTTCCGGATCGGGAAAAAACGCTTTGATTTCGGCGGAAGAGGTGTCCAGAAAAGGCGTAAACGGCTGATAAAAACGGTCGAGGATAGTTTGTTTTTCCGTCCCGGTTAAAATTTCCGGCTGAAGGTTTACGGATTTTACCGCAGCGGCAGACAACTCCAAACCCCGGGGAGTAAAAATCCCGGTGATAATCAGGCCGATTTGAGTGGCAGGAGAAAAAGTCTGATCAAAAAGCAGGTTCCCGACGGAATAAATAACCGGGCGGTTTTTATAGACTTCGGTGTCCTGAATAACATGAGGGTGGGAACCAACAATCAAGTCGGCTCCGGCATCAATCCAGGAGTAAGCCAGTTTTTGCTGACTTGAGTGAGTGGGTAATCTGATACTCCACCCCCCAATGGGGAAAAACCAATACCCGGTTACCGGGTTGTGATTTGATTTGCCTGATCAGGGATGTAATGTCGACAGGATGAGAAAAAGTATTGACTGCGATAACTACAAGATTCAGTCCGGTTCCCGAAAAGGTGGCTATTTGTAACGGATCCCCTGAATTTGGTCCGCCAATCGGAGTAATTCCGGACTTGATAAGAATTTCTCTGGTATAAGACAATCCTTTGATACCGGCGTTTGAAGTGTGATTATTGGCCAGACTGACTCCGTTTATTCCCAGGTATTTAAGAGCGCTGACTGTTTCCGGGGGGAAATTAAAGATCAGACGATCGGGATTTGTGTCTGATTGCAGTTGTTTTTCACTAATAGGGCCTTCAAGATTTATCAATACGGCATCGGTATCGGTAAAAGGCGGTGAATCCTTAAGCCGGGATAAAACCCGGGGCAGATTATCGCCGGGGTAAGTTTTTGGTTATCAGCCGGTCAAACATCATATCCCCGCCGACGGTAAAAGAGACTGAAGCGGGTAATTTATCAGGATTTTGGAAAATAAGGGAAAGAAAAAAAGGTAAAAGAGAAATAAACTCTTTCATGAAGGACGCAGGGGTAATCCGGAACGGTGAAAGAAGCGCTGATGGAATTTCTCTTTCTGCTGAGGCGGCCTGATAACTTTATCAGGGGTATTGTCAATAATTTCATCCTGGGTTTCGTTAACCAGATCTTTGACATCGGTAAAAAACTGATTAACGGCGGCGACAGGGCGGGATGCCGCGTCCGACAAGGTCTGGGTATGGTCCAAAATCCGATTAACTTTTTTTAAAGTCAGACGGAATTCATGTAAAATATGAAAAACCTGAATACCGACCAGAGACATCAGAAAAGCCAGAGCGGTGATGATTGCCGCTAATAGAAGTTGGATAAAGATTGTCATGGATATGTAATTGGCAACAAGCGTAAATAATTACGGGGAGGAAGTCAAGGTGACAATCCGATTGACGGTCGTGGTTTTGCCGGATTTATTCGCGGCGGTAACAGAAATATGATTGGGTCCGGCGACCAACGGTATACGCACAAAAAACTGGCCTCCTTTTTCCAGTGCGACCAGTTGGTTATTAACCGAAATCGTGGCTTCGGGATCCGTTCTGCCATAAATTTCTACCGTATTCTGAGCGGTTATCAGACGGGCCGGCGGGGAGGATACCACCAAAGCCGGAGGACCGACCAAAAGGTAATACTGATAAGCCAAATAACCCAGGAAAACGGTGAAAAGAAAAACCACGATGGCAATAACCGTGCTTTTCGGTGTCCAGATACTGCTTTTGGTTACCGGTTCCACCATACCCCGGGGAACAATCTGACCCTGGAGATTTTCCGCAAAATCGCGACGGAATACCGCCAGCAGATGATTGGCATTTAATCCCAGAAACTGTCCGTAATTTCTGATAAAACCTTTGGCCACGGTGGCATTCGGAAGTTGGCTGTAGTCGTCAGCTTCCAGCCAACGGATAAATTGCGGGCGGATTTTGGTAATTTTGGCAACTTCCTCAACATCCAATTTCCGGGCAAGGCGGGCTTCCTGAAGAACTAGGCCGGTGGTTTTCATTGCTGGGGTTCGGGGTTATCTGCGGGCAACCCGCGCATAAGGATTTCCCGGGGTTTGGAACCTTCACCCGGACCGACTATCCCGGATTGCTGCATTTGATCTAAAATCCGTGCGGCTCTGGCGTAACCAATGTTTAATTTCCGCTGGAGAAAAGAAGCCGAAGCAACATCATGCTGGATGATCAGACGGAGAGCGTCATCAAATAATTCATCGCGGTTCCCCCCGTCTTCAGAGACAGGACCGGCTCCCCTGCCTGATCTGCGTCCCAGGTTTAAGGGCATGGATGTGACTTCTTCCGTATAATTGGGGGCCACTCCCTGTTTTTTGAGAAAATCGATGAGCTGATGAGTTTCCTTATCGGATATAAAAGCTCCCTGAAGACGGCTGGGTTTGGCGGCATCGGGAGGAACATAAAGCATATCTCCCCTGCCCAATAATTTTTCCGCACCAGGCTGGTCGATGATTACCCGGGAATCAATCATGGAGGAAACGGCAAAAGCAATCCTGGCCGGGATATTGGCCTTGATCAGACCGGTAATAATGTCAACCGACGGTCTTTGAGTGGCAATTACCAAATGGATGCCGGTGGCCCGGGCCATCTGGGCAATGCGGGTAATGGTGTCTTCCACTTCAACCGGGGCAAATAACATGATATCCGCCAACTCATCAATAAAAATCACCAGGTAGGGCATGGCCTGAAAACCCGACAGTTCGTTATAACCTTCCAGGTTACGGGCTCCCACTTCAGAAAACAACTTGTATCGCTTATCCATTTCATTCATTGCCCATTTGAGGGCGGAAAGGACTTTTTCGCGTTCTACTATCACCGGAGCGAGCAGGTGGGGAATGCCGTTATAACCCGTTAATTCCACGCGTTTGGTGTCAACAAGAATCAAATTTAATTCCTGGGGACTGCAGCGGAAAAGCAACGAGGCGATAAAAGCATTGATACAGACGGACTTACCGGCTCCGGTCTGCCCGGCAATGAGGACATGGGGCATGCGGGCCAAATCCGCTACTATTGATTGACCCGAGACGTCCAAGCCCAGAGCTACGGCAAGTTTGCTTTTGTGATGTTTTAATTTATCATCATCAAGAATTTTTTTCAGGCTGACAAATTCCGGAGAGCGGTTGGGCAGTTCGATGCCCACCAGGGACCTGCCGGGAATCGGAGCTTCAATTCTGATTTGGCCGGTGGGTGCGGCCAGGGCCAGCGCCAGGTCGTTATTTAAAGCATTGATTTTACTTAACTTCGTGCCGATGGCCACTTCCAGGGCGTATTGAGTCACCGCCGGACCCAAATTGACTTCGACTACTTTGCAGGTAATTCCAAAAGCCTCCAGGGTTTTTTCGATTATCCCGGCATTAGTGTTGACATTTCCCCGGTCGGCTTTCCCCGAAACATTGTCGGAGAGAAGGGAAAGTGAAGGATAATGCCAAGGGGCATTGCTGGCTGCCTGAGGAGTTTTTATTTGGGTCTGAAAAGGAGTTTTTTCAGTTTTTTCCGGAAGCGGCCTGGATGAAGGTTTATCCACCAATCCGGTGGTTTTAATGTCCGGGTTTTTATTAAAATTATCGGAGGGCAATCCTGACATTTTCAGCTGGGCAAGAGGCCGGTCTCTTTTAAATATCGCGGATATTTTTCCGGTAACTTTGACTATGGCGTTTAGCAGGTCCTCGAAAGGAATATTCAGCATAATAATCGAGCCGATGCCCAAACCGGCCAGAAAGAACAGGTAAGAACCGGGTTCCGAAAGAAAAAGGCTGGTATTAAGCCACAACTTAAGTCCCAAAAAACCGTCATGGAAAAATCCCGTAAGAGCGGCAATGATAATCAGACTGCCGATAAAGACGTGGGGTTCGGCAAAAAAAGACTTAATTTTGGTAATCATCAAACCCCCGACTATTAAAGGGAAAGGGAGAAAAAGAGCGGGAACAAGCCCTAACTGATCCAAAAGCAACGAGTTTAAACGTGAGAGTAATAATCCCTGACGGACAAAAGAAATCCAGATCAGACCGGCGGCAGAAAATAAAAGGACGGCGGCGACGGAATGAAGCGTGGTTTTTTTGAGCTTCACTTTAAAAGTTTTCCGGCCTAAAAATGATCGCCTGCGAGCCATAATTCCATTATATAGCAAGGGAGGAACCTGCACTTCGACAACTGCAGAAAGGATTGTCCTTAGTTGGCGTAGAATATGGTTATGGGTGAATTTGGAGAAACGCCAAAAGATGTCATTTCTGTTTCAAATTCGGAAAAAAAGGCAACAAAAAGCGAGATTTTGACCACTGCAGATAAAATAATTACTGCTCCGATACCACTCATAACGGATAAAAGTAATTCCAGATCAGGTGACAAAAGGAACTTTGAATCATCAGCCCGATATTTTCATTTAGATGTAAACGGAAAACCAGTTCAGAGGGATACAGTGCTAAATCCGGAAGTAGAAAATGACCAGGACCCTAAAAAACTGAAAACGGCTGAAAACGCGATATATATTCTTTCCATGGCTGTAAATGCTTCACAGGATGTTGGAAAGAAAGAAATATACAAGAATTACGCCTTGTCCACAATAAGAACATGGTTTGTTAATGATGAAACAAGAATGACTCCCAATCTGGAGTTTGCCGCAATAAAGCCGGGTGAGAACACCGGAAACTTCTGGGGAATTATTGATGGTGTAGGACTGGTGCAGGTAGCTGAGGGAATCGGGAATATGGAAAGGGCGGGTTTGATTGATAAAGTAACTCTGGACGGAGCCAAAAAATGGTTTGGACAATATCTGGACTGGCTATTAACAAGTGAAAAAGGCATCGGAAACCCAAATGCGGGAAATGAAAAAGAGAGGGGAGGAGAGAGGGCGATGCCTAATAATCATGGGGCTTTCTATGATGTGCAGGTGGCATATATTGCAGATTTTTTGGGTAAGGAAAATGTCGTTAAGCAAGCCTTAGAATCAACAAAAGAAAGAATTAAAACTCAAATTAACCCCGACGGGGAAATGCCGGAGGAAACAAGAAGAGGGAATATGTCATTAGACTACCAGGTGTTTAATCTTTTTGCTTTAAGTGAGATGGCTGTTATTGCCAAAAAATACAATTTAGATTTGTGGAACGAGACTGTAGACGGAAAAAGCATAAAACAAGCTTTTCATTATGTGTATGAACAGCTGAAAGACAAAAAAAGCGATGTTTTTCAACAGAACAGGACGGGAGAACTATATTATTCATTCCGGGCTGCATCCCAGGCATACGGTTTACCGGACTATTGGGACTTACCGCAAAGAATCTATAACCACCCGCTTGCGGATGAAGTATCGGCGGAGTTGTTTAAGAGAGATAGAAAGTAATTTCATTTTTGAGGCTATTTTGCAGGGGGGGAGAATCATGGGGCGGCGGTGGGTTTGTCATAGTATCTTGAGACTTAATTATTTGCAGGGTTTATTGGACGTAATTAGGAACGCCTGAGCGAGTATGAATGACCTTATTTACCACCGACCTCAGTTTATGGATAAAAGACCAATGTTATTACTCAATGCGGAATAGTAATTGGCTAAAGGCAAATGAAGCAATAAAACCAAAAATGATTAAATTTACAATGATAATTTTTGAGATAGGTTTTCGGTAATTGTTTAGAAAGCAGACGATGATAAATAAAGGTATCAGAGGCCAAGTGATTATTCCGAAAGAGGTGATACTGAGTAAAAAAGGAAATCGGTCGAAAATTCCCCATAACGGTTCGTATAACCAAAAGAAACCTAGAATCCCTAATATTAAATAAAGAACGCAGAGGGCATTGATTGCCTTTTTTCTCATTACAATTATTATACTAAGATTTTTCGGTACAAAGAATCAAATCTAATGCAGGGGTGTCGGGATTCGAACTCTGATTAGACTTCGACAATAACGGGGAGAATCATGGGGCGGCGGTGGGTTTCCTTGAACAGAAAATGACTCAGGGTATCGATTACCAATTGTTTGAGGTGACGGTCGGATTCGATATGCCCCCGCTTCTGATTAATGGCGTTTTTGACCTGGGCGGAAGCTTTGTTTAAAAGATCCGTACTGTATTTTTCAAAAACAAAACCCCGGCTGACGAGTTCGAAGTTGATTAAATTACTTAAATCATTCTGGTCTGCTTCGACTACAGCGACCACCACACCTTCTTCAGCCAGATGCTGGCGATCCCGCAAAACCACCTGACCGACATCACCTACACCTAAGCCGTCAACTAAAACACTTTTAATCGGTATTTTGGGACCGATTGAAATTTTGTCCGGGGATACCAAGATTGATTGATTATGCTCGGGAAGAAGAATTCTGTCCGGACTGTAACCCATGGATTTGGCCAGGTTGGCATACTGGATCATATGGCGATACATACCTCCGATCGGAAGCACATATTTGGCTTTGGTCAGAGCCATTAAAAGAAGCATATCCTGCTGACTGCCGTGACCGGAAACATGTAAGTTATCCGTAATCTCGGAATAGATTACTTTGGCACCCTGTTTGGACAGAGTGTCGATTAAAGACTGCACCGAACTTTCATTACCGGGAATATAATCCGATGAGAAAACCACCTTGTCCCCGGGATTGATTGTTAAATCACGATGATCCTCTGTTGCCAAACGCTCGAGAGCAGATCCGGACTGAGCCTGAGAACCGGCAATCAGAACGCAAACATTTTTGGGCGGAAGTTTTTTGACGGATTTCAGCTCGACAAAGGCCGATTTGGGGATATTAAACAAGTTTAATTTGGTGGCGATATCAAGATTGCGTTCGATACTCCGGCCGGAAACTGCTATCCGGCGGCCGTGACGAATTGCGCTGGTGGCCGCCTGATACCAGCGGCTGATATTACTGCTCATGGTGGTAACAATAAACTTGCCCTGGCAGTCCGACACCTCCCGCTCAAAAGTTTCGGCCAGAGTTTTTTCAGAGGGGGTGTATCCGGGACGTTCACTGCCCAGAGAATCCGACAGAAGCAATGAAATGCCGGCGTTTCCGGCGACAGCAATCCGGTTAATGTCCGGTAATACGCCGTCAACCGGAGTGAAATCAAACTTAAAATCACTGCCATGATAAATATTACCGGCCGGAGTGGAGATGATTAAGTTGGTGGAATCGGGAACCGAGTGGGAAATTCTGACTGATTCAACAGTAAACTGGCCCAAATGCAGCTGTTCACCGGGATTTAATACCGTGACTTTCTGCGCCATGTTTTCATACTCAGCCAATTTATCCATAATCAAATGGGCGGGAAGACGGCTGGCATAAACCGGCACCCCGGGAAGCTGGGGTAAAAGATACGGCAAAGCTCCGATATGATCTTCATGACCGTGAGTAATTACCAAACCCCTGATTTTCCCGATTTTGTCATGCAGGTAGGAAATATCCGGGATGAGAATGTCTATTCCCAGCATATCCTCCGAAGGAAAACCCATGCCGCAATCGACCAGCAAAATGTCGTTTTCCAGCTCATAAACAAACATGTTGGAAGTAACTTTGCCGAAACCTCCCAAAGAAATGATTTTTAATTCCGCCATGGCTATATATTAATTTATTTAAAATAAACTTGTTTGAGTAATTTTTACAGGTTCCGTTTTGACGACCGGGATTTCAGGCTGATTATTTCCAAGCAGCGGCTTTAATTTATTAAAGTCCTGAACGAATTCGTTCATAACCGTTCCTGCCCGAAGGGCGGCAGCCGGGTGATACATGGGGAAAATAATAATTTTTCTGTCATTAATATCAATGTATCTGGCCTGGCCATGAATCCGGGAAATTGAAACGTCCGGAATAAATTTAGCCATGGAGAAACGTCCCAGAGTAGCGATAATTTTGGGGTGAATGATATTTATCTGCCTGTCCAGCCAATCACGGCAAGCTTCTATTTCGTCAGGCAGCGGATCGCGGTTATCCGGGGGACGGAATTTGACGATATTGGTGATATAAACATCAAACCGGCCCAAATTTAATACATCTTTAAGGGTTTTTTCCAGAAGTTTTCCGGCCTGGCCCACAAAAGGTCTGCCTTCCTTGTCTTCGTTAAAACCAGGAGCCTCCCCGATAAACATAATCTGAGTATCCGGATTACCCTCACCCGGAACTGCACGGGTACAATTTTTGGCAATATCCAAACCCTTAAACTCCTTTATTTCCCGGGAAATTTTATCGAGTTCTACCTGCTTTTCCTGAGTAGTCATAAAGAAATGTGAGTGAAAGTTTTATCCGAAGTATTATAAATCCCAAAACCGGCGGGGCCGGGATGGCCGGAGACAATACCACAGACGGCGCCGGGGTTGGCCAAAAGAGTGCTGTCTATTTTTTCCTGATAGGCTTCGTGGGTGTGACCATGAAAAACCGCCTGATAATCCCCTGTCTGGGCTAACAATCGTCCAAGTTTGGGATAATGGCAAAAAGCAATTTTTATTTTGTCCAGTTCAATTTCGGCAAATTCCTGACCCAGAGCCCAGACCTGAAACTTATCAGATTTGGCATTTTTGACAATGGACCACTGATCTTCGTCATTGTTACCAAAACAGGCATATACAGGCAGGCCGGCGGCGGTCAAATGGGGAACGATAAAAGGGGCACAGAAATCACCGCAAAAAATAATTGCTTCACACTGATTCTCTTTAACTTTTTCCAGAGTTTTCTCAAGGTTCCAAATATTATCGTGGATATCAGACAAAACGGCGATTTTCATCAGTAGGTGGGGAGAAATTGTTTGACGTTTTCTTCGGTAATATGAAATTTCCGATTTTTATCTTCGATGGTCAGCCTGGCAACTTTACGGACAATACCCTCGATAGTCCGTTCCAAAGTACGGATGCCGGCGTCAAAACCCAGCGGCCGGGTAATTTTTGACCAGACGGCATCATCAATTGTCAGAACTCCGTCAGGCAGAGCAGCTTTTTGGATTTGGGTCGGAAGAATGTATTCGCGACCGATGTGAATTTTTTCCTCATCAGAGTAGGAGGGCATGAGAATCGGCTCCAAACGATCCATGACCGCGGTATTGATATGGGTGGTGTTATTGGCCGTCGCAATAAACAGACATTGCGACAGATCAAAGGGATAATCTATATAGTGATCCGTGAAGGTGCTGTTCTGGGCCGGATCCAGAAGCTCTACCAAAACACCCATTATTTCTCCCCTGGCGCTTTCAGCCACCCGGTCGATTTCATCCAAAAGAATTACCGGATTTTTTACCCCTGCCCGGCGAATATTTTTAATAATCTGCCCGGGTTCGGCGTCTCCGAATACCCTGGCCTGGCCGCGCAAATCAAGTGACGAGCTCATGCCGCCAAAGGGAATCCTGATAAATTTCCGGCCCAGAGCCTCGGCAATGCTGGCCGAAATTGTGGTTTTACCGGTGCCCACCAGACCAACTAATAATAGTATCGGAGCGCGGAAGTTGCTCTGGGGCTTGCTTCTGTTAAGAATCATCAGGGAGACATATTCCAAAAACCTGTCTTTGAGAGCGTCCAAACCAAAATGGTGCTTGTCCAGAACCTGTTTGACATGGTCCAATTCCAGTGTATCCTCCGTAGTTTTGTACCACGGTAAGTGGGTAATCCAGTCCACATAATGCTGGACCATCTCAAATTCGGCGCTGTAACTGCCGTACTTAGCAGCAAGAGCCAAACGATTTACCATTTCCTGAATTTTTAACTTTAATTCTTCAGGCAGTTTGGTATTGGTAATCTGATCCTGAATCGACTGAATGTCTGAGGTGAGTTTTTCGTCCACGAATTTATGATATCACAGTGTTACCCTAACAAGAATTTTCTGCCAACGAGCATTTACCATGATGTAAGTTACCGCAATGCCGGCAAATATAATCGTCTTTATTTTGTCCCTCGCTGATTATTTCCACTTGCCCTTCCTGAAAAGCTGCCGCGGCATTTCTTATTGCTTGAAAAAAATTTTTAGCTTTTCGTTTTTTCAAGACGAATAGATAATCGTTTGATACTACCCCAAAGTAATAAAATAGGTTTTCGTCCTTCAAATCACCCAGGTTAGTTGTTATATCCGGAAGAAATTTCTGGTAATGATGCTCTAATAGTTTCATTGACTATTGTTAGAAGCGCCGGCGGGGACCACGATCACGGCGATCATCCCTTCTGGGACCGCCGTAGGAATCGCGGCGCGGACCCCGCGGAGCTGAATCACGGGGAGGAGACATTTTTATTACCGGTTTGCCGTCAGCATCAAAAAGCATGCTTAAATTAATCCTTCCCTGGGAATCGATTTCCGTCACCCAGACTTTGACTTTTTGACCTTCGGTGACCACGGTACTGGGATCGGAAACATAAACGCTGTCCATCTGGGAAACATGCACCAAACCGTCCTTACCGGGCAAAATGTTCACAAATGCACCGAACGGCTGAATTCTGGCAACGGTACCTTCATATATTTCACCGGGAATAACTTCGCGGCTTAAACCGTCTATCCAGGAGATGGCTCTGCTGACGCCGTCCGGATCGAGACCTGAGACAAAAACACTGCCGTCATCTCTGACATCAATAGTGGTACCGGTATCGGCCATCAACTGCTTGATTACTTTACCGCCGGGACCGATTAACTCGCCGATTTTCTCAACGGGTATTTGGGTAGTGCTGATTTGGGGGGCATAGGGAGAAATCTGCGGCCGGCTTTGAGGTAAAACCGCCAGCATGGTTTTGAGGATCTGCTCCCTGGCGATTTTGGCTCTTTTGAGGGTTTCTTTACAGATATCCATAGTTAAACCGGGGACTTTGACATCCAGCTGGATGGCGGTGATTCCGGCGGAAGTGCCGGCGACTTTGAAATCCATATCCCCGTGATGATCTTCCAGCCCGATAATATCGGTTAATAAAACAAAATCTTTGGAATTTTTGGGGTAATTTTCAGGAGTAACCAGACCGATAGAAATCCCGGCAACGGGAGAAAGAATCGGGACACCGGCGTCCATCAGCGACATGGTCGAACCGCAAGTGCTGGCCATGCTGGAAGAACCGTTGGAACTCATGATTTCGGAAACAACCCGGATGGCATAAGGAAAATTCTGTTCTTCGGGAATTACCGGAGCCAGGCCTTTTTCGGCCAGGGCGCCGTGACCGATTTCGCGTCTGCTGGGAGAACCGAGCCTGCCGGTTTCACCTGTGGAAAAGGGAGGAAAATTGTAATGAAGCATGAATCGTTTGGTGTCTTCGCCTTCGGCGGATTCCAAAGACTGAGACAGGGAAGGGGCACCCAAAGTGGTAACAACCAAAGCCTGGGTTTGGCCTCTCTGAAAAACAGCCGAACCATGAACCCGGGGTAGAACTCCGACTTCCACACTTAAAGGGCGGATCTCATCAATTTTCCGGCCATCAGGACGGTGGGATTTTTCAAGAATTTGCCTACGGATAGCATCGCGCATAAGTTCTTCCACTATCTGGGGAATAAAAACTTTATTCTTTTTCATCCGCTCCTTCGGACAGACTATTTAAGATTTCGATCATATCCACGCCTTCTTTATGGGCAGCATCGGCAATATATTGATTAATGGCCTCCTGACCCTTTTTCCTGATGTCTTTTACCAATTCCGGCGGAAGAGGAGTGGATTTGACTGTTTCCCTTGGTTGGCCGGCTTCTTTGACCAGGGAGTTAATCAAATCGATGGTTTTTTTGTTTTCCTTAAGTCCCAGTTCAAAACCGGCCAGAATAGTTTCTTCGGGCACCTGTCTGGCTCCGGTTTCGATCATGGTAATCAAATCGGAAGTCGAAGAAACAACCAAATCCAAATCGACCCCGCCGCGATTACCGTCTTTGGGATGGGCAACCAATTTACCCTCTTCCAGACCGACACGGGCAGTGGAAATGGGACCATTCCAGGGAACAGGAGAAATTGCCAGAGCTGCAGATGCCGCTATACAGCCTAAAATATCCGGGTCGTTATCAACATCAACTGACAAAACCATTACCACGACCTGAACTTCGCGCCTGTAGTTTTTCGGAAAAAGAGGCCGGATTGACCGGTCAATCAGCCTGGCAGACAAGGTTTCAGCTTCGGTAGGCCGGCCTTCGCGTTTTACCCAACGGGAACCTTTAATCCGGCCACCGGCATACAATCTCTCCTGATAATCAACGGACAAAGGGAAATAATCCTTGCCGTGATTTTCCGTCCCGGTGGTGATCACCGCCAATACGGAGGTTTCACCGTAGCTGGCCAACACACTGGAAACTGCCTGGGCGGCAAAACGACCGGTTTCGAGAGTCAGAGTCCGACCGGCAACTTCCATTGATTTACTTATAATTTTCATTTATTTGTTCCAGAAGCAGTCAGAGAAGCTTATGGTTATTTTTTTTCTTTTAGTTACTTGAAGTGATTATACTAGAATTCGGGTTATTTCGATAGACCAAGTTTTTTGTTGATGTCCTGAAAACGCCTGGTCTCTTTTTTCTGGAGATAAAAAAGCAGGCGGCGGCGTTTGGAAACCATACTGATCAGTCCCCGCCGGGAGTGATTATCCTTTTTGTGAATTTTTAAATGCTCTGCCAGTTTGTTGATTTTTTCCGTCAGTAAGGCAATCTGGACTTCCGGAGAACCGGTGTCACCTTTGCCTTTGGCAAATTTTTTGATGATTTGTTGTTTTGCTGTTGTATCTAGAGCCATATGAATAAAAAATTTCAGAGATAAGGCGGAGGTGAGAGTAGAAAACCTATCAAACCCCCGTTAATTTCTCTGTTATACGCAGTGAATTATATCACAATTTACTGGAGCATGGGGCCTTTGTAGATTTTGGGCTCGTACCAGTCCGGAGGAGTGTTTTTCTTTTCGGCGGTCTTGGTTTTTTTAGTATCAGTTGCAGACTGAACCGGAAGAGTACTGTCGGTGCCATATCCTAATTGAACCGAAGACTGAACCGGAGCCGGCGGAGGAGGGGGAGGAGGACGCGGCGGAGGAGGAAGTGGAGAAGGAATCGACTCCGGGAGGAAAATCGGTGGCTGATAATTCAATATGGCGTTTGGCTCCCCTGCGCATCAGGATTACAGCAGCTTCAAAAGTGGTGGTTGTGATATTGGGAGATTGAAAATTGCGGGTAGCTTTTTCGATACCGGCCAACATATTTGAGGCGGCGTCGCCGGTTAAGTTCAAACCCAAAGAATCAATGATGTGAGTGGTTAATTCACTGACGGATGAGGATTGGGAATCATGGATTTGATGAAGGGTGTAGTTCTCCCGCGGAGGTTTGTGGGACAAAGAAACCAGTGTGGTAGTTTTGAAAATGATCTTTGGCATCCTGATAAATTGAGCCGAGATCGGTAATCTGATCTACAGCTACAAGAACTATCAAATCCGTTTTGCCTGCGCCGGAAATAAACTTCAGACGCCGGTGGTCCAGCTCCGGAGCTTCCGGTTTGGGAGTAATCACCAGCTGCAACTCGCCGTTTTCCAGATTATAGCTGACTTTATCGACGGCTTCAGTCTGGTCAGGAAAAGAAATGACCAGATTTCTGGTACCGAATGTGGTGGTAATGGAATCAACTCCCACCAAACGATTGAATTCAACCACCATGGGATCAGGACAGGCCACCTGAACCAGCTTGCCGGAGGATTCCAGAGAAAGCTTCAGTCCCAATGCAGCCGCTACCGCATCAAAAGAAGGATTTTGAGGAAGAAGGATACTGACATGGCGGGCAGGTTCCATCAGCGTCCCCAGATATGAGGTATCCGGTTTGGCCATATTAACCTATAGCAATTATAGCGTCGCCGACTTTAAAGTCAACATAAGGAGAAAGAACAGCCCCGAATTCAGTCCCCGGTTTGACCGACTGGACGTCGTTTTTGCCGATTTTTAAGGATTTGATCCGGCCGGTACCGATAACCTGACCGGTTCTTTCAACCCGAATGTTATCGGATTTTGTAAAAATCCCTTCAGTGCAACGGCAACCGGCAATCCGGTCCGAATTGATTTTAAAATCGGCCAATAACCGTAGCTGTACCTTTGATTTTTTCCGTCATTTCGGGATGAAGCAGGTCGTTTAAGTAATCAAAAAGTTCGTAGATAATCGGAAAAGTCTTAAGGGAAACTTTTTCGGTTTCAGCCAGTTTAATAATGGAACCGGATGGTTTGAGGTTGAAACCGATAACCCGGCTTTTGGAAGTATCAGCCAGAAGAATGTCGTTTTCGTTAATGTCCCCGGTGCCGGAGGTGATCACTTCAACTTCCGGCGGGAGGTTGGCAACAATTGCTTCCAGGGAACCGGCAACATCGGCTTTGATAATAAGATTTATCTTTTTTTCGGACGGGACGGTGTCTGATTTGGGCTTTTGGGAAGCGGAGGGACCGGATACCGGTTTATCGGAAATAACCGATCCTACTTCGGGAGTCAGATTCAAACCCAAAATCTCCACCGGCTGGGAAGGCAAAGCTTCGGTTAAGGATTTGCCTTCAAAATCGAATAAAGCTTTGGCTTTGCCGATTTTTTCGGTTTGAAAAAGCTCCTGACCTGTTTTTAGAGTTCCGTTTTTTACCAGAATTGTAGCCAGAGGACCTTTTTTTGAATCCAGGTGGCTTTCGAGAACAATTAATTCCAAGACTTTCCCGGACGTCTGCCCGGGGAGGATCCAGACTGACTACCAAATGGACCAATTCCAGTAACTCCGGGATGTTTTTACCGGTTTTGGCAGAAATAACCGAAACGGGAACGCTGCCGCCGAAGTCTTCGACGACAACTCCGGATTCAGTAAGCTGGGTTTTTACCCGGTCAGGGTCAGCGGCAGGCATATCGGACTTATTGATGGCCACTACAAACGGCAGGCGGGAATTTTTGATAAATTCGATGGATTCGATGGTTTGGGGTTTAACTCCGTCGTCGGCTGCTACCACCAAAATTGCCAAGTCGGCAATTTTACTTCCCCGCTCACGGATTTTTGTAAAAGCTTCGTGTCCGGGGGTATCGATAAAAGTCATAATCCCATAGTTTTTGGTCTCGATCTGAAAAGATCTGATATGCTGGGTGATGCCTCCGGTTTCGCGGGCGGCAATATTAGATTTTTTCAGGTAGTCCAAGCAGGGAGGTTTTGCCATGATCCACATGGCCCAAAACAACAATTACTGGGGGACGGTTTTGCATCATAATTTTAAAAATCAATTTATCTAAACAAACTCCGGTTTATCAAACCATTTACTCCTTACAAAGCAGAAGTTTTTTCATAAAATCATTCTGGTTGGACGGGGTTGGTGGTTTGGTCATCGGAATTTGATTTGTCTTCTTTTTTTTCGGAGGTATCTTTCTCCCCGGCAATATCAATGTGGAAATTGGTAAGTTTTCCTGCTAATTTGGCATTTTGACCGTCACGACCAATGGCTAAAGGAAGCTGATCCGCGGGAACGGTAACCGTGGCCGTCTGGTTTTTCTGATTTATTTTGACCTGCATACCGGTGGCCGGGGCTAAAGCCGCGGTAATGAATTTTTCAATTTCTTCGTTGTATTGGACAATATCAATTTTCTCCCCGTTTAATTCACTGATAACCGCCTGGACCCTGACACCCTTTTGACCGACGCATGAACCTACCGGATCGACACCGGATTGGTTGGAATATACCGCAATTTTAGTGCGCGAGCCGGGATCACGGGCAATGGCTTTTATTTCTACGGCGCCGGAGCCGACTTCCGGAACTTCCCTTTTGAATAACTCTTTGATGAACCGGTTATCGGCTCTCGTAACAACCACTTCCTTACCCCTTAATCCGTCACGGATGTTTAAAAGAAGAAAGGTCATCCGTTGGTTGAGATGGTAGTTTTCGGTATAAACCTGCTCCGAGGACGGCATGACTGCTTCAGCCTTACCGATATCCACTATCACATCGCTGCCTACAAAACGGATAACCATGCCGCTTACCAGAGTGCCGAGCCGTTTTTCGTATTCGGTGACAATAACCGATTTTTCCGCTTCACGGATTTTTTGATAAATAACCTGTTTGGCCGTCTGGGCGGCAATCCGGCCAAAACCGGGGGGAGTCACATCGACACGTTTAGCGTTTTTTACCAACCGGACTTTTGTCTCTTCCCCTTCCTGGTAAGTTTCCCCTTCCAGTTCATAAATCCGGGCTTCACCCGTACCCGCGTCCAATTCGACCTCATAGATGTTTGACTCCTGATAGTGCTGGGGATAATCTTTTTTGAAAGCGGCAATAATTGCCTGTTTGATGGTCTCAATAACCACCTGAGGGTCAATGTTTCTCTCATGGGCCACCTGATTTAAGGCGGCGGAGAATTCCGATCTGGCAACTGGTGCTTTACGCATATATTTATTAGGGGTTATGTCAAAAAAAAGTGGGAGCTTCTTCCCACAGTATATTCACAAACCCGGTGTGATTATATCAGGATCCGGAGAATTCCTCCAGAAGTGAACGCTGGCGGCCGGAAAGATGCTCGGGAAGCAGGATAACCAGACGAATATAGAGGTCTCCCCGATCATCTTTTCTGAATGAACGGAGACGGGTAATACCTTTTCCGGACAGGCGAATTGTGGTTCCGGGCTGGGTACCGGGCCGGATTTTGAGTTTTAATTCACCATCCAAAGTGGTAACCGTGGTTTCACCACCCAAAATTGCCTGGGTAAAGGGAATGACTTTCTCAACATAAACATCATCTCCGTCCCGTTTGAAATGAGGATGGGGTTCAACTTCAAAGGTGATGTCAAAATCGGAAAAACGCAGGTGGGTACCGGTATCGGCTCCGGCCGGCACTTTGATGGAGTGAGTCCGGCCGTCGATTTTTACGGTTTCCGTACCGCCTTTAACGGCCGTCAGAAAAGGAATTTTGATGGAATAATGCGGTTTTCTGGCCGCGGCCCGGCCGAAGGGATTGGAACCTCCGAAAAACTGCTCAAAAATTTCAAAGGGGTCGGTAAATCCACCTGTATCCCCGAAGGGGTTGCCACCACCTCCGGTGGAATAATAATAGGTAAACGGACCCTGCTGACCCGATCTGGAGAAACCGCCGAACGGACCACCCGCCCCTCCGCCCATACCCGGTTCAAATGCACTATGGCCAAATTGATCGTAAGTCTCCTTCTTTTTTGAATCCGAAAGAACCTGATAAGCCTCGTTTATTTCCTTAAACTTGCTTTCTGCTTCGGGAGATTTGTTGCGGTCGGGGTGCCATTCCAGAGCCAGTTTTCTATATGCGGCTTTGAGTTCGGCCGCTGAAGCGTTTTTGGATACTCCCAAAACATCGTAATAATCGCGTTTTGTCGCCATATTAGTAGCAATTGTACAACTTGAGTGCTAAGAAGACCAGAGTGTTTAAGGATTGTGAGTGAGATATAAGTTTGGTAGAATCGGGGATACCCGAAAGGGGATATTTTTTGTTTCGTTTTTTATGCCTGATATCAAAACCACCAACAGAACCGTACCTCTCGACAGAGTGAGAAATATCGGGATTATCGCGCATATTGATGCCGGAAAAACCACTACTACCGAGCGGATTTTGTATTATACCGGTAAATCCTACAAAATCGGGGATATTGATGAGGGGACGACCCAAATGGACTGGATGGCTCAGGAAAGAGAAAGAGGAATTACCATAGTATCAGCCGCAACAACCACATTTTGGACAGTAAATGATCCCAATTCACCTGTGGGGAATGATTCTTTCCGCATCAACATTATTGATACCCCGGGTCATGTGGATTTTACCGCCGAAGTTGAAAGATCTTTAAGGGTTCTTGACGGAGCAGTCACGGTACTGGATGCCGAAGAAACAGTCCAATCGCAAACAGAGACCGTCTGGCGACAGGCAGATAAATACAAGGTACCCCGGATTATTTTTGTAAATAAAAATGATAAGCTGGGGGCTAATTTTGAAGGCACTATTAAAGCCATCATTGAAAGATTGGGCGCCAATCCGGCAGTCATGGCTTATCCGATCGGAGCGGAGCAATCTTTTAAAGGAGTAGTATTGCTTTTGGAAAAAAAGGCACTGATTTGGCAAGGGGACGAAACCGGAGCAAAGTTTACGGAAGAAGAAATCCCGGCAGACATGAAGGCCGTTTGTGAAAAATGGCGAAGTAAGCTGATCGAACAAATATGTGAAACTGATGATGTTTTGCTGGAAAAATTTTTGGGAGGTGAGGAGCCGACAATAAAAGAACTGAAGGCAGCGCTGAGAAAAGCGGTGATTGCCTATAAACTGGTGCCGATATATGCCGGTGCGTCCCTGCGAAACAAGGGAGTTCAGCCAATGCTCGACGCTGTTGTGGAGTATTTGCCCAGTCCGGTTGATATTAATCAGGTAAAAGGAAGTAATCCCAGGACAGGTGAAGAGGTAATCAGAAAAACCGTTAATGAAGAACCGTTTGCGGGATTATCTTTTAAGATTCAGACTGATCCCCACGTCGGCCGGCTGACTTATCTGAGGATTTATTCGGGAACTCTTAAATCCGGCCAGGGAATATATAACGCCTCCAAAGATAAGGAAGAAAGAATTTCCCGGATGCTTTTGATGCATGCTAATAAACGAGAGGAAATCGATCAGGCCTATGCCGGGGAAATTGTGGCTTTGGTGGGCATGAAAGAGGCATCTACAGGTAACACTTTGTGTGACCGGAGCCATCCCATACTTCTGGAGTCAATTACTTTTCCGGAACCGGTGATTTCACTGGCGATTGAACCAAAAACCAAATCCGATCAGGAAAAAATGGGCTATGCTTTAAATAAATTGTCAGATGAAGATCCGACTTTTCAGATCAAATCCAATCATGAAACCGGACAAACCATAATTTCCGGAATGGGAGAGCTGCATCTGGAAATAATTGTGGACAGGATGAAGCGGGAATTTAACGTTGAAGCCAATACCGGCGCTCCGCAGGTCGCTTATAAAGAAACAATAAAAAGACCGGCCGAAGGGGAAGGAAAATATATCAGACAATCCGGAGGCCGGGGTCAGTACGGGCATTGTTTCCTGAAAGTGGAACCGCTACCCCGGGGTACCGGTTATGAATGGGTAAATGCAATTAAGGGCGGAGCAATTCCGGGTGAGTTTATCCCGGCGATTGAAAAGGGAGTCCGAGAGGCGATGGAAAACGGGGTACTGGCAGGATTTCCGTTGGTAGATATCAGGGTAACTTTGTATGACGGTACATATCATGACGTGGATTCTTCGGAAATGGCTTTTAAAATTGCCGGCTCTATGGCGCTGCAATCGGCCTCCAAACAGGCTGATCTGACGCTTTTGGAACCGATAATGAAAGTGGAAGTGTCAACTCCGGATGATTTTATGGGGGATGTGATCGGAGATTTGTCATCCAAGAGAGCTCAAATTTCGGGAACCAGTAAACGGGGACATTTGACCATAGTAAATGCTTTTGTGCCACTGGCTGAATTGTCCGGGTATGCCACCAAACTCAGATCTTTAACCCAGGGAAGAGCTTCTTATTATATGGAACCGTCGCACTACGACGAAGTTCCGAAAAATATTGCCGAAGGAATTATTGCCAAATCAGGCAAAGCCGAGGCACACCGGTCAAATTAATCAAGTTGTTTTAATGATTAATTTCCCCCTTGCATTAAGAAAAGCAGCCAATTAAAATCAATGCAAGTTCGGAAGGACTGATTTTTTTCGCAAAAATATGGCAACATTTATCAGATCAAAACCACACGTCAATATCGGAACCATCGGTCACGTTGACCATGGTAAGACCACATTGACTTCAGCTATCACTATGGTGTTGGCCAAAAAGGGTATGGCTGTGGCCAAAAAGTACGAGGATATTGATTCAGCTCCTGAGGAAAGAGCCCGCGGAGTGACCATTAATTTATCTCATCAGGAATACGAGACGGAAAAAAGACATTATGCTCATATTGATGCTCCGGGACACGCTGACTACATTAAGAATATGATTACCGGAGCGGCTCAGATGGACGGGGCAATTCTTGTGGTATCCGCACCGGATGGACCCATGCCCCAGACACGGGAACACATTCTGCTGGCAAATCAGGTTAATGTCCCGGCAATTGTGGTGTTTATGAACAAAACGGACATGGTAGATGATCCGCAACTTTTGGATCTGGTGGAAATGGAAGTCAGGGAGCTTTTAACAAAATACGGTTATCCCGGGGATAAAGTACCGATTATCAGAGGTTCCGCTCTGAAAGCTACCGAGGGTGATCCCAAGTCAGAAGAGGCAATCGTGGAGCTGATGAAGAAAGTTGATGAGTTTGTTCCAACTCCCGTCAGGGAACTGGATAAGCCGTTTAAAATGCCGGTTGAGGACGTCTTTTCCATTAAGGGAAGAGGCACTGTTGTGACCGGAAGAATCGAAAGAGGCCGGGTAAAAGTAAATGAGACTGTGGAAATTGTGGGACTGAAGCCTACACAGACCACTGTGATTACCGGAGTAGAGATGTTTAGAAAACAGCTGGATGAGGGTCAAGCCGGAGACAATGTGGGGTTGCTATTGAGGGGAATTGAAAAAGAGAAAGTTGAAAGAGGCCAGGTGATCGCCAAACCGGGATCTATTACCCCTCACACAGAGTTTGACGCCGAAGTTTATATTCTTAAAAAGGAAGAGGGCGGACGGCACACTGCTTTCTTTTCCGGATACCGGCCCCAGTTCTACATTGGGACGACTGATGTAACCGGAGAAGTGACGTTGCCTTCCGGAGTTGAAATGGTAATGCCGGGGGACAGTGCCAAAATGAAAATCAAATTGATTGCTCCCGTGGCTTTGGAGCAAGGTTTGCGGTTTGCCATCCGCGAAGGCGGAAAAACTGTCGGTGCCGGAGCAGTAACAAAAATTGTTAGTTAAGTGCTTTATGCACAATGCCCGGTGTTTTATATACACTGGGTTTTTTAGCACATTTATATGGCTAAGGGGCGACTAAGAGTAAGACTAAAATCATTTGACCACCGGGTCTTGGATGAAGCGGCGGCAAAAATACTGGAAGCGGCATTTTCAACCGGGGCTAAGATTGTGGGCCCTGTCCCCTTACCTACCGACAGAAAACTTATTGCAGTCACCACTTCTCCTCATGTGGATAAAAATGCCCGGGACCACTATGAAATGCTGGTACACAAACGGCTGATTGATATCGTAGACCCAACTTCAAAAACCGTTGATGCCCTGTCTCATTTAGATCTCCCTGCCGGCGTGGATATTGAAGTGAAAATGTGATAGAATCACTCCTGTGAGCAGAAGAAATTGCCTGAATTATTGCTCATAGTTAAAGATCGACAGGCTAGCTACTTATAAAAGTGCCTGGCGGCACTTTTTTTGTTGGGTAAAACAATGATTACTACTTTTTTTGCTAAAAAAGTCAAAATGACCGGTAAATATACTCCGGAGGGTGACTATATCGGAGCTACTGTTTTGGAAGTTCCCCAAATGTTTGTCAAGGATGTAAGAACCAAGGAAAAACACGGATATCAGGCTGTCAGATTTGAGGTAAAAAGTCAAAAAGTTAAGGGGAAAAGTAAACTGAAAGAAGTCAGGACTGAAGAGATATATGAGCCCGGGACGGAGATTAAATTTGATGATATTGTAAAGGTCGGAGATAAAGTCAAGGTAACCGGCATAAGCAAGGGTAAGGGATTTGCAGGAGTAGTGAAAAGACATCATTTCAAAGGCGGGCCGAGGACGCATGGCCAGTCAAATCGGGAAAGGGCCCCCGGGTCAAGCGGCTCAACCACGACTCCGGGAAGAGTTCTCAGGGGAACCAGAAGAGCCGGGCATATGGGAAACTCAAGAATAAGTACCGGCGGATTGAAGATCCTGGAGGTAAATCCCCAAAATCGGACATTAATGGTGACCGGAGCAGTGCCGGGTGCAGGCAGGAATAAGGCGGGATTAGTAACAATTACCAAACAATCATGACTTCTGTAAATTCGATAAATATCAAGGGTGAGGCCGGAGAAAAAGTTAAACTACCCGAAGGAATATTCGGAACGAATGCCGGTCCCGGACTTCTGGCTCAAGCGGTGAGAGTATTTTTATCAAATCAAAGAAAAGCAAATGCCAAAACCAAAACCCGGGGAGAGATGTCCAGGACTACAGCTAAAATGTACCGACAGAAGGGTACCGGCAGGGCAAGACACGGGTCTTATTCCGCACCAATTTTTGTGGGAGGCGGGATAGCTTTTGGTCCGACCGGGGAACAGAATTACAAGCTGCATTTATCAAAGAAACTTTTAAGAAAGTCCTTATTAGGAGCATTATCAGATAAAGCAAGAGAACAAAATATTACGGTAATATCAGACATTGATAAGGTGTCCGAAAAAACAAAAAAGGCTGAAAAACTTTTTAAAAACGAGAAAAATCGGGGACGATATTTGCTGGTTATCGGAGAAAAAGAAATAACTGCCGGCAGAGCATTTAAGAATATTGTCGGAGTAACCGTAATCAGACCCAATCAACTAAATACTTATGCCATTGTTGCCTGTCAGAAATTAATTATTACCCCGGAGTCTCTGAAAGAGATAGTAAAATTATATGCTGTTAATTAAACCTTTGATCACCGAAAAGGCTTTGGCAGAGGCCGCCAAGAAACGGTATACGTTTAAGGTGGGGTTGGCTGCAACTAAACCGAAAATTAAGAGAGCTGTGGAAAAGACCTTTGGCGTCCAGGTCATAAAAGTGCAAACCGCCATTATTCATGGTAAAGAATACCGTACCGGGAAAAAGTGGCTGACCAAAAAAAAATCCGACTGGAAAAAAGCCGTGGTAACAATTAAACCTGACAAGCAAATTGATTTATTTGAAGTAACCGAAACCAAGTAAATATATGGCTTTAAAGTTGTATAAACCAGTGACACCGGGAATGAGATTTTCCTCCGGTCTTGTTTACTCCGGTTTAACCAAAAAGCGGCCGGAAAGGACTTTGGTTTCCATATTATCAAAGAAATCCGGGAGAAATGCCCAGGGCCAAGTTACCGTGAGACACCAAGGCGGAAGGGAAAAAAGGTTTCTACGGGAAATTGATTGGAAAAGAAGCAAGGACGGAATGGTTGCCTGGGTGATTTCCCTGGAATACGATCCAAACCGGACAGCAAATCTGGCTTTATTGAAGTACGCAGACGGAGAAAGAAAATATATCCTGGCCCCGGAAGGATTACAGGTGGGCCAACAGATAATGAATGGTGAAGCTGCGCCCCTGGGAGTTGGAAATTGTTTACCTTTGGCAAATATTCCGGTCGGGACCATGATCCATAACCTGGAACTGTCCCCCGGAAAGGGTGCGCAAATGGTACGGGGAGCAGGTACGGCAGCCACAATTATGGGTTTCGAAGATGTGTATGCTCTGGTAAAATTACCCTCCGGAGAAATCCGCAGGTTTAAACCCAGTTGCCGGGCAACTATCGGCCAATTGGGAAATTCCGAATGGAAAAATATAAACTTTGGGAAGGCCGGCCGTAAAAGACATATGGGTATCAGACCTACCGTCCGGGGTACGGCTCAAAATCCCCGTTCTCATCCTCATGGCGGCGGAGAAGGACGAAGCGGTGAAGGGATGAATCCCAAAACACCGTGGGGAAAGCCGGCAAGAGGAAAAAGAACCAGGAAAAAATTTAAATATTCCAGTAATTTAATTGTTCAAAGAAGGAAAAAATAGTGTCCAGATCATTCAAAAAAGGCCCCTATATCGATAATAAACTGACAATAAAAGTCGGGAAGATGAAGGCTGCCGGGAAAAAGGAGCCGATCAAGACCTGGGCCAGACATAGTCAAATCCCGCCGGATTTTGTGGGATATACATTCTCGGTACACGCGGGGAATAAATTTATTGAAGTGTTTGTTTCAGAATCGATGGTTGGTCATCGTTTGGGAGAATTCGCTCCCACCAGAACATTCAGAGGGCACGGAGCAATAGTTAAAAGAACCATGGAGAAAACCTAATATGGAAAAGACAAAAGAAATCATTGCCGGAGCGAGCTTTGTGAGAATGAGTCCGAGAAAACTTAGGCTGGTGGCAAATGCTATCAGAGGAATGGATCCCGGGAAAGCAATAGAGTATCTAAAAGTACTGCCAAAAAGGGCGGCAAAATCAATTTTGCCGGTATTTTTGCAGGGTGTAGCTAATGCAAAAAATAATTTTCAGGCTTCACCGGGAGAATTGATCGTTTCTTCACTGCAAATTCAGGAAGGTCCGAGAGGGCCAAAAAGACTTGATAAATCACACGGAGCCAGATTTGACAGAGGAATGAAACGAAAAAGAATGTCGCATATTAAATTAGTTTTAGTCACCAAGGAGGAAAAATCCATGGGACAAAAAGTTAATCCGGTCGCCTATCGTTTACCGCTCACACCATCAGAAACTTGGAAATCCAGGTGGTTTACGACCAATCCCAAACGGTATCAGGAATATCTGATGTCAGATCATGCATTAAGAAAGGCATTGATGAAAAAACTGGCTCTGGCATCGGTGGCCAGGGTTGAAATCGAAAGATCGCTGAAAAGTCTGAGAATTGTGATTTTTGTTACCCGACCGGGAGTGGTAATCGGACGGGGGGGGTCGGGACTGGAGGATTTGAAAAAATATATTTACGAGGTTCTGGGGTACAAGGAAGATAAAAAGGCCCCAAAAATTGATCTCCAGGTGGAAGAAATTAAAGAGCCGGATTTAAATGCTTATTTAGTGGCCACCAAGATTGCTGATCAGTTAATCAGAAGGATGCCGGCAAGAAGAGTGGTAAAAAAAACCATGGAACGAACCATGCAAGCCAGAGCTTTGGGAATAAAAGTCCTTTTAGCCGGAAGGGTCGGAGGAGCGGAAATTTCCCGCAAAGAACTTTACCAAATGGGTTCCGTGCCTTTACAGACTCTTAGGGCGGACGTGGATTATGATCAGGTACCAGCTTTGACCCGATCCGGTTATGTAGGAGTGAAAGTGTGGATTCACAGAGGTGAAAAAACTGTCTAAGGAGAAAAAATGCTACAACCAAAAAAACAAAAATATCGAAAACAATTCAGAGGAAAAATGCCGGGTAATGCCGGACGCGGTGTTGAGGTGGCGTTTGGAGAGTATGGAATGAAAGCGATGGAAAGAGGATGGTTATCATCCAGACAAATTGAAGCAGCCAGAAAAGCAATAGTCAAGTATACCCGAAGGGGAGGAAAGGTCTGGATTAGAGTTTTCCCGGATAAACCGGTTACAAAAAAGGCGCTGGGGACACGTATGGGTTCGGGAAAGGGAGATATTTTCCAGTATGTGGCAGTAATCAGACCCGGGAGAATCTTATTTGAAATTGCCGGTGTGTCCCCGGAGCTTGCCGGAGAAGCATTCAAAAATGGCGGGGCAAAGATTCCATTCAGAGTTAAATTGGTAACAAAATAATATATGGCTAAAAAACAAACTAAAAATATCGTCATAACAACAGCATTTAAGGATATGACCGTCCCGGAATTGATGGTAAAGTCCAAGCAATTGGCTTTGGATATATCCAAAAAGAAACTTGAAAAATCAGTAGGCAGACTAAAAAATATGAGGGAGATTTTTCATATAAAAAAAGATTTAGCCCGAGTAAAAACAATTATTAGTGTAAAATCTGCAGACAAATCATGAAAACCATAATCGGAAAAGTTATTACCGCAAAAATGAAAAAAACCGTAGTAGTCGAGGTGGAAAAATCCATGGCTCACCCGGTTTACCATAAACGGATCAGGCGAACCAAGAAATATCATGCCCATAATGAGATGGAAGTAAAAACCGGAGATATCGTCAAATTGGCTGAATCAAGACCTTTGAGCAAAACCAAAAAATGGAAAGTTATTGAAGTAATCAAGTCGTATGGTACAGCTTAGAAGCATACTGGAGCCTGCGGATAATTGCGGGGCTAAAAGATTAAGATTAATCCATGTGGCAGGTGCATGGAAAAGAACTTATGCATATGTAGGAGATATTGTAACGGCAGTGGTAGATAAAGCTGATCCAAACGGGGTTGTTTCAGATTCCGAAATTGTAAAGGCGGTAATAGTCAGAACAAGGAAAGAGAGAAGAAGAAAGGACGGCAGTTATATAAGATTTGATGATAACGCGGCAGTGATTATTGACCCTAAATCAAAAGAGCCGAGGGGCACAAGGGTATTCGGCCCGATTGCCCGTGAAGTTAAAGATGCAGGATTTACTAAGATTGCCTCTCTGGCAAGTGAGGTTCTATGAAAATAAAAAAAGGTGATACCGTTATAGTAACAACGGGCAAGAACAGGGGGAAGCAGGCAAAGGCAGAAAGAGTCTTTCCCGGCTTACAATCGGTACTAATACCGGGAGTTAATGAGTATAAAAAACATCGTAAATCCCAGGGAGAAAACAAGCCGGGGGAAATACTGACCTTAAGCCGGCCGATACTACTTTCCAAAGTGGCTTTGATCTGCCCAAAGTGCAAACAGCAAACCCGGGTAGGGTATAAATTCATTGACGGTAATAAGATTAGAGTATGCAGAAAATGTGATGCAGATATTAATTAAGTTATGAATTTAAAACAGTATTATCAAGAAAAGATCATTCCGTCCCTGATGGAAGAGTTTGGCATTTCCAATAAAATGGCCGTCCCAAGAATCTCCAAGGTGGTAATTAATGTCGGGGTAAAAGAAGCAGCCCATGACAAGGGAGTGTTGGATAAAGCTGTAGAGCAAATTACTGCTATCTCAGGCCAAAAACCGAAGGTGACTACTGCAAAATTGTCGATTGCAGGATTTAAATTAAGACAAGGTGATCCGGTAGGATTAACCGTCAACTTAAGGGGTAGCAGAATGTATGATTTCATTTCGAAACTGGTGGGTATTGCCCTCCCCCGGGTAAGAGATTTTCAGGGGGTATCAAGCAAGGCTTTTGACCGAAACGGGAATTATACCTTGGGAATTACGGAACAAATTGTATTTCCGGAGATTGATTACGCCAGGTTGGACAGGATTAGGGGTTTGGAAATCACGTTTGTCCTGAAGCCGCCGGGGAATGATAAAATTGCCCAACGATTACTGACTTTGATGGGTATGCCTTTTGAAAAGGCGGATAAATAAAATGGCCAAAACATCAAAAATTGTCAAACAAACCAAGGGATACCTGAAGTATCCGACCCAACACCGGAACAGGTGTCGTTTGTGCGGACGTCCGAGAGCATATATCAGATTATTCGGACTGTGCAGGCTTTGTTTTCGTGAGTTAGCAAATAAAGGGGAACTCCCGGGGGTAAGAAAGGCGTCATGGTAAACGACCAATTATCAGATTTTGTGACCAGGGTAAGAAACGGTTATCGGGCCAACCTGGAAACCATGGAAACTCCGACAACGAAGGCTATAGAAAAAGTGGCTAAAGTTCTTTTGGATGAAGGATATTTAAAAGGGGTGAAAAAGGATGGGCAGAAACTTATATTAACTTTAAAGTATGAAGGTAAGGATCCGGCGATTTCCGGGATTAAGAGAGTGAGCAAACCGGGGGCAAGAATCTATTCCAGTATTAAAGCTTTGCCGAGAGTGTTGGGAGGATGGGGAATATCCATCCTGACCACACCGAAGGGGATTATGAGCGGAAAACAAGCAAAAAAATTAAATACCGGCGGAGAAGTTATTGCCCAAGTGTGGTAATTTATTAAACCTAATATGTCTAAAATCGGAAAATTACCAATCAGATTACCAGAAGAGGTAACCATAAAAACAGGTGGTGGATGGGCGGAAGTGGTCGGGCCCAAAGGCAGTATTAAAACCAAGCTGCATGAGAAAGCCCTGATAAAAATAACCCCCGGGGAAGCTGTTGTGGAAATGACTGAAGAGAATTTACCTAATATCCATGGAACGACCAGGGCTTTGTTATCCAATATGGTAAAGGGGGTAACCGAAGGATGGACAAAAACAGTTGAACTATCGGGAACCGGATACAGAGCCGGTACCACCGGATCCGAGCTGCAGTTAGCTCTGGGATTTTCACATCCGGTGGTAATTAAAGCCCCACCGGGGATAAACTTTGAGGTAAAAGAAAACCGGATTACGGTTTCCGGTATGGACAAAATAATTGTCGGAGAAGTAGCAGCTAAAATCAGAGGCCTGAAACCTGCAGATCCTTACAAAGCCAAGGGATTTAAATATGAAGGGGAAATAATTATTCGTAAAGTGGGCAAAGCTGCCAAAGCAGCCGCCTAAAATATTATGATTAAAAGATATAAACATAATAAAATTCACCGGACTGCCAGAACCAAGTTCAGAATACTTAAAGGGAGCAAGGTCATGTATAAATTGGTGGCCAGAAGAAGCAATAAATATATTTCAGCCCAAGTGATAAATTTAAAATCCGGTGCAACGGTGGCGGGAGTAAAGGCAAAGAAAGCATCCGAAGTGGGAACTGAAATTGCTAAAAAGGCGATCAAAGCTAAAATAAAAGAGGTTGTCTTTGACAGAGGAGCTTATAAGTATCATGGGCGAATAAAACAACTGGCTGAATCCGCCAGGGAAGCCGGTTTACATTTTTAATTTTATATTATGTTTAATCCTGAAAAAATTGAGAAAGAATTTGAAGAAAAAGTGGTACAGGTGAATCGTGTAAGTAAGAAGACCAAGGGGGGAAACAGAATTGGATTTTCGGCCCTGATGGTTGTCGGTGATAAAAAAGGCCGGGTGGGAATAGGCTTGGGAAAAGCTACGGACGTATCATCAGCAATCAGAAAAGGCAGCACTTATGCCCAAAAGAGACTTATTACTGTGGCTATGAGGGGTACAACTATTCCTCACGAGATAAGGATTAAGCTGGGAGCCGCAAAATTGATGCTTAAGCCGGCTCCGGCAGGAAGCGGTGTAATTGCGGGCGGACCGGTCAGGGCAATAGTTGAGGCAGCAGGAATTAAGGATGTGATCGGGAAAATACTGGGAACATCTAACAGGGCAAGCAATGTTTATGCTACATTTGAAGCGTTAAAAAGATTAAAAAACAGAAAGTAACCTGTAAATTATGCAATTAAATAAATTACCAAAAATTACCCAACGGCGAGCAAAAAGAGTAGGAAGAGGTATCGGATCGGGTAAGGGCGGTCATACCTCCGGCCGGGGGATGAAGGGACAAAAATCCAGAGATAAAATATCTCCGATTTTTGAAGGGACAAAGATAAAAAAATCGTTTATTAAAAGGTTACCCTTGTGGAGGGGAAGGGGAAAACTAAAATCCTGGGAAAATAAACCGGTAATAATTAATCTCCAGGCATTATCCGAATGGCCGAAAGGAATACCTGTTTCAGAGGACAATCTGGTAAAAAAGGGGTGGCTAAAAGAATCCGGTGGTAAATCGGTAAAAATATTGGGAACTGGAGAAATTAAACAAGCATTAGACGTAAGGGTAAGAGCTTCAAAATCGGCGAGGGAAAAAATTCTTAAAGCCGGAGGTAAAGTCGTTGATTAAGATATGGAAAAAATTATAAACAGTCTGCGGCAAGTTTGGACCGCCCGGGATCTGAGACGAAAATTAATTTTTACTGCGGTAATGCTTCTTCTTTATAGATTTCTGGCACATATCCCGGCGGCCGGTGTGGATAAAGAGGCTTTGAAAATGCTGTTTTCTTCAAGCCAGCTTCTGGGACTTTTGGATATCTTTTCCGGAGGCACTCTGGCAAATTTCAGCTTGGTGGCACTTGGTCTCGGCCCGTATATTAATGCCTCGATTATTATTCAACTTTTGACCGTAGTTTTTCCCAAATTGGAGGAATTACAGAAAGAGGGTGAGTACGGAAGAGAAGTTGTGAATCAATATACCAGACTTTTAACAGTTCCTATTGCAATTTTGCAGGCTTTCGGCATGTATTTTTTACTTAAAGGCCAGGGGATAATCGGAGTTCTGAACCCATTGCAACTGTTGGCGTTACTGGTAACAATGCTGGCGGGAACAATTTTGACCGTGTGGTTGGGAGAACTGATAACCGAATATGGCGTGGGCAACGGAATAAGCTTGCTGATATTTGCCGGAATAGTGGGAAGAATGCCGGTGATGATCGGGCAGACAGCCTCAACTTTGGAGACTATAAATCTGGGGAGTGTGCTGGTGTTTATTGTGGTGGGGCTTTTAGTAATTGCAGGGGTGGTATTTATGAATGAGGCATCACGGAATATTGTGGTACAGTACGCAAAAAGGTTAAGAGCCGGCAGATTGTACGGGGGACAATCCACCCATCTGCCTTTGCGGATCAATCAGGCCGGAGTAATCCCGATAATTTTTGCCGTCTCTTTGGTACTTTTACCTTCAATGGTGGGAAAGTTTGTGGAGCAAGTCCCGAACCCGATGATAGTGAACATTGCTAAACAAACGGTAGAGTTTATGAAACCCGGGGGAACGCCTTATAACCTGATTTATTTTGCCCTAGTAGTGGGATTCACCTACTTTTATACGGCAATTGTATTTAATCCGGAAAAAATTGCAGACGATTTGAAAAAATACGGCGGTTTCATCCCCGGTGTCAGGCCGGGTGAAGCCACGGCACATTATCTGTCGGGGGTTCTAAACAGAATTACTTTGGCCGGAGCGGTTTTTTTGGGATTAATTGCAATCTTACCCGCAATTATGCAGGGTATTTTTAAGATTCCCACTTTATCAATCGGAGGGACAGGACTATTGATTGTGGTATCGGTGGTTTTAGAAACAACCAAGTCCCTGCAATCCCAGCTGTTGGTAAGAAACTACGAAGGATTTTTGAATATATGAACCTGGTGATATTGGGGCCGCAGGGGTCAGGTAAGGGCACCCAGGCAGGGATGCTTGTCAGTAAGTATGGATTTACGCGTGTAGAAACGGGGGAAATATTAAGGAAAATCGCCGAGTCAGATCATCCGTGGGGTAGAAAGGTAAAAAGTATGATGCTTAAGGGAGTTTTGGTATCCGATGATATTTTGAACACGGTTTTGAAAGAAACCTTAAACCTGAGTCACCCCAAAGGTTTTTTGTTTGACGGGACACCGCGCAATTTTCCCCAATACAAATTAATCAGGAATATTCTGGCTTCTAAGGGTGAACGGATGGATAAAGTAATTTTTATTAATATTTCCGAGGCAGAAACAATAAAAAGGCTTTCGTCCAGACAGACGTGCCGGATATGCGGTAAGGTTTATAACCTGGTTACTGACCCGTCACCTTACGGAAATAATTGTGAATGCGGAGGCAATTTGGTGCAAAGGGAAGATGATACACCGGACGCTATTAAAAAAAGATTGGAGGCTTTTAACCGTTCCACGGAAAAAGTAATCGAGGCAGCAAAAAAAGAAGGGGTATTGGTGGAAATTAATGGGGAAAGACCGATTGAGAGAATTCATCAAGAAATTGTAGCCAAATTGGGATTGTGAATTACATGGATAAATTGACAATAAAAACGGAGGGAGAGATAAAAATTATGGCCCGGGGAGGGCAAATTCTGGGAAATATCAGGGACACCTTAGCTTTTGCAGTCAAACCGGGGATAAGAACCATGGACTTGGAAAAAATGGCTAGTGATATGATCGAAAAAGCCGGAGGCAAGGCTTCTTTTAAGATGGTGCCGGGATACTATTGGGCTACCTGTATTAACTTAAATGATGTGGTGGTCCATGGTATACCTGATGAGACTGTTATCAGGGATGGCGACAAGGTGGGTATTGATGTAGGGCTTTTTTATAAGGGATATCACACAGATACAGCGACAACAGTAATTGTGAACAGCAATAGTAATAAGTTTCTGGATACGGGTAAACTGGCTTTGAAGACGGCTATTGAGCAAGCCAAACCGGGAAAAAGAGTGGCTGATATCTCGAAAGCGATACAGGAGACTGTTGAAGCTGCCGGATATAGTGCAGTGCGGGCACTTACAGGCCATGGGGTAGGAAAGAACCTTCACGAAGAGCCTGCTATCCCCTGCTTTGTTGTGGGGAAATATGAACACTCACAGGTTTTACAGACAGGAATGGTTTTAGCCATAGAAGTAATGTATAACGCGGGGATATTTGAGGTCGTGTATAAAAATGATGATGGTTGGACAATAGCCACGGCTGATGGTAAAATATCAGGGCTGTTTGAGCAAACCGTGGCTTTGGCACAATCCGGCCCGGTTATCCTGACAGGAACAGAAAATATTTGAAAGAATGAGTGATCTAAAGAACTTTTTGGCTGAAGGGGTGGTGGTTGAAAATTTACCCAACACTATGTTTCGGGTAAAAATAGACACTACCGGCGAACAAGCTCTGATCGGAAAAATTGTTCTGTGCACCATAGCCGGAAAAATGCGGCTGAATTATGTCAGGTTGTTGCCCGGTGACAGGGTGAGGTGTGAAATTTCCGCCCTGGATACCAGCCGGGGAAGAATTGTGTACAAATTAAAATGAAAGTACAAGCTTCTATTAAAACCCGCTGCCGTAATTGCAAAGTAATTAAACGCAAAGGTGTGCTGTTTGTTATTTGTACAAATCCCCGGCATAAGCAGCGCCAGGGATGAAATAATATATGCCCAGAATTGCAGGTATAGATATTCCGGAAAAGAAGCGCATAGATGTTGCTTTGACTTATATTTTCGGGATCGGAAGAACAAATGTAGCAGGAATATTGACTAAGGCAGCTGTAGACGCGGCGAAAAGAGTGGAGAGCTTGACTGCTGAAGAGGTATCACGACTACAGAAAGTGATTGAAGGAATAAAAGTGGAAGGCGATTTAAGAAAGCAGATTTCCCAAAATGTAACCAGGCTTAAGGAAATCGGATCTTACCGGGGTTTAAGGCATGCCAGGGGTTTGCCTTCCAGAGGCCAGAGAACCAGAACCAACGCCCGGACTAAGAGAGGTAAGAGAGTAACTATCGGAGCTTTAAAGAAAGAGGCATTAGCTAAAGTGGAGGTAGCCAAGAAGGAGAAGGAGAAAAAGGAGGATGCCAAATGAACGGCAAGGCATATATTACCGCGACCTTTAATAATACTTTAGTGACCATTGCAGATGCTTCAGGAAACGTCATAGCCTGGGGGTCTTCCGGGGCATCCGGATTTAAGGGAGCCAGAAAAGCTACCCCTTTTGCGGCCACAACGGCAGTAGAGGCAACAGCCAGGAAAGCCATGGCCACCGGAATAAAGGAAGTAGAAGTATATCTGAAAGGTCCCGGTGCCGGGCGGGATGCAGCTTTACGCGCTTTGAAAGCAGCCGGGATGAAAATGTCACTGATTGCCGATGTAACTCCGATGGCGCATAACGGATCCAGACCAAAGAAAAGAAGAAGAGTGTAAATGACAAATACGCATATTTTTTGTCCCGAGGGGTGGAAAGATTATGAACTGATAGATTCGGGAGAGGGAAAGAAACTGGAAAGGTGGGGGCAGTTTATTACCATCAGACCTGATCCCAGAGCCATATGGAGAAGAAGTAACATCAAAATCTGGGCGGAGGCAGACGGGATATTTGAAGAAAATTGGGATTTTAAAACTTCCCCGCCAAATCCATGGCAGATATCCTACCAAAATATTAAGTTTATTTTGAAACCAACAGAATTTAAACATACGGGAGTATTTCCGGAACAGGCAGTTAATTGGGAATGGATCGCCAATCAAATCACAAATTCCAGATTACAAACTACAAATATAAAAATACTTAATTTATTTGCGTATACGGGAGGGGCGACGATTGCCGCGGCATTAACCGGAGTGCATGTTACCCATGTGGATGCATCGAAGCCGGCTATGATGTGGGCTTCTGAAAATACCAAATTGTCGGGTGTACCCAGGGAAAAAATCCGCTGGATCCAGGATGATGCTTTTAAATTTGTAAAACGGGAAATTAAACGGGGAGTAAAATACGACGGAATAATCATGGATCCACCCCGGTTTGGTCGGGGAATGAAGGGTGAGGTGTGGAAACTTATGGAGAATCTGCCAGAATTAGTAACTGCCTGCAGGGAAATCATATCCCCTGCTCCCCTGTTTTGGCTTATAAACGCTTATACCGCTGATATGTCCAGTCTGGTGTTGGGAAATCTGCTCTCGGATGTGACAAAAGATCTCAAAGGAGAAATTGAAAACGGGGAATTGGGAATAGAAGAAACTGTCGGGGGAAGAATATTACCCGCCGGAATCTTTGCCAGGTGGAAGGTTTAAACAGATGACAAGAGTTAGCAGATAGCTACAATTTCGGCGTTTGATACCTTTACCAGTTTTTGGGGGGAAATGGGGAAAAGGGAGTCGGGAGTACCGGCTGCGACCCAAATTTCATCATATTGCATTAGGTCTTTATCAATAAGTGTACGAATAGGTTGTTTGTGATTAAAAGGCGGAACTCCCCCGACGGGATAACCGGTGATTTCCAAAACATAATCCGGACCGGCGGTCTTAATTTTAAAACCCAGGTACTTCCCGACCTTTTCCTTATCCACCCGGTTAGCACCACTGGCAATGATCAGAACGGGATTGTCGGTTGTTACGGAGTAAAAAATCAGGGATTTGCCAATCCGGCCCAAATCAACCCCCAAAGCTGCCGCTGCGTCTGCTGCTGTCCGGGTAGAAACCGGCAAAAATTTAATCTTGAGCCAGGATGGAAATGAAGGTGGCATTTATACGCATTTTACTGTAAAATGGAGGTGTTTATGTCGGTTGTTCTGATGGGGGTGACTTAGTATTAACAATAAAAAACTTTTCGTCGGGAATTTAAATTGGGCGGTCACCTCGGATATGCTGAAACAGGCGTTTACCAAAGCCGGAACCGTAGTTGACGCAGTTGTCCTTTCTGATCGGGTTACAGGCAGGAGCAAGGGTTTCGGTTTTGTAGAGATGGGCACTGAAGATGAAGCTAAAAAGGCAATTGAAATGTTCCATGAACAAGATTTCGAAGGCCGAAAGATGACTGTGAACGTGGCCAGACCAAAACCTGAGAAGTAATTCTTGTATTGGTTTCAAAACGTTTGGAAATCCGGGATAAAACCCGGATTTCTTTTTCTAGTTTACAACTTCGCCTTCTTCGGGTTTGTCTTCCTTCTTATCTTCCGCCTTTTTTGTCTGATCACTTTGATCCGGAGGAGGAGTTTGCTGTTGGTACATGGAACCTCCTAATTTTTGGAGAGAATCCATCAAATCTTTGGACTTGGCTTCCAGATCTTCTTTGGTACCGGTCTCCAGAATATCCTTGAGATTTTTGACTTTGTCTTCGACTTCCTTTTTCAAATCAGCCGGGGCTTTATCACCGGCATCTTTAAGGGTCTTCTCGGAAGTAAAAATCAGAGAATCAGCCTGATTTCTGGCCTCAATCTTGGCTTTCTTTTCCAGATCTTCCGCCTGATGTTTCTCCGCTTCCGCTTTCATTCTCTCTACTTCCTTTTCATCCAGATTAGTAGAGTTGGTGATAGTGATATGTTGAGTCTTGCCGGTGGCTTTATCTTTAGCAGAAACCTTGAGAATTCCGGAGGCATCGATATCAAAGGTTACTTCAATCTGAGGGATACCCCGGGGAGCCGGCGGAATACCATCAAGAATAAAGCGGCCAAGGGTTTTATTGTCATTTGCCATGGGACGTTCTCCCTGAAGAACATGAATTTCTACCGAGGTTTGGCTGTCAGCTGCAGTAGAAAAAACCTGAGTTTTGCTGGTGGGAATGGTGGTATTTCGGTCAATCAGGGGAGTCATAACCCCGCCCAAAGTCTCCAACCCCAAAGTCAGGGGTGTAACATCAAGAAGAACCACATCTTTAACATCTCCTGTCAGGACTCCTCCCTGGATAGCAGCTCCGATAGCAACAACCTCATCGGGATTTACACTTCTATTGGGTTCTTTGCCAAACAAGTCTTTGACAGTTTCAATCACTTTGGGCATCCGGGTCATACCGCCGACCAAGACTACTTCATCAATATCTTTAATGTCTTTTTTGGCATCTTTAAGACAGGCTTTGACAGGGCCTGTAGTTTTTTGAATCAAGTCACCAACAATAGACTCCAGTTTGGCCCGGGTTAGCTTTAAGTTTAAATGCAGGGGTTGTCCGTTCTGCTGAGTAATATATGGCTGGTTGATTTCGACTTCTAAACTCGAGGAAAGTTCAATTTTGGCTTTTTCGGCAGCGTCTCGGAGACGCTGCAGGGCCTGAGTATCTTTTTTCAGATCAATCCCATGGTCTTTTTTAAATTCATCCACTATCCAATCCATAATCTTTTCATCAAAATCATCACCGCCCAAATGAGTATCTCCGTTGGTGGCTTTGACTTCAAAAACTCCATCGCCAAGCTCCAGAATAGAAATATCAAAAGTCCCTCCGCCAAGATCGTAAACGGCTACAGTGTGCGCATTTTTTTTGTCCAGACCATAAGCCAAAGCTGCGGCTGTGGGTTCGTTAATAATTCTCTCAACTTTTAGTCCGGCAATTTCTCCGGCCTGTTTGGTGGCCTGACGCTGTGAATCATCAAAATATGCAGGGACTGTAATCACCGCTCTGTCAACCGGGGTGCCGAGATAAGCTTCAGCATGCGATTTCATGGCCTGAAGGACTTTGGCGGATATTTCCTGGGGAGTATATTGCTTTCCCTCCACCTCAACAGTCACCATATTGTCTTTACCGGAAACAATTTTATAAGGAACCATATCCTGGGTCCTTTTTACTTCCGGGTCGGTAACCTTCCGGCCCATCAGACGTTTGATACTGTAAATGGTGTTTTTGGGATTTAGAACCACCTGACGTTTGGCTACGTCTCCAACCAGATTTTTAACAGGTTCTACTACAGATGGTGTAACGTTTCTCCCGGTATCAGCAGCCGGGATCACTTTTACCCCCCCGCTTTCCATAACAGCTACGCAGGAGTTGGTGGTTCCCAAATCTATTCCGATTATTTTTGACATACTCTATTAATTTATAATTAATAATTTAAAAATTTCAAGTAAATATATTTAGTTTTTCTTTTTATAAACCTTTACTTTTGCAGGGCGTAAGACGTACTCACCGATTCGATACCCTTTCAGCGCCAGTTCCGAAATTGTATTTTCGGCTTTCCCGTCCGGTAAATCAAGGGTCTCACTGCATTCATGAAGAGCCGGATCAAACGAACTGTCCGGAGCCGGTTCAATTAACTGCAAACCCTCCTCTGTCAAAGCCTGATGAAATTGTTTGGCTGCCATTTGAACTCCCAAGTCTTCGGTATGAACGGCGGACAATTCCATGATATCCAGAGAAGGTAACAATCTGGCGATTAAATTGGCATTGGCTAATTTGATAAACTCCCGTTTATCGCTTTCAACCCTTCGGAGAAGATTTTGATAGTCAGCCAGTGCCCGTTTCCAATTTTCGTCCAGGGTTTTTATTTGATTTATTAAATGGGTGTTTTTTATTTGAGTCATACAATTACCAGTTACTATTCATTTCGGAAATAAGAT
This sequence comes from Candidatus Amesiibacteriota bacterium, assembly GCA_963736875.1. Taxonomy (GTDB): domain Bacteria; phylum Patescibacteriota; class Microgenomatia; order CAZETR01; family Amesbacteraceae; genus CAVTQH01. Next base: position 131,984 of record CAVTQH010000002.1, on the reverse strand, counting down.
CGGAAAAATAACGCAGAGTGGGAATTATCCTGGGGAAATCAAGCCTGTACGGACCAACAACAGCCAGTGATCCCTGACGATTACGACCGGCGTTAAAATGTGTAAAAGCCATACCCACCGGTTCAAAGAAAGGCCAACCCAAGTCGGATCCAAAGACTATGTGTACCGGATCAGATCCGTATGTCCGCTGAAAAAATAGCTGGCTGAGACGAGCCTGCTGATCCAATAGTGATAAAACCGTCCGTGTAACATCAATGTCGAAAAACTCCGGCATGTCAAGAATATTTGATACCCCTGCATAATAGATATCACCCTGGTCCGTGGCTGCGATGGCTAAATCCTTGGTAGCCTGGGCCAGAGCCAATGAAGCCTGGCGCATCAGACGATCAAAGTCAAATCTGGAATCCCAAATTTTTTCCTTGGCTGAAACCTCTTCTGCAACACTTAATTGTTTCTCCTGCATCAATTTGTCAACATAAAAACGCAGGGCTATTGAAGTAGGAACCCGTCCGGCTGAAGTATGGGGCTGACGTAACAGACCTTCGTCAGTCAGACTAACCATTTCATTTCTGATAGTCGCGGGGGAAACTCCCAGGTTATATTTTTTTTCCAGTTGTTCGCTGGCCACCGGCTCAGCCGTAGCAATGTATTCTTCAATAATCGCTTTGAGTATTTGTGTCTGACGATTGGTCAAATTCATAATTAGCAATAAGTTATCATGAGTGCTAATGGTTGTCAAGAGGCTTTATTGCGACTAAAAATTAAAGTAGAATCAGCACATGAGTCGGGGAAAAAGGCATGATCAGTGGGTTTCCTTGGCGGGAGTTATGTTACTGGCTTTGGTGTTACCTAGTCTTTTAAAGCTAACTAATACGATAGTACGATATATTACCGGAGCCGAGGGAAGACTGGCGGCAATTGCATTAGAAACCAATAAACCGCTGGGTCCGATGCCGACTGTGTGGAAGGGACTCGCCCAGGGAGGAGATAATTTAAGAGGATTTTTAGACGGAGTAACCGGAAAAGTCGCGGAAGTTAAACCTGATTATATTAGAATCGATCATATTTATGACGAATTTTCCGTGGTTTCCCGTGACCAGGGGAAGCTGGTTTTTAATTGGGCGGAGTTGGATAAAACAGTAAATAATATTTTGGATACGGGAGCATTACCGTTTTTCTCACTGTCTTATATGCCGCCTGTTATAACAAAAAACGGAGACATCCTGGCGGTGCCGGAGAATTGGAGCGAGTGGTCAACCGTGGTCAGAAAAACCATTGAACATTTTAGCGGAGAGCTGGGGTTGGAGAATATTTATTATGAGGTATGGAATGAACCGGATTTATTCGGAAAATGGATCTTAAGAGGAAAAAAGGATTATCGGACTTTATATTCTTATGCGGTTACCGGAGCTAATCAGGCCAGAGGGGTAAAACCGTTTAAAATCGGCGGTCCGGCAACTACGGGACTTTATAAAAATTGGGTGGATACTTTTTTAACTTATGCGCTAAAAAACCGGCTGAGACTGGATTTCTTTTCCTGGCATCGGTACGATCTGAATCTTAACAGGTATGCGGAAGATGTTAAAAGCGTTGACCGGTGGATTGAAGCACATCCGTATTTCTCCCGATTGGAAAAGATAGTTACGGAGATGGGACCAACAAGTGAGATGGGGAAGGAAAACGATACACATATCGGGGCGGCCCATCTGGTAGCAACCGCCAGGGAATTGATGTTTCAGGTAAAATACGGGTTTAATTTTGCAGTCTCCGGTAATTGGGGAATGATAGGAAAACCCAGGTACGAGGCTTTAAGGCTTTTAACTAAATTGGGAAGTTCCAGGTTATCGGTCAGCGGGGAAGGAACCTGGATAAAAGCCATCGGAGCAAAAAACGAGAATAAATATCAGGTATTATTAGTGAATTACGATCCGGGAGGAAATCATAGTGAGGTTGTACCGGTAAGTTTTTTGGGTTTGCAGCAGAGAAATTTTATATTGCATAAGAAAATTTTGGGGGGAAGCACATCAGTGCTTGAAGTGGCCACATCAGAGGCAATTTTACAAACAAATGTACCAATGACGACAAATACTGTTGTTTTAGTCGAGTTGGAACCAAAATAATTATCAGGAAATCTTAAGAATGGAGAGAAAGGCAGATTGGGGTAAGTCAACTTTACCCACCCGTTTCATCCGGGATTTCCCTTTTTTTTGTTTTTTTAGCAGCTTGTCCTTGCGAGTCTGATCACCTCCGGAGAGTTTGGCTGTAACGTCCTTTCTGAAACCTTTGAGATCAGCTCTGGCCAAAATGTGACTGCCGATAGCTGCCTGAATCGGAATTTCAAATTGTGCCCGGGGAATCAGATTTTTAAGTTTTTCCACTAATTCACGGGCAATATACGGACTTCTGGATCTGGGAACTATTTGAGATAGAGAATCGATCACATCACCGGCAACCAGAACATCCAGTTTTACTAAATCAGCGTTAACAAACCCGGATAACTCATAATCCAAAGTTGCATATCCCTGAGTCAGACTTTTCAAACGGTCATAAAACTGATGAATCAGCTCAACCAAAGGCATGGAATAAGTGAGGTGGACAAGACGACCAAGGTATTTCATATCCCGAAGCTCCCCCCGATGATCCTGACATAACTGAATGGTATTACCTACAAAATCAGCCGGGACAAACAGGGAAAGGCGGATAGCCGGTTCACGGATCTGCTCCACCTGAGACGGATCGGGTAAATCCATAGCTTTGGAAATATGAATTACTTCCCCGTTCTTTTTTTGAATTTCATATTCAACTGACGGGGCTGCTGCTATCAAACTCAGTCCGTATTCCCGTTCGATTCTCTCCTGAACAATATCAGCGTGCAACATACCCAATAATCCAACCCGGAAGCCGTTGCCTAAGGCGGGGGAAAATTCTGGAAGAAACTGAAGTGAGCTGTCCTGAAGACGTAATTTGCTCAGAGCATCCCTCAGAGTATTTATTTCCGAACCATCGATAGGATAAAAACTGACATATACCACAGGTTTAACCGGTTGATAACCGGGTAGTGAGACAGCCCGGGAATTTCCGCACAGAGTGTCCCCCACTGTTAAATCCGATATATCACGTAAGCCGGTTACCACAAATCCCACCTCTCCTGTTTTTAAACAGGGAATTGTCTTTCTTTGAGGGATAAAAACTCCGACTTCGACCACAGTTGTGGTGCTTTTAGTACCTAATAAAAATAACTGATCCCGGCCTGAAATCTGCCCATCGATAACCCTAACCCAGGCAATGACTCCCAAGTGAGAATCAAAATTGGAATTAAAAACCAAGGCTCTGGTAACACCGTCCGGTAAACCCTTGGGGCAAGGGATTTGATTAATGATAGATTCTATAAGCTTTTCAATACCCTCTCCGGTTTTAGCTGAAATTTGCAGAATTTGATTTGATTTGAAACCAAATATTTCACATATCTGAGAAATAGTCCCTGATATATCCGCCGTGGTTATGTCGATTTTATTTACAACAGGAATAATCGTCAGACCTAATTTCGAGGCTTGCTGGTAATGGGCCAGTGTCTGAGCCTGCACGCCCTGAGTGGCGTCTACTATCAAGATGGCTCCCTCGCAAGCGGCCAGTGAACGGCTGACTTCGTAAGAAAAGTCGACATGTCCCGGAGTATCAATTAAATTTAAAATGTAACTTTGATTATTTAAAGTATATTCCATACGAACAGGCGCCAGTTTTATAGTAATCCCCCGTTCTCTTTCGATGGGATTACTGTCCAAAAGCTGATTTTGCATCTCTCTGGGGGATATGGTATGTGTAATTTCCAGAAGGCGATCCGCCAAAGTGGATTTACCGTGATCAATATGGGCAATAATGGCAAAATTCCTGATGTTATGCATGGGATAATTTTATCAAAAATACTAATTCTGATCGGGGGCTGGAATGATAAGCGGTTCCTTGGAATGAGGCATCAGGATATTTTTCCAATCTTCCAGTCGTTTGATCAGGACTTTAAATGAGAGGAGCTCCTCCACTCTGAAAAAGTAGGAGAAAAGCAAATATGCAAACAGTCCTATGGCTGAAGTGATTAAAGTAAGACCGATCAGCGGTATGGTTCTGGTGGTATCAAAGACAAATTTATCCAGTAAACGCATGGGAATCCACAAACTGAAGCCGGTAATAAAGCTTGCTATGACCATTTTGACGAACGAGCTGGTAATGCGGACGAAAAATGTTTTATCCGCATGAAGCCGGGGATAAAGCAAGATAAAAAGAATGATGGTTTCAAAAACTGTCGTTAATGAAATTGCCGTAGCTATGCCGATTACTCCGAAACCCAGAAATCGAACCGCAATAATGCTGACAGCAACATCAAAAACTGCGGCAAAAAAGCCGACTACCAGGGGTGTCCTGGTATCATGCAGAGCGTAAAAACCCCTGATAATTAACTGCATAAGAGCGGAAAATGTGGATGAAATAGCTAAAATTGCCAGCATTTTCCCGGTGATTAAAGTCGCGATCCACGGGAAAGACTTAGCTCCGAAAACCAACCTGATAATAGGTATACGGAGGACAATAAAAAGAGTGCTTAAGGGAAGGGCTAAAAAGGTTATCTGCAGGAGTGAGTCGGTAAGAGTCTGTCTAAATTTTTTCCTGTCAATATCGATGGATTGCCGGGAGAGTGCAGGCAAGGCCGCCTGACCGATGGTTACGCCAAATAATGAGGTCGGAATTGCATAGAGAAGGCGGGCAACATTAAATAGTGTTAATGATCCGGAAGCCAGAAGCGAGGATAAAATTACTGCTACAAATTGTTCAATTTGGTCTATTCCTAAAGCAATTGCACGGGGGGACATCAGGCGCATTATTTCTTTGACCTCAGGATGTCGAAAATCCAAAGAGGGTATGAATCTAAAACCCAATTTAACAGCCACGGGAATTTGGATAGCCATATGTATGGCTGCGCCCAAGACGACTCCGACGGCCGGACCAAAAATTCCCATCGTAGGAGAGAGAAAAAGGGTGCCGATGATGATACCCAGGTTGTAGGCGATGGGAGCAAGAGCGGGAATTAAAAATCTTTGGTGTGACTGAATAATTCCCGTGAGGAATCCGGAAACACAGAAAAATAATTGAGCTGTAAGCATTACCCGAAGGAGAGAACTCATGGTTGTTATCTGGAGGGGATTAAATCCCGGAGCGATAAGCTGAGAAAAAGGCTTTGCTAAGATAAAAACAAACAAGGAAAGGATAAAAAAGACTATGAAAACCAAATTTAACGAAGTACCGGCTACGTACCAGGCATCTGATTCCTTACGGGTTAACAATTTTGTAAAAACCGGGATAAAAGCGGCAGACAAAGATCCTATAACCAAGAGCTGAAATAATGTGTCCGGAATGACAAAGGCGGCGAAGTAGACATCCAACAGTGAAGATTTGGATCCAAAAAAGACGCTGATTAATAACCGGGTTTTAACCAGCCCCACAATATGTGAGGCTCCATAGGTAATCATGATGATAAAAGCTGCCGATAAGATATTGGTTTGACGTCGTAAAAGCAGGTTGGTTCCGTTTTTGATAAGCTCCCGCATGTGTGATATTATATGGCGATTATGCCGGTTACTGTAGGGGCATTAAGAAAATTAAGGGCCGATAAACAAAAGGCGGCGGTAAATGTGAGGATTCGTGCAGCTTTGAGAGAGGCAGTTTCCGGTATGAGAAGGAAGCCGACTGAGAAAAAAATAAGTGAATTATTCTCCAGGCTGGATCGGGCGGTGAAAGGAAAAGTTATCCATAAGAATAAAGCGGCAAGACTGAAATCCCGACTGGTTGCTCTGGTGAAGAAAAAGTGAAATTGATATACTGAAGCTATGTCTGCCCGGGATAGCAGGGTTAATCTTTTACCCCCTTCAGAGTTTGAACAGTCTTTTTGGGGTCGTTTTTTGAAGTGGGCGGTAACAACAGGGAGACATATAATTATTATCACCGAACTGGTGGTAATTTTAGCTTTTCTTTCAAGATTTAAGCTGGATGAGGATTTAAGAAATTTAAACGAACAAATAAACGGCCAGGTCAGTTTTTTGGAGTCGCAGATACCCAGACAAACTGAATTTATCAAGACACAAAAAAGACTCGATTTGACCGGTCGGATGCTCTCCGCCAGACTTAAGGCGGGTGACACTTTGGATTATATTGCTTCAAAATTACCGGAGGAAATTATGCTTTCAAAGAGGAAGGTTGTTGAGAGGGAAATGTCCCTGACGGCAATTACTCTCAGTGAGCAGGCTATGGGAGAGCTTTTGGCTACTCTATCCGCTGATCATATGTGGAAAAGTGTTGATATGACCGAGCTGTTCGGGAGCAGAATAAACGGAATCAAATTTAGTTTATCGGCTAAAAAATAAATATTATGGCTTTGGATTATAAAAGCAGTTTAAGCAGATACCGGAGATACCTGCAATTGGTTCAAAGCCGGCCTTTGTGGACTGCCAGTTTGTGGGTCATTCTGTCTCTGATTTTACTGATTGCGTTACTAATACTGGCTCTCAGACCTACTCTGGTAACAATATCCGGCTTGCTGGGGCAGATTAAACAGCAAGAGGAAATTTCACAAAAACTTGAGGAAAAAATGGTGACTGTACAGAAGGCACTTGAAGAATTAGATGCAATTTCTTTGAAGATGCCGCTTTTAGACGAAGTTTTACCAAAAGAATCTGAATGGGATATCCTGGCCGCCAGATTGGAAAAAATCGCGACTGAAAGCGGATTACAGTTGGCTTCCATTGTGATTGAAAAAGTACCCCTGGCTTTCGAAACCCCAGTTCCAACGGGTGGACCACGGCCTGTTGAATCACGGATGCCAAAAGGGATTTTGGCGGTTAGGTTTATTATTTCGGCCTCGGGGGAGTATACTCAAATGAGAAAGATGGTGCTTGATCTGGAAAATTTAAGAAGAGTTGTTGTCCTGTCTTCCGTGTTGATTGATACCAATAAGGATGGTGTTTTAATATTAACGGTAAACGGCGAGGCGGGTTTTGTGCCTGAAGACCTACTATGAAAAAAAAAGGAATTGACAGGGAGGTTGTGGTACTATTAATTTCGACGCTGATTACGATTGCGTCCTGGGTGGGTTTTGAGGTATATAGAGCTTATGTCAAAATTAAAGTACCAGCAGATATTGAAAAACACCTGGAACAGATTAATCCAAATTTAAAAACTGATGTATTTACCGAACTGGAAATATTAAATCCATGAAAAAAAGAGAGATAACGATTCCAACAATCCTGGGACTGTTAGTAGCCTTGGGAGGGCTGCTGTCAGGATTGTGGTTGGTTCAGAGCCAAGTTAGAAAGTCCATCCAGGCGTCGACCGAAGAGACTCCCCAGGAGGTAAAAATATCAAATGTCGCGGATACCGGTTTTACTGTTTCATGGATAACAACCAAGGCTGTATCGGGATTTATTCAATATGGTGAAGGTCAATCCGAACAGAACATTATCGTGACCGATGACAGGGATCAACAAAAAGGAGCTGTGGGTGATTACTTCACTCATTTGGTAACCGCCAAAGGGCTTAAGCCAGACACAGTCTACGGTTTTAGCATCGGGTCCGGAAATAAGACGTATGATTCGGAAGGTATTCCATACCAGGTCAAAACCGGTCTGAGAATCGATTCCCAGCCAGCAGCTGATGTGGCATACGGTCAGGTGGCCACGGACGGGGGTGAACCGGCTGAAGGGGTTTTGGTTTACCTGACTGTCCCAGGTGGTGGTTTGGAAGCAACTTTAGTGAAACCTTCCGGTTCGTGGGTAATTCCGTTATCTACTATCAGAAGTTCCGATCCAGCAAATTTTGTTAAATACGACAAAAAAACAACGCAAATAAATATAAGTGTGAACGGAGGGATGATGGGAAAATCAGAAATAGTAATATTTACCGAAGATGACAGTCCTGTGCCGGAAATTATTTTGGGTCAAGACTATAACTATGTTCTGAATAAACCAAAACCAGCGGCAGCTACTGAAAGCGGGTCATTGGCCGAACAAACAACATCTAAAATTTCATTTAATCCCGGTTTAAATGTGCTGACTCCAAAATCGGGAGAAAAGACCAATTCCCTGCGCCCTGAAATTATCGGAACTGCTCCGGCGGGAGCGGAAGTGATAATTGAAATCAACTCTGATGAAGTGATTACCGGTAGGGTAACCGCTGACGGCCAGGGTAACTTTTCTTTCAGCGTACCGAATGATTTACCTCCAGGCGAGCATACTCTCACAGTTACTTCCATGGTTGACGGGGTCTTAAAAACCGTAAACAGAGTGTTTACGGTGTTTGCGGCCGGGGAAAGCAATGCACCTGCTTATTCGGCAACACCTTCAGCCACGGTTACCCCACGATTGTTCCCAACTCCGTCGGTTAAACCCACAGCGACACCCAACCCGACAGCGACACCGAAACCGACCGCTACACCCAGGGTATCCCCTACGCCGACTTATATTCCGGGTATTACGCCAACTAAAACACCTACTCCTTCACCGACAATTACCCCTACTGTTACACCTAAGCCGACCATAACACCAAGGCCAACAGCTGTGCCCACCCCTCCGACCCAGTTGGAGTCTTCAGGAAGCACGGATCAGACGATGTGGCTTCTGATATTGGGTACTGTTTTAACAGCAGGCGGATGGTGGTGGTACAAAAAAGCGGCGTAAGGTAAAATTTAGCCGGTGACATCGAAGAGTACTATCAAAGTCGGATTGGATTTTGACGGGGTAGTTACCTACAATCCGTTCCGGGTAGCCAGATTGGCAATTTCATTTGTTAAACACAAGATTCTGGGAATAAAAAAAATCGGTTTCTTTGTACCAAAAAATCAGTGGCAGAGATTACTTTATTATCTGATTATTGTTATTCCCAGTGCATTCCCGGCTAATGGTGTGGCATTCCTGAAGAAATTAGCCCGGTCCGATAAATTTGAATTCTATTTGATTACCGGGAGATTTAGTTTTGTAAAAAATGACACCCTCACCTGGCTGAGGCATCAAGGTTTGATAAAAGTGTTTAAAAGAATTTATATTAATGAGAAAAATGAACAACCCCACGAATTTAAGAAAAGAATAATCAATCTGGAAAATTTTGACTACTTCATCGAAGATAACTGGGATATCGTAAATTTTCTAAACACCATAAAAACTTCAGCAAAAATTTTTTGGGTCTACAATATCTTTGATGTGTTTAGGGTGTATCGATATAAATTCCCTTATTTAAGTAGGGCATTGGATCAGATTTGTAGAAATGAAAATCTTATTAAGTCTTAGTTATTATTCTCCTTATATCTCCGGGCTGACTTGTTATGTGACAGCACTCTCCGGGGAACTGGCACAAAAAAGGGGTTATTTAATATCCGTTTTGTGTATGAAGCATGATAATTCACTTAAAGATTTCGAGCAAATTGAGGGTGTCAGAGTGGTTAGAGCAAAAACGATTTTCAAGATCAGTAAGGGGTATATATCATTCGACTGGTTGATAAAAAGTTGGCAAGAAGTAAGGAAAAATGACGTGATAATAATCAACTTACCGCAGGCTGAAGGCATAATTACTGCAATATTCGCAAAATTAATGAGAAAAAAGTTAATTTCAATCTATCACGCCAGGGTAGTTTTAAGAGGCGGTATTGTTGATAAAATAATTGAGAGGTTATTGGAAATAATAAATATTAGTGTGATGCAAATGTCCGACCGGGTAATTGTTTATACGGATGATTATGCTAGAAGTTTAACTTTCTACAATAAAATTAAAAATAAATATATCGCAATATACCCACCAATCAGAATTCCAGGCACTAATAAGAAAATTATTGAGAGCATAAGGAAAAGGATTCCAAAGGGGGTTAAAATTGTTGTGGGGATGGTAGCCAGACTGGCAGAGGATAAAGGTTTCGAATACATTATTGAAGCCTTACCTATTCTGGAACAGCATTTCGGTAAAGGTGAAGTGATAATTGCAGTATTGGGCTCAACCGAACCGGTGGGTGAAGTAATGTACCGAAATAAAATTACTAAACTTATTAGTAACGGTCTTAATAATTTTGTTTTATTGGGGGTGATCGATAATAAATATATCGGATCTTTTTATGAGCAGATTGATGTGTTAATAGTGCCTTCCATTCTAGAGTCTTTTGGAATAGTTCAGGTAGAGGCAATGATGATGGGAGTACCGGTCGTAACCAGTGATTTACCTGGAGCAAGAGTGCCGATTAATATAACTGGAATGGGATATTTAGTGGCTCCGAGAGACCCGATTGCTTTAGCAGAGAAAATTATCAATGCGTTTGATAATAAAGAAGCGATTTTAAAAAGGAAGGGTTTTGCCAGGTCTGAGTTTAATATTTCAAAGACGATTGGATATTATCACCGGCTTTTTGAAAAATTATGACTTTAGGATGATCATATACAGTCCAAGATTCATCGGCGTAATCGTCTACAAAACTAATCCCCGGTAAAGAACACTCCTGAGTGGATTTGACTATTTGACCATAATTGACAAATGGCGGAGTAAAGCAAAATTTAATACCGGGGACCGGGATATTGGGACGAGAGGTAAATTCAGCTACTTTAACGAAACCCAAATGACCGGAAAAAAGGTCGGCATAGAATCGGCTGGTGATGGGGTATTTTTCCGGTACTGATGCGATAGAGCCATAAAGGCGGTTGCTGGAAAGAATCAAGTAATCTGTCTCCCCGAGCCGGTTTTCCATATCCTGCCACTTAGAAGAAGTGTCCGGGTCATAAAGAGGGTATTGGATAATCCGGTATTCGCCGTTCCCGCTTAGGGGTAAGCAGTCGTCCCAGTATTCGCATGACAGAGTACTTCCGGAAGGAATATTATGACTAATCCAGGCTGATGCCTGAACCCTGGAATGAGGGCGCATATAAATTGAGATAAATGATATTGGCCAATATAAAATTAAAATTAATATGATGATTCTGAGGGGGAGACTATTAACTTTTTTCCAGATAAGAGAGAGGTAAAATCCTGCGGGAATTGCCAGAAAGGGATAAATCGGATAAAAATAGCGCATAGGTTTGGCGAACTGCAGACACTGATATATAAACAGTTCAAATATCCAGATTAAAACCAGCGGAAGTAACGGGTAATGTTTTGAATATTTGAAAGTGAAGACTGAAGAAAAAATGACCAAGATTCCGAGTACCGGACCCCATCCCCAAAGAAATAAATTGGTTAAAGGGAAGGTAAAAGCCGGTGTTTTTATCCATTGGACGGCAGGCGGGAATGCATTATCTGGATTATCAAAAGACTTCAATTGACTCCAGTTGTCCAAAATCTGTGGATTCGGATTAATTGGTCCGGTGAACAAATATGGCTGAAGAATCCGAAGAGAAATGAAGGCGACGAGTGCAAATAAGAAAGAGATCAAAGCAACCCGGGCAATATTTTTGGACAGGTAAAGTTTATATATAAATCCAACGAGGATAATTGGCAGAAAAAGGGCGGCGGTTATTTTAGATGATAAGGAACACCCAAAACAAACTCCTAATAGAATTGCCTCTCTGAGAGGAAAAGGTTTTGGGGAGGAAATCAGCTTAATCAGAGAATAAAAACTGAGAGTGATAAAAAATACCAAAAAAGTATCCACTGCAAAGAAATGGGCCAATTGAACAGGCAAGACCGCGGCGGCGTAAATCAGAGCTGAAAAAATTGCAGGGAGAACTTTTTTTAAGAGGTGAAGAGTAATCAGAAACACAAGAAAAATAATTAATGTGTCAAGACCGGCGGAAATGAAGCGACCGACCAGTGTGTTCCCGTTGTAGGTATCCAGAGACATCAGTTGGGAAGCAGTTTTTACGGTAAATAACGGTAAGGTGCCATAAACGTAAAACGGGTATCCAATGTTGTGAGGGTTGGCCGGAGAGCGGCGTGTATCAAAAAATTGAGGTATTGATGAGGGCCAGGAAATACTCTGGGTAACCATGGTCATAAACCTTTCGTCGGGATGAAGATGCTGGTTCTGATCCCAATTTATGCCAAAAAACCGAAAAAATGCTCCTATGACAAGTATTAATAAGAGAAATTTTTTCATGATGAGGGACAGTTTTGGTCAACGGAATAGACGGTGAAACCGGTTTGGAGATTTTGATAGACAGGAACAAACTGAGTTTGCCAAAGTTGCCAGTTGGGATGTAAAAATCCCTCGTAAGATGAGCTCAATTCCACGTGGGATATCCCGGCGTTTTCAAGGCGAAAACAGGCCTCTGATTTTGATGAGGAAGCGTATATTTTTTTGGTGGACTCTTCACGTGCGGTCTGATTGTAACCATAAGACCATGTGAAGTAAGAATATCCGTTGTAAATAGATCTCCCGGCTATGGAAGCGGGGTGATAAAACCAGAAACTATTCAAAACAACGGAATTTTTTGGTGTGGAGGTAAAAAAGGCTGCGTCGGGATTGGCCTTGATATCATCGATCCTGACAAAGTAATCGTTTTTGACGGGAAAGAAATCAATTATTCCCCCCAAAGAAAGTGTGAGTGTAAGAAAGATAGCTAATAGTATCCCTACGTATTTTATGCGGGATATTTTTATTACAACATTCGCCGAATACATTACTCCCAAAATCAGGAAAAAATTAAATAATTTGTGATTATTGATCATGTCCGCTGAAAACTGCCACAGGTTGGGTAAAATAAAAAGGGCAAGCAAGGGAATTCCCAACAGTCTTGCTTTAGGCGGGGCTAATATCAAACCTAAAGGAATAAGAAATATATAAAAGCCAAGGTTATAAACCCAAAACCGGATAAAAGATACCGGGGTTAAAGAACCCGGGATGAGATATCCCGGATGAAAGTGAACAACAGGTGAGATGTTTATGGCAGAAAAAGCCAGAAACACCCAGGGAAGCATTCCCAAAAGTGAAATTCCTATCCGGGTGCGAATCCCGGGTCGGGTGAATAGAAACCAAATAATAAAAATGGCGGTGATTATGAAAGCCGCCTGGTTTACAAGAAGGAGAGAACCCAGTAAGAATCCCGCCAAAAATATCAATTTATCGGACCGGGTATATAAAACGTAAATAATTAACAGGGAAATTGCAAAAGATAATCCCAGATGTCTTTGATTGGTATAAATATTAAGATTCCAGAAGGCGGTGATAAGACTGCCGTTCCAGGGGCCAAAAGAGGGAAAGGAAGAATTTTCAATTATATTGGAAACCGTATGAAGAGAAAGCGGATGTTTGGATAAAAAGTCAATAAATGAAAATGAACCGTTAAACAGAAAGAGAAAGACCGATACCAACCCGGCCGAAACGGAGGAAAATATTTTTGAAGTGAAAATAAAAATGAGTAAAATTAAAGATAAGAATCCGAGACTGCTGGGGAGATTGAGGGCGTAATCAATTCTGAAACCTATTTTTTCCAAAAAACCCGTGACGGTATAAAAAAGAAAGTGATACCGGGTGCGTTCCCCGGGAAAGAGAGGGAATTGCGGGGGCCAGTTGGAACCAAAAGAAAAAGATCTGATATGGGGTAAGTGGCTGCCAAAATCACTGGCAGCTTTGGCGGCGATGAGAATCTGATTCCGGGATGAATCGTAAGAGAAAGTGTGAAACATCAGCCAGAAAGAAAAAAGGGGAAGAAAAACCAAAAGTATAAGACGCATATGGGTATAATTCTATTATAATTGCTGTGTGTTGACAGACTTTACACTAAGCTTGAGGTGGTGGGCAATATTACTGATTATCGGGTGGGCCGGATGGCCGTTTGCTAAAATCTGGTTTAAGAAGTGGGAGAACCACGGATATTTGCTGGCCAAAGCCGTAGGACTTCTGCTGGTTACTTACGGTGTATGGATTTTGGGAAGTTTCCGGATATTGCCATTCGGGTGGCTGTCAATTTTTATTCTGGTTGCCTTGTTATCAGCGATCGGATGGCTGGGTCTTAACGCAAGAATAAAGGATAAAGTAAAAATAAATTGGACCGTGCTGGTGATAGAGGAAATATTCTTTTTAGCGTGTTTACTGCTCTGGGTTTATATAAAAGCTCATGAGCCGACGATAAATGGTTTGGAAAAATTTATGGATTACGGATTTACCAGATCAATTTTAAGAGAAGGTTACTTCCCTCCGGCTGATATGTGGTTTTCCGGAAGCACAATAAATTACTACTACTTCGGCCATTTAATGATGGCTGTAGTCACAAAATTTTCCGGGATTGACCTTGTTTACGGATTCAATCTGATGCTGGCAACATTGTTTGCATTGACGTTTACGATGAGTTTTTCGATCGGCAGGCATTTGTTGTCAGGGTTATCAAGCTCCAAAAAAATACTGGGGGCGCTGTTTATTGCGCTTCTGGTGACTTTATCAGGAAACTTACATACGATATATGCTTTTACCAAAGGTTACTGGGGAGAGGATAATCCCCCGCCTTTCTGGAAAATATTTTCACCCATAACCGACCGTGAGAAATTTATGGAGGGATGGAATAGTTATTGGTATCCGAATGCAACCAGATTTATTCCTTATACAATCCACGAATTCCCGTCGTATTCGTTTGTTGTCTCCGACGTTCATGGCCACGTACTGGCTATACCAATCGCATTGCTTCTGATTGCCCTGCTGGTCGTGATGTTTAAGGAGGAGGAGAAAAGGGAGGAAATATGGAAATACGGTTTATACGGAGCGGTGGCAGGAACGGCATTTATGACAAATGCCCTGGACGGACCCATATACATCGGACTTCTCGGATGTTTGTTGCTGTTTAATAAATGGCCGATACCGGTAACCAGCCGGCATTGGTGGAAAAATCTGATACAGAAGGTTTTAGTTACCGGCGGTGCTTTCTTAATAATAATTACTCCTTTTATCATCTCTTTTAAACCTTTTGTTTCAGGGGTGGCGGTGAATTGCCCTCCGGCCAGTTTAAGCGGTTCAAAAATCGGTCCGCTTATTTTTGAAGAACCGGAAAAATGCCAAAAATCCCCCTTATGGATGATGTTTGTTTTATGGGGATTTTTCTTATATTGCGGTTTGGGTTTAACTTATCTGGCAGACCCAAAAACTCCCCATAAACCCGCACTTTTAATCTGGTCGGGTTTTTCCCTGTTATTGGTGATTTTCCCCGAGTTTTTCTATTTTAAAGATATTTACCCTTTACATTTCAGAAGTAATA
Organism: Candidatus Amesiibacteriota bacterium; assembly: GCA_963736875.1. Lineage (GTDB taxonomy): Bacteria > Patescibacteriota > Microgenomatia > CAZETR01 > Amesbacteraceae > CAVTQH01. The sequence goes on along the minus strand of CAVTQH010000002.1, from coordinate 116,793 downwards.
CTATGTTTAAGCTCGGTTATCAGGTGTTTATTCTGATGTCGATGGTTTCCGGATTTACCATGGTGAATTTGATTATTAAAAAAGGTAAGGGATTGATTACTAAAATGTTTGTGGCAGCATCCGTACCTATGTTATTTTTAGTCTTGGTATACCCTTATTTTTCTGTCAGATCATACTTCAATTCATTACAGACCTATCAGGGATTAAACGGTCTGGTATGGCTTGAGGATAAATACCCGGATGACATGGCGGCAATTAATTGGCTGAATACAAACATTCCGGACGGAAAACAACCGGTGATCCTTGAGGCAGCCGGGGACAGCTATACCGATTATGAAAGAATCTCTGCTTTTACCGGACTACCCACAGTTGCAGGCTGGGCGGTACATGAATGGCTGTGGAGAGGCGGTTATGAGCCGATCGGAGACAGAGGAGGAGAAGTCCAATATATTTATGAATCCCCTGATATTATTGAAACAGAGGCGCTTTTAAAAAAATATAAAGTGGAATATGTGGTGGTGGGAGAGCTGGAGAGGCAGAAATATATAAATCTGAATGAGGAGAAAATATCCCAATTGGGAAAACCGGTTTTTTCTCAGGGAACAACAACAATTTACAAGGTCGGTGATTACTGAAGAAGTGACGAAACGTAATTAAAGACCGTCTGAGGGTCATTGTCTTTGGGAATTAAAACCCATTGGTTGTCGTATTTGGGAGAAATCGGAGGATTTTCCAGCTGATCCGGTTCGGAGAGACTGAAGGATTTGAAGGGAAGTTTTCTCATTTTTAATCCCAGACGCAAAAAACCGGAATAATAATCAGGTCCGATATCCGTAACTACAGAACGGGACACCAGATCGTAAAGCTCCTGATAGACTTTGGAGTTTTTCAAATTTTCAATTGAAGTAAGTTTGGCTTTAATAGCCGAAATAACCTTTTCCTGGCGTTGTCCCCTGGCAAAATCAGTACCCTCAACAGGGTCCGTAGAATGACGGGATCGGACAAATTTGAGTGCAGTTTCCCCATCCATATGCCGGAGGCCTGCTTCAAAACGGAGATGTTCATAGCGGCACTTATATTCCGGATCGCCACTACAGGAATCATTCTCTTTTCCGGCAATCGGGTATTGAAAATCATCAAAACTTCTGTCTATTGTAATATCTATTCCTCCCAATAAATCTATGGCTTGGGAAAAAGTGGAGAAGTCTATTTTGACAGCAAAGTGAACCGGTTGATTCAAAGCTTCCGATACGGCAGATTTGGCCAGAAGTAACCCCCCGCCGGTAGCCTGTTTCTGGTAACCGTAGTAATAGGCCGTATTTATTTTTGCCCGGATTGAGGGGATCCAAAGATCCCTGGGAACAGAAATTAGTGTTGTTTCACCGGTTTGAATCTTTATAGATACAAAAATGATTGTGTCGGTCAAATCCGATCCTGTGTGTCCCTCACCACCCGTACCTAAAAGAACCAGGTTTGTCCGACCGGCTGTCTGAGGTAAGGATTTACCGGTGATTAGTCCCCATCCCGATGCAGCTTTCTGAAGAGGGAGGCGAAAGATTAATCCGGCGATGATAAAGACGGATATAACTGTAAGGATAAGAATAACTCTGGCCAGAAACACATGGGAAAGAAGCTGGCGGCGAATCCGGTTGTAAATGTGGCGGATTTTGTTAATCTGCATATAGTTAATAAGTATCATGGAGATTTTATCCGAACTCAATCCCATTCAACAAGAAGCGGTTTCTTATGACACCTCAAAACCACTCCTGATACTGGCAGGAGCAGGAAGCGGTAAAACCCGGATTCTGACCCACAGGGTAGCATATTTAATAAAAAGCCAGGGGGTAAATCCAAGAAATATTTTGCTTCTGACTTTTACCAATAAAGCGTCGGAAGAAATGCTCAGGAGAGTCCGTAAATTGATAGGAAAATCTGACGAAACGGTTACCGGAGGTACATTTCATAGTTTTTGTGCCAGGTATCTAAGAAGATATGGGGAACAATATTGGAATTTCCGAAAGATTTGTAATCTTTGACGAGGCAGACCAAATAGATGTGGTCAAACAGGCAATGTCAATTTTGGGAATTGATCCCAAATCTGTCAGACCGGCTTCGGTGTTGGGAGCAATATCCGAAGCCAAAAATAATTTAATCGGAGCGGCTGAATATGCCGGTTTTGCCAGGGGTAATTTTTCCCGGACGGTGGCCAGAGTATATGCAACTTATCAAACATTACTCAGAAAATACAATGCCCTGGATTTTGATGATTTGCTGGTGATGACAGTTCGTTTATTACAGGAGATGCCCGAAGTGCTGAAAATACTACATAATTTATATCAGTATATTCTGGTCGACGAATATCAGGATACCAACAAGGCACAGTATGAAATTACCAAAATGATGGCCTTTGGTCATCGAAGACTGACTGTGGTGGGAGATGCCGCCCAGGCGATTTATTCATGGAGGGGAGCCGACTACCGAAACCTGCATTATTTAAAACGCGATTTTCCCGATTTGAAAGTAATCCAATTGGAGCAAAATTACCGGTCGACCCAAAATATTCTGAGAGCAGCCAATAATATCATTTCAAAAAATAAAAATCACCCGATTTTAAAATTGTGGACGGAAAAGGCAATGGGAGACCTGCTGACGGTTTATGAAGCCGAAAGTGAGCTGGATGAAGCCCGGTTTGTAGTAGATAGTATCCGGAATATGGAAAACAGCGGGGAAAAATATTCCGATGCCGCAGTTTTATACCGGACAAATGCGCAGTCAAGAGTGCTGGAAGAAGCAATGCTGCACGCCGGTATTCCCTACAAACTGGTGGGGGGGGTGAGATTTTATGAACGGAAAGAAATTAAAGACGTGCTGGCTTATTTGAAGTTACTGGTCAATCCCGAAGATGAAATATCCAGAAAAAGGGCTGAAAAAATCGGGAAAACAAAATTACATAAATTTGATTTAAAGTTTAAGGATTTGGATTTAAGAACAGATACATTAATAATCCTGGATGATGTTTTAAGAGAGACTAATTATCTGGACCAGTATGATCCGTTAAATGAAGAAGAGGCCATGCGGCTCGAGAATATTAAGGAATTAAGAAGCGTGGCAACCGAGTATCCCGATTTGATTGATTTTCTGGAACAGATAGCCTTGACGGAAAGGGAGGGTAAAAATCGGTTACGTCAGGAATCCAGTGACGCTTTGGGGGCGGTAACTCTGATGACCTTACATGCGGCTAAGGGGTTGGAATTTAAGACAGTATTCGTCGTGGGAATGGAGGAAGGATTATTTCCCCACTCCCGGGTATTAATGAATTCGGAAGAACTGGAGGAGGAAAGGAGGTTATGCTATGTGGGAATAACCAGGGCTAAGGATAAGCTGTACTTAACATATGCCACCAGAAGACTGTTTTTCGGGCAAAGAAGCAGTAATATGGTGTCAAGATTTTTAGCGGATATCCCGGAGGATTTAATTGAAAGCAGCCGGAAAAAGTCCTCCATAATCAAAGGTTTCGGAAGGGCAGTTGCCAGTGACTGGGGGTTTGACAGTAATGGCAACTGGAGGTGGAAACCGGAAGAATGAATAGTGAATAGTAAAAGTAAAGGGTAAAATAAACGATATGAGCGAGGCTGAAAATTGGAATCAGGGAGTGACTCATCCGCTGCAGAGCTGGGAGTGGGGGGAATTTAGAAAACAAAGGCAACCAATTTCCCGGGTGAACGGAATGCTTGTCGTGTGGACGAAAATAAAATACACCCCGTGGTGTTTCGGATATATTCCCATGGGAAAATGGCCGGAGGAAAAGGATTTTAAAGCGCTTGAGGCTGAAGGAATAAAAATGGGTGCGATAGGGATCAGACTCGAGCCAAATGTATTAAAAAAAGACAATTTAAAAATTGAGTAAGAGACTGAGAGAGGGCAGGCCTCTTTTCAAAACCAAGACTTTCATTCTGGACCTGACACTTACTGAAGAGGAGTTATTAAAGAAGATGCATCCAAAAGGCAGGTACAATATAAAAATTGCCCAAAAGCACGGGGTAACCGTCAGGGAATACGACTCTGCCGGAGACTTTTGAAAAATATTTGGATTTAATGTTTTCCGGAACCGCAAAAAGACAAAAAATTTACTCTCACGGCAGAGATTATCACCGATTAATGTGGAACAGTTTAAAAGGTGATGTTGCCCATTTATTTGTGGCGGAATATGAGAAGGATATTATTGCTGCAAGTATTATATTTAAGTTTAAAGAAGGAATTTATTACGCCTACGGGGCGTCGGCACTGGAGCACAAAGAAGTCATGGCGCCGACAGTGTTGCTTTGGGAAGTCGCCAAATGGGGAAAAAACCAAGGATGTAAATTTTTGGATCTGTGGGGGGCGGAAGAGGGAAAAGGTTTCAGCCGGTTTAAAGAACAATTTGGGGGAAAGACGATCGAACTTATCGGATCGTACGATCTACCGGTAAATACCGGGTTTTATCCTTTATTCAGAGCAGCGGAGGGAATAAGGTGGAAAATCTTAAGAAAATTGAAGTAGTTGAAGATTTGAGACAATCAGAGGAGTACGGGAAATACATGGAGAGTATCGGGTGGAAAACCCTGAGAGTTCAGCCAAAAATACAAATATTTATCAGAAAATTGGGACCGGTGGCAATAGCAAAATTGCAGAGAACCGGCGAAGATTTCCTCCTGGAAAATATCGAAAATATTCTGAGGGAAAACCGGGTAATGATGGTTAGGATAGAACCTATGAAAGATCAGAGACCACCCGGATACCGGGTGAGTAACTGGCCCCTTTTGGGGACAAAAACCCTGAGAGTAGATTTAAAATCAAAAAAGATAAACATATTAAGCTCTTTTAAGAAAGATGCCAGATATATTATAAGAAAATTACTAATTTCCAATTATCCAATTTCCTTTAATAAATTCGGAGATTTCTATAAAATCTGGAAGCAGTCAGCAAAAAGGAAAAGTCTGTGGATTCCGAAAAAGAAGGAATACGAATCTCTGATAAAAGCTTTCGGTAAATATGTTTTTTGTTTAACTGTAAACGATATGGCAGGAGCTTTGGTTTTAATTCACAGGGATACCGCTTTTTATTATTATGCCGGATCGACAAAAGAGGGAACAGTTCTAAATCTGCCGTATTTAATTGTCTGGGAAGCAATGAAGGAAGCTAAAAAAAGAGGGTGTAAAATATGGGATTTTGAAGGGATTTATGACGCCAGATGGCCAAATAAAAGCTGGCTGGGATTCTCGCACTTTAAAAAAAGCTTTGGGGGGGAAGAGACAGAATTTCCCGGTTCTTTTGAAAAATGGCGCTGGCCGTTTTAGATTATCGGGGAAAAGAAATATTCAGGTTGTTTAAAAAGCAGGATCAGTAAAAGTTCTGCGGCTGCGAACATATAGATTCCCAGTAAAGCAGAAGCCAGAGGGCTGTTGTAGCTTTTTATTAATCCCTGTTTTTTCTGTACCGGTGTGAGCTGGTATTTGCCGGAAATGATCTGAAAAGAATCCCAAAAATGAGAAGGGTAAACCACAATTGTGGAACCGGAATTAACCCTATGAAGAAAGTGGAGTGAAAAATAGGAAAAAAGGAGTATGGGAAAGAAAAAAATCAATGTCCGCAGGGGGTGGATGGCCGGGGAAACCGTAATCCAATCTACACCCGTCAATTGCTGTCCTGACAAAGTGATCACATATTAAGTATAAACCGTTATTTTTCCGTTTCCAAATCGCACAGAATTTGATAGTCACATTTACCCTGGCAAATTCCGGCCCGGCTGCAGTGAAAATCGGAGTGTAAAATTTGATCTTTATAAGCAATAATTTGCTCTCTGGCTTTTTTTAACTGCTGCGGTGTCTGAAAAACAGAGATTTTTTCCTGGGTATCAAAATAATAGAGTGAGAGTTTGATCTTATCCGGGGATCTGTGATATGGCGGGTAAGGTATCAGGTGTGCGGCAAGGGCGTAAAAGGAAAGCTGTAAATCAACCGCCGCCTGCTTTATGGTTAATTGTTTAGTGCTTGTTTTGTAATCAATAATTTCCAAAATACCGTCAGGCAGAAGGTCTACCCTATCAATTTTTCCGCCGATTTTAAGTTCACCTATGGGAACCGTAAAAGAGTCTTCCAGGCGCAGGGGCAGGGTTTTTACAGGATTTTTTTCTAAGTACTCTTTTAAATACTTTTCTCCTTTTTGAAAATAAGATTTGGCGTGCTTAGCGTTGAGGTAACCTTCTGCAATCCAGTCCCCGGCAAATATTTTCAGAATGTCCGGTTTTTCCCCCTGTTGCAGCAAAATGAAGTAATCTTTAAGCGTTTTGTGAATGGTATTTCCAAAACTGGAAGCGGCAGATGGCGGAGAAGAAATTTTGAGAAGATATTTTGCTTTGTAATGAAGCGGGCAGTCCAAAAAAGTCTGGATTTGAGAGTAACTTAAGTAACTTACAGTTATGGGTATGGGTTTTTGATGGGCTGGAGCTGAATTATTTTTGGTCCAATCCAGAAGAGATATTTGATCCGCTGCCGGAAGTTGGTCGTTTATAGTTTTCTCTCCAAGAGCTTCAGACACGAAAGGCGATGTCTTTTTAATTCTTTTACCTTCACCGTAAAAATCCGCCGCAGTTAAAAAAAGCCGCTCGCGGGCTCTGGTCATACCCACATAGAATAGGCGGCGTTCTTCCTGTAAGTGATAGTCGCCTTCGGGAAGAATTTCCCTGATCATTTCCCGGGGGAGAGGAATTGCTTCTTTTTTTTCAGAGGTGGGAAAACGCTGAGAAACCAGATTAACCAGAAAAACAACCGGAAATTCAAGGCCTTTAGCAGAATGGATGGTCAAAATATTTACAGCATCGTTTTGGGTCCAGTCGGTGTCGGTGGCGGCAGGAGACTCACCCACTTCAGACGAAAGGTCAATCCAGTCTAAAACCGCCGTGACGGAAGCGTCTTTATTTTCCGTTTCAAAGCTTTTTAATTTATTAAAAAATTTGGTGATGTTTCCGGCTTTATGTTCGTCAAGCGGGGTCCGGTAAGAAAGAATAGCTGACAAAAGTCCCGCATCCTGTAAAAAGTAAAATAAAATCTGGCCTGCAGACTCTTTGGTAATTAAAGCAAGGTGTTTATTAATAATGCTGGTAACACGGCTTATTTTATTGTTGGTGGCCCGGGGAAGAGCAAGATCATCCGGAGATTCACAGGCTGTAAAAAGAGAAATCTGGTGTTTTTGGGCATAATTACTTATAGTAACCAGGTCACGGACTGGAATGGCAAAATATTCCATTGAAAGGATCCGGAAAAGGGATTGGTCATCTTCGGGATCCTGAAGTATTTTAAGATAAGCAATCAGATCTTTGACCTCCGACTGCTCAAATAAACGGCCAGGTCCCAGAAATTGATACGGAATACCCAAACGGTCCAGACCGCGGGAAAACGAATGAGCGTGAGCGTTGGCCCGAACCAAAATAGCAAAATCTTTGGGAGAATATTGCCCCGGGTTTTCCTCCAGTAAAGATTTTATTTTTTTGGCTACCCCGTCTGCTTCGTTTTCCACCCGATCAAAATGCAAAAATTCTACCGGGTAACCGGGTTTGGATGAAGCAGCTTTCAGTTTTTTAGTAATTTTTTCTTTAACCTCCAAACGGTCGGGATTATTAAACTGAATCAGCCTGTAAGCTGTGTCCAAAATTTCCTGGGTGTTGCGATAGTTTCGGGTCAGAACAACAAGTTTGGCTTTGGGATATGTGGTTTTAAATTGAACAACATTACTGATAGCTGCTCCGCGCCAGCGATAAATGGATTGGTCGTCATCGGCAACTACGGCCAAATTATGATGTTTCCCCGCCAAAAGATTAACTAATTGATTTTGGGCATAGTTGGTATCCTGATATTCATCAACCAAAATATACCTGAATTTCTGCTGATAATATTTTAAAACATTGGAACGTTCACGAAAAAGTTTTAAGGTATAAGAGACCAGATCAGCAAAATCCAGGGCGTTTTCTTCAATCTTAAGCTTTTGATATTGATCAAAAACCCGGGCCAGTTCGGAGTATTCTTTTTGGGTCAGGACCTCTTCGGGTGAAGAAGGATTTTTGGGTTGAGATTTTGTCCAGTCAAGGTATTGTCCGGGAGAAATATCCTCATCGCGGAGGCGATTAAAATGCTGTGTCATACCTGAGATAAATTTATTTGGATTACCCAGAGGGCGAAAATAATCCAGATCCATATCAAAAAGATGACGACGAAATAAAGATACAACATCGGTATCAGTTATCAGCTTGTAGCCGGTATTCAAACCTATGTGGAGACCTTCATCCCGAAGGATCCGATCGCAAAAAGAATGAAAGGTCATAATCCACATTTGGGTAAAGCCATAGGGAAGCGCAATATCAATCCGGTCTTCCATTTCCCGGGCGGCTTTATCAGTAAAAGTCAGACCGAGAATTTCCCCGGGTTGGGCTAATTTTTCGGTAATCAGGCGTTTTACCCGTTCCGTAATCACGGTGGTTTTACCTGTCCCAGCACCGGCAATGATAAGAAGCGGGCCGTCCCCATGATTGACAGCTTCAAGTTGTTTGCTGTTAAGTTTTTTTTCCGGCATGGTGCCATTATACTGTGATCATGATTGTCTGCGGATTGGATGAAGCGGGAAGAGGTGCTTTGGCGGGACCATTGGTAGCATCAGGGGTAATATTGAATTCAAAATTCAGAATATATAATTTGGAATTGAAAGATTCCAAGAAACTCAACCCAAGACGACGGGAAAAAATATGTCAAGCAATTCTTGAATCCGGTTGTGTAGTAAAAACAGAAATAATCACAGCCAGACAAATAAATAACCGGGGAATCGGATGGGCAAATAAGGAAATCTTTAAAAGATTGATTAAAAATATTGAAGCTGATAAATACGTTGTTGACGGAAATTTACATATATATCTAAGAAATAAAAATGTAAAAAGCGTAGTTGGGGCGGACAGGACACGAAAGTGCGTGATGGCGGCATCAATTGTAGCCAAAGTCACCCGCGACAGACTGATGCGAGAGCTGCACGGCAAACATCCGCAATACGGATGGCGGATGAACGCGGGATACGGAACCGGTTATCATATAGAAGCGATTAAGGAATTTGGGTCAGTCAGATATCACCGTGGGGTGTTTGTAACAACCGCACTCAATCATTCTTAAAATTTATTGTTGTTTCCGTAAATGATCTCTTAATGCACTTTGAGCTTCCTGACTGTCTGTGGGTACCCATCTTGTCCGGTTTCTTTCAGTCTTTTCCTGCTCATGCCGAATTGCCTCACTCAAACCTCCTTTTACCGGCTTTCTTGTCCCGTTAATTCTCTGTTGCTCTTTTTCGATTTCTTTGAGACGCTGCCTATTTACCTGACGTTGAATTCTGAACGGTGTAAAGTTTAATTCCCCGTAAAACACACCTTATTATTGATGTTGTTTTGAAAAATATAAAGACTGCAAATAAGACCGGAAATTTGTTATGATAAGGTTTGCCCTCAAATTTTCGACTTCGTTTTCAGATATAAAAGTTTCTTTCCCAGGAGTGTTTTTTGAGTTCGGCGAGGAGTTGGGGGGGAAGTTTCCCGGTGCCGGAGACGGCAGTATTGGAATCGACATATGAGACCCTGCGCATGCCGGGGATAACTGTGGATACAGCGTCAAAAGAAAGAATGAAGCGGAGAGCAAACTTAGCTAAAGATTCATTTTTGGGAAGAAGTTGTTTGAGCGTATCCGTCCGCCTGACTAATTCGGGTAAACGGCCGGGTTGGAAAAAGTTCCGGCGGAAATCTCCCTCGGAAAACCTGGTATCAACGGTGAATTTCCCGGACAGTCCCCCTTCATCCAACGGAACCCTGGCAATAAGACCGATATTGTGTTCTTGGGCATAAGGGATGAGTATTTCCAAAGGTTTCTGGTGAAAAATATTAAAAATAAACTGAATGGTGTCAATTAAGCCCGTATCCAAGGTCTTTAAACAATTTTCCGGCTGATAGTCGTTAACTGAAATCCCCCAGAAGCGGACTTTACCGGATTTAATTATTCTTTGGATGGTGTTTTTCCAGCCGTCGTCTTGCGCAAAATCGTCCTGCCAGACATGAAACTGCATCAGGTCTATATATTCCGTATGTAAGCTTTTCAGTGAATCGTCGACACATTTTTCTATCCATTCGTTCGGAAAAACTTCAGAAACAGGAATCCCGGGCTTGGCCGGCCAGTGCATGTTTTTAGGAGGAACCTTGGAAGCAATGATTAATTTTTCTCTTTTTTTTGATTCCTTTAAAAATTTGCCTATAAGTTCGTGTGAGCCATGACGATTAAACAATTGCGAGTAACTATAGATCCAGGCGGTGTCTATAAAATTACCCCCCAGATCCACATAATGCTCCAGGGCGTGGAAACTTTCTTTTTCATCAGTATTTGCCCACATGTCACCTTTGGCTATCTGCCAGGTACCGATACCAATTTCGGCCACTTTTAGTCCGGTCTTACCCAAAGGGTGGTAATTCATAACTCTGCAATTCTATCCGATAACAGACGACCGGCCAAGACTTTCCCTTCCGGAGTAATAAAATAGTTGTCCAAGTCGGTGTCCAGATTCGCCGCATAGTCTGCCGGCGGGATTCCTTTCCTGACCGTATCCTGCCAGAAATTCAGATGAGTATATGACCAAAGGTGATCCAAATCCGCTAATAATTCAGCCTCGGGGGGAATCTTTCCGTTTTGACTTACATTGTGCAGGTTGTCGTGCCAGCGAACGCACAGACAGATTAAATTTATTTTAGCCGGCGTGATCCCCCAGGCAGCTAGTTTTTGTCGGGCAATTTTTTCACCTTCAACTGCATGTCTTTCCTTCGGACCGGCCGCTGCTTTGTTAAGTTTTAGTCCGGAAATACCGAGGCTGGCCGCAATTTCTTCATCTGAAAGCCTGCTCCAACCAATATCATGAAGTATAAGACCCAGAGCTACAATGTCTTTGTCTATTTTTACCCGGTGTGCAGTTTCGAAACTGTGAATCAGCTGATCCAGGTACTGAAAACAAACGGCAATGTGAACATCAGTGGTACGAACTCCCAGCAGCGGCAAGCAATCCAGAAAATACCTTTGGTACTCTGACGGTATAAGGGATAAATATTTGTTATCCCAAGGAATGTAGGCTAAAAAGTGCTTCTGCTTTTCAGGTAAAGAATTTTTCGGAATTTGGAGTTTGATGTCTGCCGGAATCATATATTATATTTATGTTTCAAGCTTTTTCGTTTCCTCTTTTTCTTCACCGGTCAGCATATTTGTCTGGGATAATTTTTGACCGAGGGTGACAAAACCGCTGCCGACCTGGCTCATTTGGTTGTAAGCATTAGTCACATGGCGATTTAGTACACCGAGATTCTCCTCGACTTTGGAGTAATCTTTCTGGATAGCCCGCAAGAGCCGGAAAACCTCCCGGGATTTGGCTTCCATTTCTTTGCCCTGGAAGGAAACCAGAAGGACCTGGAGGTGAGCATAAAGAGTGTTGGGTGAAACGGGATAAACCCTTAAGGATCTGGCATAATCCGTAATTTCCGGAGTATTAACGACTTCGTAGTAAACGGTTTCGGCCGGAATATACATCAGGGCAAAATCCATGGTGTTTTCCTCCGGCAGGATATATTTTCTGGAAATATCGGATGCATGCTTTTTAACATCGGCAATAAAGTCCTTTTTAGCCTGTTTTCGTTCGGCTTCAGTTTCACCTTTTACCATCAGGTTAAAATTGGTCATGGGAAATTTGGAATCGATACAGAGAAGGCCGGCGTCGGTTTTTAGGACAGCGTCAGCCTTGACGCCTGATTTAAAGGAATGCTGCAGGTGAAAAGCGTTTTTGGGAAAAGTCTCTCCTATCATATCCGAGAGAACCTGCTCGCCGATATTTCCCCTAAGTTTCGGGCTTTGGAGAAATTCCTGGAGAGTTTTTATGCCTTTACCCACTTCTGACATCTCGCCTAGATTTTTTTGGACTGAGGAAATGACCCGGGCGGCGTTATCCAAGCGGTCATTTAACTGACGGGTGTTTTCCTGAAGCAGTTTGGCCACATCCGAAGAAGAACCCTGGACTGTGGCCTGCATGGATTTGAGCCATTCAGTTAAAGCAGTATCCGTTTGAGGTTTTTCAGACAACCAACGGCGGAAAAGAATGAGAGTAATACCAAATCCCGCCAGAATTACTGCTAAAATAAGATAAAGATCCGGGTTCATGGCAAGTTGATTATATATGAGGAAACAGGAAAAGAAACCGATTTGGGGTTTGCTGGCGGGAGCGTTAGGTCTGGCGGTTACCGGATGGATGATATGGCACTGGACTCCGGATCAATGGTGGAAGGAAGTAATGGTGCTAGTAACAGGATTTGTATCAATGTTTCTTTTATCTTCGTGGTTTGGGGGTAGGAAAAAATGGGGATTTATAATTTCACTTTTAATATTCGGGGTGTTGATACTCAACCGCCTGAGTGTATTGGATGTTTTAACGGGTATACTTTTAATTCTTATTTTGGGGTTGATAAGTTTGATCAATTAAAGTAGTATTTGGCTCGTGCAGATATCAAAACAGAAAGTTAATAAAATATTAGAGAAGCAGCTGCAGCAGATGTGGTACCAGATGGTAGCGGATATTAAAAATCCACAGGAAGCCCGGGAAATATTTTCTGATTTACTTTCTGAAACCGAGCTGACAACTGTAATTAAAAGGCTGGCAACCGGCTATTGGCTGACAAAAAAAAGAAGTTATGAGGTAATCCGTGATAATTTGAAGGTGTCGTCGGCTTCGATTGCCACCATTCAAAAGGATTTGAAAAACCCGGGGTGGCAGGTGGCGATTAAAAAAATACTGGCAGAGGAATGGGCGACAAAGTGGGAAGAAAAAATTAAAAACCTCCTAAGTGTCAAAAAATATGAAGCTAAAAGGAATTCAAAAAGAAGTTGACAAGTGGATAAGGCAATTTAAACTGGGTTATTTTAAACCGCTGGAAATTTTGGCCAGATTGATGGAGGAGGTGGGTGAATTAGCCAGAGAAATCAATCACCAATTCGGTCCGAAAAAGAAGAAGGTTGATGAGAAGGATAATAATTTGGACGATGAAATTGCGGATATAATTTTTACCCTGGTTTGTTTGGCTAATTCCCTGGGGATTGATTTGGAGAAAGCTTTTAAAAGGGTCATGTACAAGTACAAACAGCGGGACACTGACAGGTGGGAGCGGAGAGTTAAAGGACAAACCGGCCGGAAGAGTAAATGATTTTTCGGGAACCATCGGTAAGATGAGCGGTAACCGTACGGTCGGTGGTAGAAATGATGTCCGTGTGGATTACGGAATTGTTAAAACCCAGTTTGGTCTTGAGAGATTTATTAAGATTCTTTATGTTCCCGGAATATGTGTCGTCGTAAGCGGTTCCCAGGGCAATATGGGTATTGCCGAAAGGACCGGAAATGTTTTCATCAAACAGGGTTTCGGCCATAAATTTATCGATTCTTGAAAGGCGCCTGTCTGTCAAGGAAAATTCCCCAATCTTATTTGCATTTTCTACCTCCAGCATTTTCTGAAGAACCGAATAATTTTTCGTGGCCGAGCTTTTAACAACCAAGCCTTTCTCAAATTCCAGCCTGATGCCGGTAATTAAATTGCCGTATCGGTAGAGAGGTTGGTTGAATTCAATCCACCCATTGGTCCCCCGCCAGTCAGGAGAAGTAAATATCTCAAAACTGGGAATGTTGCGGCCGGAGCCGCCAAGCCATCGGCGTTTTTGCCCCAAAGTAATCCAAAGGTCGACATCAGGACCTTTAAGATGCAGTTTTTCTATGGCTAAAGCATTAAGTTTTTTTCTGATACCGGTGTTTTGGACAGACACCTCCCGCCATTTGGATATCGGGTCGGGATGGTCCAAAAAACAAGCCTTAATAATCTGATCCCAATATTGTTTCAGGTTCATACCGGCTTCTTTGGCCATAGCCGGAGTGCCAAAAAGCGCCAAAGTCCAGGTAAAACGGCCGGCATTTTCTTTGGCATCCAACCAGTCTTTGAAAGGTTTTTTGGTTTTTTGGCTAAGCATAATCCTGGCCGGGTCTATGCCTTCCAGTTCGTGTTTGTCGGTCTCGGAAATAATGCCGATGGAATGATCGATCTCATCAGCCAGGCCGCGAAAGTACTTTCTGGGGAAAAATTTTAACTGGGTTTCATCAGCCAGCTCAAAATATTCCCTGTCTACACCGTCAGGGTGGTAGGCGGTAATACAATGAGCCCCGGATCGTAATAATTGATTTCTTAAGGCTACGTACAGCGGTTTGGCTGACTCATTAACTACCAGCCTGACTACTTCACCTTTTTTAACCCCCTTACCGGAATTCAAAGCATAATTAACCAACACCCCGGCATACTTTTCAAGCACCTCTGATGACGGCTGGTAAGATTTATCCACGGGGAGGATTATATCAAGGCGATGGGTTAAAATACGAATATGGCGGAAAAATTTTATATTACGACTACCTTACCTTACGTAAACGCTGAACCGCACATCGGGTTTGCCCTGGAGATCGTGCAAGCGGATGTGATCGCCAGATATCAAAGATTGTTGGGAAAAGATGTTATTTTTAATTTCGGCACTGATGAACACGGGTTAAAAATCTACCGTAAGGCCTTAGAGTTGGGGAAGGATCCGCAGATTTACTGTAATGAGTATGCAGCCAAATTTGATGATCTGAAAAGAGCTCTGAATTTAAGTTACACAAATTTTATCCGGACCACGGACCCGCATCATATTAAAGCCGCTCAGGAATTTTGGCAAAGGTGCCTGAAAAAGGGAGATATTTACAAGAAAAATTATAGAATCAAGTACTGTGTAGGGTGCGAGTTGGAAAAGACGGAGTCAGAGCTGATTGATGGGAAGTGCCCGATTCATCCTGCCCTTGAACTGGAAATTATTGAGGAAGAAAATTATTTCTTCAGATTTTCCAAATATCAGCAGCCTCTGCTGGATTTTTACGACAAACATCCTGATTTTGTCATCCCGGAAGGAAAATATAATGAAATAAAGACTTTTGTAAAAACCGGGCTGGAGGATTTCAGTGTATCCAGACTGAGGAAGAAGATGCCTTGGGGAATTGATGTACCGGACGACCCTGAACATGTGATGTATGTGTGGTTTGACGCTTTAATTAATTACATTTCTACCTTAGGGTGGCCGGAGAATGGGAAGAAATTTTCTGATTTCTGGCCTGGGGTACAGGTGGCGGGAAAAGATAATCTGCGGCAGCAATCCGCAATGTGGCAGGCAATGCTCTTGTCTGCAGGACTGCCTAATTCCAAGCAGGTGTTTATCCATGGATTTTTGACCGTAGACGGACAGAAAATAAGCAAAAGCTCGGGTGATGCAATTAATGCCATCGAGTTGGCTGAAAAATATAAGGCCGATACATTGAGGTTTTATCTGTTGTCACAGATACACCCCTGGGAAGACAGTGATTTTTCCATTAGTAAGCTGGTTGATTTTTACAATTCCAGCTTGGCCAATGGGGTAGGAAATGTTGTCGCGAGAGTGGCTAAGTTATGCCAGAACAGCGGTTTTGAATTCCCCAAAGAAAAGTTGACGTTTAACAGAAAGATCGGGGATAAAATAAATGAATTCAAATTTCATGAGGCAGCCGCCTTAATAGCACTTGAGGTAAGTAATTGTGACCAGGTCATCGATAACAAACAACCGTGGAAATTAAATGGCGAAGAATTAAGAAGTGTATTAATAGAGCTGGTGGGGAAGGTCAGGCATATTGCGTACCACCTGCAGCCGTTTTTACCCGAGACGGCGGAAGAGATACTGGAACAATTTAAGGGACCGAAGATTCAAGCTCGGGCCGGGTTGTTTCCGAGAATACAATGATTGATGTCCACTGTCACCTGACTGATTCACGATACCGGGATAATGAGATATCAGAAATTGCAGAATCGGGAGTGAAAATAATCACGGCCGGAACCAGCCTCGAGGATAGTATAGAAGCAGTGCAACTGTCGGAAAAGTTTGACAATGTATGGGCTGTAGCAGGTATTCATCCGGAGAATGTGTTTGATGGTTGGCAAAAAAATATGCGTGAATTAATAAAATTAATCAAACATCCAAAAGTGGTAGGTATAGGAGAAGTGGGATTGGACTTTAGACTTGAGACAAAACCTGAAGAAAAGAACAAACAGAAAGAGTTGTTTGGAGCGATGGCGGGACTGGCCGAAGAAACAAGATTGCCGATTGTGGTGCATAACCGAAACGCGGATGAAGATATATTAAGAATACTGAACGGGGTAAGGACAGGGGTTTTAATGCACTGCTTTACCAGGGGAAGGGAATTTATGCAAAAATGTGCGGAAAGAGGTTGGTATATGAGTTTCGGGGGGTTAGTAACATACGAAAATAATCCCAGAATGAAAATTGTTATCAGGGAATTGCCGGAGGAATTACTGCTTCTGGAAACGGATGCGCCATATTCCGTTCCCGTCGGAGTACAGAGTGATATTAATACCCCGGTGAATGTTAAAATTGTAGCGGAGAAAGTAGCCGAAATAAGAGGCGTGGCTGTCCGGTATATAGATGAGTTAACATCAGCAAACGCCGGAAGGCTATTCAAATTAACATGAAACGACGCCGAATTCTGGAAATTATTCCCGGTTTTGTGAGCTGGAACTTAATTTTGTTTCTAATCTGGGGGGGGTATTTTTTTCCGGTGGTAACGGCTTATTTTATATTAGCGTTTGATGTGTTTTGGGTGTGGAAGGGATTTTCCATGACGGTAGCCACATTTATTTCCCATCTGAGAATCAAGGCCGCGGAGCGCTTGGATTGGATGAGGGAGGTCAAGGGATTTGGTGATTGGGAGAGGGTTAAACATGTGGTAATGATTATGATCGCCAATGAACCTCTCGATACCTACGCCAAAACCATAGAAGCTTTGACCCGGCAAACCTTTCCCCTGAAACAAATTGCAGTGATTATGGCTACGGAGGAAAGATATCCAAAAGGCTTTACGGGAGCCGAAAGTCTGGGAAAGACTTTGGGGAAAGAAATTTGGAGAATACCTGATTACGGTGCACCCGGCAAACATCGTGGGTGAGGTGAAAGGGAAATCCTCCAATGAAGCCTGGGCGGCCAGGGAGGCCAAGAGAATATTGGTTGATGAAAAAGGATGGAATATGGATTATTTGACCATCACCTCCAACGATGCTGACGCTATTTTGCACCCGCAATATTTTTCCTACCTGACTTTCAAGTTTTTGGATGATCCGAACAGATATCTGAAATTTTGGCAGCCGGCAATTGTTTTTTATAACAACATCTGGAGGATTCCGGCAATGACCAGAGTGATTAATACTTTCTCCAATATATGGCAAATCGGATTGCTGGTGCGCCGGGACAGATTGATTAATTTTTCAAATTATTCGTCCACTTTCTCGATGATTGATAAAATCGGATATTGGGACACTGACGTAATTCCCGAGGATTACAGGATTTTCTTCAAAGCTTTTTTCAAACTGGACGGAAAAGTGGAAGTAGAACCGATATTTTTGCCTTCGAGTGCTGATGCAGCAGAATCTACCAGTATGTGGAAAACTTTTATTAATGAATATGAACAGAAAAAGAGATGGGCTTGGGGGGTGTCTGATTTGCCGTTGTTTATCGAAATGTATTTAAAACAGCCACAGGTATCGTTTTTAAACAAAACCCTGAGAATCCTCAGGGTAGTACAGGATCATCTACTCTGGCCTGTAAATTGGTTTATCATTACCGTCGGGGTTTCGGTGGTTACTATCGTTAATCCGGTTTTTAAGAGAACGTCTTTAGGTTTTACATTACCCAGGATTTCCTCGGGAATCCTGACCGTGACTTTGATATTTTTAGTGATGCTTCTGATTATTGAGTTCCGGCACCGACCGCCACGACCCAAGGACACCCCTAGATGGCGGGTGTGGCTGGCACCTTTCGAGTTTATTTTAATGCCGATTTCAGGCTTCTTCTTTAACGCATTACCAGGGCTTGATGCGCACACAAGACTAATGCTGGGAAAGTATATAGAATATAGAATTACAGAGAAGGTTAAATAACCTTCTCTGCGTTACACGAGAGAAAAAGTTAAATGAAAAAGATTGCTTTTTGGGTACATAAACATGCGTTGCTGCTGATAATTTTAGGAGTAACAGTTTTACTGAGAATCCCAAGCTGGTTTGAGCCGTACTGGTATGGTGACGAGGGAATATACCTGACCATCGGACAGGCATTGAGACGGGGGGTGCATTTGTACAGCCAGATTCATGACAATAAACCGCCGCTTCTATATTTCATGGCGGCACTGGCCGGGGGAAACCAATTTTGGTTTAAATTTCTGGCGACAATCTGGAATCTGGCAACAATCGGGGTGTTTTATAAGTTGATGGGGAAAATCGGAGCGACAAAAAAAACCGGTTGGCTGATCACGCTGGGTTTTGCATTTCTTGACCGCCTGGCCCAAGCTTGAAGGAAATATTGCCAACGCTGAACTGTTTTTTCTGCTGCCGACCATCCTGGCTTTATATATACTCTGGGGGAAAAAGGCAGATTTAAAAAAAGCTTTTGTGGCAGGACTGGTATTGGGATGCGGAGCTTTGTTTAAGATGCCGGCTATTCTGGAAGCCGGGATTTGGCCGGTTATCTGGCTTATTTATGAAGACAAGGAGTGGTGGAAAAAAACTCTGGTGTTGAGTCTGGGGATAGCCACCCCTGTCGCAATCAGTGCAATTTACTATTGGCTGGCTGGTGCGGGTAAGGAATATCTGATAGCTGCCTGGGCTCAGAATTTACCCTATTTATCGTCCTGGAAAATTGCCAGCGGAGGAGCTGGAATTTTCTCCCTAAAGGGAAGAGTGGCCATTGCCTGCATACTTTTGGTTCCCGTCCTGGGGCTGACCCGGCGGATCGGGATAAGAGGAACAATCGTCGGACTATGGGGAATCATTACCCTGTTTGCTTCCCTGATGTCCGGCCGGCCGTATCCGCATTATATGCTTCAGGGAGCAGGTGCTTTGGCTGTCAGCTGGTGGCTTCTGGGGTGGGGAAAGAGAACAGAAAAAATTATCGGTGCGGTAGTAATACTCGGTTTTGTAGGAGCCGCTTTGATATTTAAATTTTACGGATATCCGGTAATCGGATATTATGAAAATTTTATTAAATGGGCAGGCCGGCAAAAAACGACAGGTGAGTATTTTGCCTGGTTTGACAATCAGGTGAATAACAACTATGAAATAGCGTCTATAGTCGCCGGCGGAAGCAGGCCGGATGATAAATTATTTATCTGGGGGGACCAGCCGGTAATTTACGCCCTGGCCAAAAGAAGGTCAGCCGGAAAATATATAGCCAGGTATCATATAAAAGATTTTGGGGGTGAGAGAGCTACCATGCAGTTACTGACAAAAGAACCTCCAAAATATGTAGTAAGCTTCGGTGAAGATGATCAACTGCCGGGATTTTCCAGCTGGTTGTCTAATTATTACAAACTCCAAAATAGTATCGGTCAGGCAAAAATATACAGATTGTCCATTCTGGGCGGGAAATATAATTAAAGGTACTATAATCAATTTGTGGAAAAAATTGATTGGGGAGGGATTGTGGAAAAATTGATACGTTGGCAGTGGACTGTGACCGCCATGCTGGTGGCTATCGGAATTGGTATTTGGGTGGTATTTGGGAGAAATCTGCCGGTACAGCTTCCCCTTTTTTACAGCCGTCCCTGGGGGGAAGAACAGCTTACCGGCACACCAGGTTTATGGTGGCCGTTATTAATCGCCGTTGTTGTAGCAATTTTTGCTACTTTTTCAGCCAGAAGGCTAAATTCAGAAAAAGTTTTGGCGGCAATATTAGTAGCGGCGGGGATAATATCCGAAGTAATTTTATTGTTGGCAGTTTTAAGAATAGTTCTGATTGTGACATAAGATGACAAATCCCGCCTGGCAATTTTTTTGGCAACCGGCCGCAGTCGCAGCCGGAATAGCATTTGTGGTATCGGGGGTGGTAATTGCCGGTGGAAAAAGACTAAAAATTATCGACGATCCCAAAAAACACAAGCACCCCAAGGTCGTCCACGAGCATCCGGTACCCAGGGGAGGCGGAATTCCGATATTTGCGGCTTTAGTTACGGGAAGCCTGCTGTTTTTACCTTGGGACACCAGAACCGCGGGAATAATTGCGGCCGCCTCCATACTGGCGGCAATCGGCTTTCTGGATGACAGATATGAAGAGGCCATATCTCCTTACTTAAGACTGGTGATAAATATTCTGGCAGCTTTATGTGTAATCGGTGTGGGAATTGGAATTGTTTATATAACCAATCCGTTGGGGGGAGTTTTGGAGCTTGATTCTCCCAAAGTCTGTTTCTGGTGGTGGGGAAGCCGGCATTGCATTTGGTGGCTGTCTGATTTGTTTGCCCTAATATGGCTCGTGTGGATGCAAAACATTGTGGGGTGGAGCAGTGGTGTAGACGGGCAGTTGCCGGGTTTTGTAATTGTGGCAGCGGTGGCGATTGCAATTTTAGGCCTAAGATCCGGCGGGGACAGTTCGCAAATAGAAGTGGTGGTACTGGCGGGATTAATTGCGGGAGCTTACGCCGGGTTTCTTCCCTGGAATTGGTATCCGCAAAAAATTATGCCGGGATACGGCGGTAAGAGCCTGGCAGGCTTTTTGCTGGGACTTCTGGCTATCCTTTCCGGTGCGAAGGTGGGGGCAATGCTTCTGGTTTTAGCTATTCCGTTTATTGATGCAGTTTTGGTAATTTTCAAAAGAATCAGAGAAGGAAGATCTCCGGTGTGGGGAGGACATGAACACCTGCATCATTTACTTTTAGACAGGGGGTGGGGTAAACGCCGCATTGCTGTGTTCTATTGGGGGATGTCTGTGGGATTGGCTGTTTTGGCGCTGCAATTGAAAGCTACGGCCAAGTACTTTACAATGGCCACAGTTGTGTTGGTATCGGCAGGAATTATATGGTGGCTACAAAACTGGTCGATTTACTCAAAACAGCCAGACCGAGACAGTGGTTAAAAAATTTAACCCTGTACGGAGCTCTGGTTTTTACTGGAAATATTTTTGCCTATAACATTTGGGTAAAAGACTTCTGGAAGGTGACTGAAGCGGTGGCAATATTTTCTGTGATTGCGTCGGCAATATATTTTCTGAACGATGTGGTGGATATTAAGGCAGATCAGGCACATCCTTTTAAAAAAAAGAGACCAATTGCATCAGGTAAAATTTCCATGGCTTTAGCTTTGGGTGTATTTGCCTTGGGAAGCTTTTCGGGTTTGGGTTGGGCATACCGACTGTCCCCGTTATTCTTTGTGGCAGTTTTCGGATATTGGTTATTACAGGTGATGTATTCATTGTGGCTGAAAAATATTGAAGTTGCGGATGTGTTTATAGTGGCTCTGGGATTCTTTTTAAGGGTTTTTGCGGGAGCGATTGTAATTAACGCTCATCTTTCCATCTGGTTTTTACTCTGCGTGATTTCGACATCATTATTTCTGGCGGTGGGGAAAAGGAGGGCAGAGCTGGCAATATTGCATGAGCAAGCAGTGGCGGTGTTGCACCGGAAAGTTATGGGGAAGTACAGCGCGGACATTCTGGATGCATACCTTTCGATGTTTTCCACTGCAGCGTTTCTGTCCTGGGCATTATTTACTTTTAATTTTTATGACCAGGCAAGTGTGATAGGGCCGCAGACAGCGTTACCGCTGGTTTCCAGAACCCTGACGATTAATAAGTGGCTGATGGCCACGATTCCGGTGGTAATTTTCGGAATAATGAGATATTTGAGAATCATTTATGACGGATCCAGGGCTGAATCGCCGGAAAGAGTCATTTTGTCCGATGGTCCGCTTTTGTTGTCTGTGGTTACGTGGGGGTTGATTGTAATCGGAGTACTTTACGGTTCGTGGTTTTAGAATTATTTGAAAGCCTGGGCGTAGTCGGCAGAAATCCAGCCGGAAGATGTGGCCGGAAGAGCGATTTTAATCTGATACCAACCGGAGACGGAATCCATTAGAGGATAGTTTTCACCGGGTTTTACCTGTCCCACCTCGTCGGCGGTTTTTGACGGACCCGTCCGGACACGCAGAAAACCTGTAGGTGTGGAGGAAATTTTGACATATGGCTTGGTGATGGCGGGTGTTGCTTTAAGACTGGGAGACGGGGTAGCGGGAGCGGAGGAAGTGGCAACCGGAGTTTCTGAAATCAAGGCCGGAGGAATGGAAGGAATAACCTGGTTTTTAGCGGCCAGTTTTACGTTTATTGACAGCTGATAACCACCGATGGCTCTGGCCGAAAAATTCCGGGTTTGATAACCGGGGGCGCTAATTTCGATTTGGTGGTCGGAGGGAGTGACGTTGTCGATAGCCAAAGGAGAAAATCCCTGAGGCTCATTGTCGATCATCACGGAAGCCGCATCCGGGTCGGAGGTAATCACGCTTAAGGAAGCTGTCTTGCCCGATTGGGGGATGAGGGTAATAGTCTCTCCGGAAGATTGGGCTTCCGGAAAACCGAATTCCCGCCGGATAACGGTATAAACTTTATCCGTAAGCTGGATTTTAGTTTGATATGCGGACAAATCAAGTGAAGTAGATTCGGGAATTAACTTGACGGTAGTTTCACCAGGATTAAACATTTGGTCCAGAGGGGTCCGGCCAACCTGAACATTGTTGATAAAAACCAGGGAAGGCGGGGTAGTTTCAATTTTGAGACCTGCGGTCGGTTTCTGGACATGGAAAAGGCGGACGGTAATCAGACCGGCAACGGCACCCAGACAGGCAAAAATAACGGCCAAGGGAAGAAGCTTTTTGGATCTCACAAGCGTAATATACCACAGAATTGCTATAATTCACGTGCCGGCCGGATGGTGAAGTAGCTAACACGCCTGTCTGCAAAACAGGTATACGCGGGTGCGAATCCCGCTCCGGCCTCAAAATTTAATTGGGACTCCCCTTCCTGTCTTCCGAATATAACCCGAACGGGGGAGAGGATAATAATCATTCGGTTTTTCTTCGGTTTAGGTTGACTTGGGCTGATTTTTCTTATATACTCTTCTGTATATCTTCTGTGAACGCAGGAGATTTTTTTTGCTTATGCAACAAAATTGGAAAGATTGGATAATGAAAAAGGCCGAGCCGCTTTTAGGTAATCGCGGTACTCCCCTATCAGTAAAGGAATTGGCCTGGAAGCTGGTTAGTTTTGCCGCAGCCTGCGGAAACAGCCACCCGGTCAGTTTTATCTTTCGGCTGATTACCGGCCACCGGCATTTTTTACGGCTGGTCGGATTAAATCTGGTACTGGGAGTAACAATTTTGGCCATATTCGGACCTTTTCCGTCTTTGGCCAGTGATGCCGGCGGAAACCCGGCTTTGGTGATGCCTGAAAAAGAAACACCGCTGACTACCCGGGAAACAGTGGTTAATCCCCTGCCGCAAATGTTTGTGACTCAGGGATTTTGGCTAATGCACGCCGGAATCGACTTATCCACTCCGATCGGGACTCCGGTCCGGCCGGTAATGAGCGGAAGAGTAATCAAGACGGAAAAAAACTGGTTTGGGTACGGAAGTATGATTGTCGTTTCCCATGGGCCGGAGTTTGAGAGCCTGTATGCCCATTTATCCAAAATTAATGTCTTTGCAGGACAAGAAGTCAATACAGGAACCATAATCGGGCTGTCCGGCTCAACCGGCCGGTCCACAGGACCGCACCTGCACCTGGAGATCCATCAGAACGGAAAACCAATTAATCCCGCGTCGATTTTGGGGTTGAACTAAAAGCTGTAACCCTACCGCGGAAAACTTGATGATTTTCCTCCAACATTAGTGAAGCTTAGGCCAAGGGAGGGATCCTCGGCGGGAGAAACCCGAATACCGGTTCCATAATGAGTGACTTGAATTTCAGTGTTTTTCAGATCCAGACTTCCCAACCAAGCAATTGCATAATTTCTGAAGATTTCGGAGTTTTGGGCTTTGAGTTTTTCTTCGTCCGGTCCAAATCCGCCCCGACGCAGAGCAAGGCCATGTTGAATAGCGAGCCAATAAGGCGCATTGTCGTTGGGGCTGGGCCAGAAAATCACGGCCTGTCGAGACAGAGTCTCCTATGGTAAGCAGATTGTTGGTTTTAACTAACCTAGGGGTAAAATTCCTGACCGAGTCAAAATCCGGAAAAAGTGAAGAAATGGCTACCAACTGAACAGAGTCTGATTTTGACTCGATCATGATGATGAGTTTAGCAGAGGAGGTCAAGAAGCGGGTTTGCGGCCAATAAAACAGAAGAATTTTTTTAGCGCTGAGTTTCTCTGGTAACAGTGGCGGAAGGGGGATTTTTTCTTCTTTAAAGTGCTGGCGGATTTCCGGATCATCCAGAAGTTTGAAGCGGGTTAATAAACTGGTAAGACAGACAGAGTAAGGCGTTGTTCTCCAATGTCACGGTGGTGGAGATGAAGGAGAACTGCTTTTCGTTCTTCTGGGGTAAGATCAAACCAGCCTTTGACAGCCATGAAGTTTAGTAGTCTTCGCCCATACCGCCCATGCCGGGATTGGGGCCGGGAACAGCTTCTTTCTTTTCCGGAAGTTCAGTGATCAGGCTTTCCGTGGTCATAATCATGGTACCGACCGAAGCGGCATTTTGGATTGCCGAACGGGCAACTTTGGCCGGATCGATGATGCCGAATTTATACATGGAACCGGTTTGGCCCGTAGCCACGTTAACACCAAAGTCGTTATCTTTGGATTCCAGAACTAATTTGAGAAAGTAACCGTCGTCGAGGCTGGCGTTTTTGAGAAGCCAGCGGAATGGTTGCTCAAGAGCAAATTTCAAAATATCAAGGCCGATTTTTTCCTCGTTGTCCAATTTCAGGGCACTTAAGGCCTTGGCTGCCCGGATCAGAGTGACTTCACCACCCGGGACAATCCCCTCCTCGACCGCGGCTTTGGTAGCACCGACGGCATCTTTAACCCGCTCCTTTTTATCATTTAACTCGACTTCCGTAGCCGCTCCGACATTGATGACGGCTACCCCGCCGGCAAGCTTGGCCAACCGCTCTTCCAGTTTTTCCCGGTCAAAATCGGAAGTTGTACGAGAAATCTCGTCTTTCAGCTGTTTAATCCGGGCCTGGATAGTTTTCGAATCACCCTTGCCGCCGATGAGACGGCAGTTGTCCTTGTCAGCCCAAACTTTATCCGCCCGACCCAAGTCTTCGATTTTTACGCCTTCAAAAGTGCGGCCGGTATCCTCGGAGATAACAGTACCGCCGGTCAGAATGGCAATATCCTCCAACATGGCCTTGCGGCGATCACCGAAACCGGGCGCTTTGACGGCCAGGACGGAAAAAGATCCGCGCAGTTTGTTGACAACGAGCGTGGCCAAAGCTTCACCTTCCAGGTCGTCGGCAATAATTACCAGGTTTTTGCTGACTTTGATGAAGTTTTCCAAAAATGGCAGAAGATCCTGAATGGAGGTGATTTTTTTGTCGGTGATCAAAATATAAGGAGATTCGATTTCGGCTTCCATTTTTTCAGGAATCGTCACAAAGTAGGGAGAAGCATATCCCTTGTCAAACTCCATACCGTCTTTATATTCGATATCGATGGTCAGACCTTTACCTTCTTCCACCGTAACCACTCCGTCACGGCCGACTTTTTCCAGAGCTTCGGCAATTTTTTTACCGATTTCTTCATCACCGGCAGAAATAGTTGCGACCTGGGCAATTTCTTCCTGGGTCTTTAAAGGTTTACTTAATTTTTTAATTTCTGCAACCACTGCCTCCACACCCTTGTCCAGACCGCGCTTGATGGCCATGGGGTTACCCCCGGCGGTGATATTCTTCATGCCCTGATTGACAATGGCGGCGGCCAGGGCTGTGGCGGTCGTAGTCCCGTCCCCGGCGGCGTCGTTGGTCTTTTCAGCGGCTTGTTTGACCAGCTGCGCTCCCATATTGGCAAACTTGTCCTCCAGATCAATTTCCTTGGCTACGGAGACTCCGTCATGAACCACGTTCGGGGCACCCCACTTTTTGTCCAGGGCGACATTGCGGCCTTTGGGACCCAGAGTAATAATCACAGCCTTGGCCAGGGTATTGACCCCGTGAACCAGAGCTCTGGCGGGCATCGTCTCCGAATTTAAGTTGTTTGGCACTCATATAATAACGGCTAAAATGTCTTCGAATTTAACAAAAAGATATTCCTTGTTGTCAATCTTGACTTCATTGCCTCCCCATTTTTTATAAATTACCTTGTCTCCGGCTTTGGCGGGAGATTTGCGGGCGGTCCCCTTCTCGGTGATCTCGTCGGGGCCGACGGCCAAAACCCTGCCCTGCTGGGGTTTGTCGCCTGCGGCTGAATCGGGGAGATAAATACCGGATGAAGTCTGTTTGGTAGCTTCCTCAGGTTCGATAAGAACACAGCCGGAGGTAGGCTTGATTTTGGACAGTAAACCGGTACTTTTCTTCATATGAGAGGTCATTTTAGCATTCTTTTAATCAGACTGCCAGTATGTATACCAAATAAGTGACCGTTTTTCTGTCAAGAGGGAAACCTTGTGTAAGTAGCTCATTGATATCTTTGATTTTATCGGGAGGGTTACCGGTGATTTCGGTAAGATTGGGAATAATTGATTGCAAAATATGATTTATGGTTGAACAGGTAAACCCGGACCTGGATAGTAATTTGGTTATTTTATTCGAGGCTTCCTGACCGGGATCGTCAAAATCAGTGCCAAGAATAACCCGTCTGACTCCCAAGAACTTAAGAAACGGAACTAGAATGCGGGATTATGCCGCCCATAGCAAGAGTCCGATCGACACTTTCTGGCCGGGCTCAACCCTGATGGTAAAAACCATTTCCCGAATCCTTTCCAGGCAGAGGCCGGCAGGAAATGGAAGAAACCAATTTTGCCGGGGAATTGGGGAAATTATGTGAGGATAAAGTATTAAAAATCTGGTCGGGGATTTGAAAATTGAACCGGAATCAAAGCAGGAGATAAAAAACGCATATGAACTTATTAAAAGGGATGTTAAAACAAGATAACAAAACCTTGAATACGGCTGAAATGTTGGAAATCGCAGAGGAATCGGTTCCGGATTTGTGGTAAATCTGGTCATCTACTAATTCAACCAGGAAATCAATAATTTCCAGGATGATGACTATCTTGGAGGTTTGACAATCAAATCCCCGCCGACGTTAATAATCCTGGGCAACAGGAGAGTGAGCGAGAAAGACTTCTGACAACTCCATGACTGTTTCTGAAACCAGACGACGGGTGGGAGGAATGTTCTTAAAATCAGCGATATTCTCGGGAGGGGGCAGATGAATTCTGACCTCACCTAAGAATGAGGTTTTACCAGGAATGGAAATATTGTGATTACAGCGGAAGCAGTGAATGTAGTTGGCCTCTTTTTTTTGGGGATAAAAGTGAGCCGACGGAGTATTCTTTCTGGGCGGAGGGTGGAACGGGAGAGGACAAAGAACATCGCCTTCACGGCCGAGCTTGAGAGTATCAGAGAGCTGGTGCAGCCTAAACACGCTGGCGGCTTTGCCGGAGCTTTCCTGAAAGACTTGATCAAAAGATTCGGGTCAAGACGCCAGGTATTACTAAGGGGGTCAAGCCGGCAGACTGAGTTAGTTGCCTCGTTTGAACGGGCAGCTTCAAATTATGACGTGATTAACAGTAAAACTGAATATCTTGTAAATACGGCTCTGGTTTTGGCAAGAGAAACCGTGACGCCAACTTTTCAACCAAGGGGGAAATCCGATAATTCAGCCTTGTTTCTGCCGGGAAAACTTATACCCAATGTAGAATACAAGTTTGGCGGAATTATCGCCGGACAGTTTGACGGAATATTAGTGCCGACTAAGTATCCCGGGGAAGAGATGGATTTACTGGATTATTTAGAGAATAAGCAATCCTGGGGGGTGTTGGAAATAAAAGTACCTTTCAGGCCAAGATATATTTCCGGGGAACGAAAAATTAAAAAGCCGTTTTCCTGGGATGTTGATCAATTTCGTCACCGGCTGGGAAAACTTATGGTGTGGTGGGATAAAGGACATAATACCCCATTTCCCTTACCTTCAGCGGTAACTTTTTGCTACCTAAGAGGGGTGTTGCCGCCGGTGATGCACATCCAATCCATCAATTATCATATTTTTAAAATTGGGGCCCGAACCGGGTAGCAACAGAGTCAATAATTTGGCCGGAGGTGAAATGGGTAAATATGGGGTGGTTTTGCATGTCGGACTCCAGGTTAATGGAGAGAAGATCAACTATTCCACCCCGTAAAGTAAGAGAGCGGCCATTGGTAATTGCACAATTTCCTACCGGAATTTCAGAAAATAGCACTGTTCGGATCAACCGGCTCCGTCGGGCACAACAACCGGAGTGAAGAGATTAAGCAGAGGAAAAACGAATCGTGCACGAGTGAGACTTTATCGTATTGCCTTTTTGACAGAAGACCCATGTGAGCCCATGAATCCGGCCCCACTAAAGTGATGAAATTTTCCGTAATTCGGGTCAGCATCCGGTTTGTTTTCTGATCCTGAAGAGCTAGCTCCCTTGTTTACGGAGTCGAAGGCAGTTTGCCGAAAAACCGAGTTTAGATCAGAGAGACCGGATCGGAATTTTTTCCTGGTCCAGGTGACAATATCTTCCTGGTCCGGAGAATCGGTAGGATGTGCGGAGAATAAAAGTATAGGCGAAGGTTCGTGGTCAATTTCTTTCGAAACGAAAAAGTCCGGTTGTTTATATCGGGGTGAGTACTTGGAAAATTCGACCCCGGATACCTGATGACTGTCGGTTCCGGGAATTAAGCTTAATGAATAACCCAGAGTCTCGACCGGAGCTTTGCTGGGATTTTGGTAAATCGTCTCAATTATTTTATGTGCAGAAGTGCCGAGTTTTAAAATACCCGACTGTTCGGATACTTGTTCTGTACCTTCAGTAGTTCGACGACGAATGTTTTTACGATTTTCGCGTCTAACCTGAGTGGGGTTTTTAGGAAGAGGCTTATCCAAAAGAGCCAGTGCGCGAGGAATAACGAGAGACTGAAGATCTAAATGTTGATCCGGATTGGGTAATTTTGTCTTTTGAGGAAGATGGTCCTGAATAGTCTTAGTGATCGAATCAATTTCTCCGTAGAAGCACGACTGGTCCAGCGTGAGTAGGCGGCAGCGATTATATCTACGTCAGAGAGTGTTTCAGGAGTATCGGCCATAACAGGGATATAACTCACACCTGATTTTTAACTGGATGAAAGAGGAAGGTTAGCTAAGGCGGGAGATATCGGCCGTGACCATCATTTCCACCAGCTGTTTAAAAGTGGTTTTGGGTTTCCAGCCCAGGGTTTTTCTGATTTTGGAGTAATCCCCTACCAATGGTCCGGTTTCGGTAGGACGGACAAATTCAGGGTTGACCACTACATAATCTTTCCAGTTTAAACCTGCCTGGGAGAAAGAAGCTTCGCAAAGTTCGGCAACCGAGTGGATTTGCCCTGTGGCTATGACAAAATCATCAGGACGGTCGTGCTGCAGGATCATCCACATAGCCTGCACAAAATCTCCGGCAAACCCCCAGTCCCTTTGGGCGTCCAGATTGCCCAGCTCCAAGCTTACCTTTATCGGAGACCACCGGACGGTTACCCTGACCTAAAGGAATCCGCTGCCCTTTAAGACCAAGTTTGATAGCAGCAACGGCCAGGCTAATCTTGCGGGTGACAAAATCAGGACTCCTCCTGGGGCTTTCGTGATTAAAGGCAATACCGGTTGATATAAAAAGATTGAAAGACCGGCGATAGATTTGGGCATCAAAATGGGCCAGAGCTTTGGCTGAAGCATAGGGATTGGCCGGACAAACGGGAGTATTTTCATTTTGGGGAGAGACGGTTGTCGCCCCGAACAACTCACTGGTGCTTGCCTGGTAAACACGGGCTTTGGGAACCACATTTCTGACAGCTTCATAAATTCTTAAAGCCCCCAGTCCAGTTTGATCCGCCGTGGCCAGAGGCTGAAGCCAGGATTCATGGACATGGGATTGGGAACCGAGATTATAAATTTCCGACGGTTGAATCTTGGCCAGATACATACTGATGCATGCCGGATCCGCCAGATCACCCAAAACAAATTTGATTTCGTGGCGAAGATGAGAAACGTTCCCGTAGCTGGGATTACTGTTTCTACGCAGAAGACCGTATACCTCGTAGTTTTTTTCCAGCAGGAATTCAGCCAAATAGGATCCGTCCTGACCGGTGATGCCGGTGATAAAGGCGGCTTTGGATTTTTTGGACATGAGTAACTATTATACAGGAGGTGAATCCGGGTGAAAAAAAGCATAACCCAGACCAACTTTTTCATGAGTCAGACGGGGCCGCATGTGTAAATACTGAACAGTAAACAGAAAATAGTTAATAGTAAATAGAAAAACATTCAATACCACTGACCGGCGGTCGGAAACAGCCGGCTCGTCACATTGTCTCAGGGTTTGGCTGTATGCTACCGGGAGATATTTTTCGGTCCAGGAGTTTTGGACCAGAAATTGGCGGTGGATATCTCCCCTGTCAAAAAGGCATTTGGCCTGGAGTACTTCGTGGGCGGTATACAAATTTCGAACAGATACGGATAGATGATTTTGGTCGAGCCAAAGATTGTCGCAAATTTTATCACTTACCCGGGGTGAAGAATGTTCCGGCAGGTAGGGATCCCGGCGCAGCTTTAAAAGCCTGAGAAGCATGACTACCACCGGCCGGGTAAACCAGAGAGTGTGAGGCGAGGTGACCAGCATAATGTCGATATCATCAAATTCAGGGCAATTATTCATGGATAAACCGCCGGTAACAAAAACTGCCTGAATGGCGGGAATTTTTTTTAACAGGCTGGCTATAGTTCCGGCAATTTGCCACTTCTTTTGGCTATATAAGGCTCTTTTTTTACGTATGGAGATTAAATGGGACCGCTCGTTGAGATGATATAAACCGGCGGTAACAAAGGGCCAGGAGGATAATTTATTCAACGGAAAGGCTGAAGAGATCTGCCAAAACCAAATTTCAGAAAGAGTCAGGGGGTAATCAAACTGATCAGAATAACTAAGAGTATCGAGAACACTTTTTCCCGGATTACGGGGCGGACGGCGAGGCCAGACCATATTCGGATAATACTTTATTTATGTCTGCGGCTATAGTGGTAATAGGTCTGGTTCTGGCTAAAGCCTCGGCAAAGAGAGCGGAAAGGCGGGAGTTGAGCCCGCTGTTGCCGTCGTGGGTATATGAAGCAAGATACCAGGATTTGGCCAAGGTTGCCTGCCCGGCAAACACCCCGGCGTATTTGGAGTTTTTCAGAGAGTCGGCGAGATCTTTACGGCTGTAGGGCTCACCAAAAATCCGGGCCGATGAAACTGCCTGCTGATGAAGTTTCTGGAGGATATCCTGAGAACTTAAGAAATTTTAACAATTCCCAGGCCTGACCAGCCCGGGGACTTTTTTTGTTAACCGCTTCAGCCCAGTAGCTGGCGTAGGTGATCGGGGTTTCACCCCGGACCGGATCGACAGGCAGTTGGGGTATGGGATATACCGAAAACCTTAAATTCGGATTCATGGCCTGGATATCAAATACCCGCCAGGAAGGCCCAAAGTAAATACCTACCCGACCGCCG
The DNA here is from genome assembly GCA_963736875.1 of Candidatus Amesiibacteriota bacterium. Classification (GTDB taxonomy): domain Bacteria; phylum Patescibacteriota; class Microgenomatia; order CAZETR01; family Amesbacteraceae; genus CAVTQH01. The sequence goes on along the minus strand of CAVTQH010000002.1, from coordinate 85,090 downwards.
GCAAAACTGGAGGTGGAGGAAGGGAGATTCGGATCCCAAAGGTGATACGTTTTAACAAAACTATTAAAGTACTCCAGTACGTCTTCCGCCGGTTTGGCAACAGGAGAGGCAGGGTTTGCTAAATTGACATTGTTTTGCAGCATCAGAACGGCAACCACATCCTCCCAATGATCAACGTTTTGGGTGGAACCCAAAGCCACACCCGAAACCAGAATTTTGGATCCCAGAGTACAGGCGCCTGTTTGGGAAGCACATTCAGACATGGCCAGAGCCACGTCACGTAACTGATCCCAGTCCTGGGGGGGGCTTTGACCGCTTTTGGATAAAAGGTCGTCGTTAATAAACATGGCTATCCCGTCGTATTCCAGGGGGATGGCCACGAAAACCGCCTCCGGATCTGAAATCGGAAACGGCTGCAGGGTAAAAGGTTTTTTCATAATCGGAGGCGGAATAGATTCCGGAAGGAACCGGGGCTAAATCCGACCGGAACATGGGTACCCAGGTGTTGTGAATACGAAATATGTCCGGACCATTACCCTGAATTAATAGCTGATTGTAAACGTTCCCGGTATTCCTGGGGAGACTCCATTTTATATTCAACTTTTACTCCGGAATGGGCCTTTTCGAATTCATCCAAAACCGGCCGCATAACGGATTCCGGCTCCCAAAGCCCCCAGTAAGTGATAGTGGTCGAACCCAATCCCAGTTTGGGTGCAATCTGGGAAAAAAGTCCGGTGGCAATGGCTAAACCAATAAGGACAGCCAGACCGAAAAAAAGGAAGAGAAACCCTGTTAATTTAGACCTGGGTTTGCGGGGTGTAACACTTCCGACAGGCGGGAGTGGTGATGAAGAAACAGGAGGAGGCGGAGGGGGAATTACAGGTGGCGGAGATGCCGGCGGAGGAGATACGGGTATCCCGGGAAATTGAGATTTCAGAAGTGTCGCATCTTCCATAGCTGCCTGGGTAGAAGGGTCGGGAGAGTTGCCACGCTGCAAATCCGAAGCGATGGACTGTTCCACCTGGTCAATTTTCTGGGTTAAGTCTTCACCGGCTTTCGGGTCAAGGGTTGCCATATAAAAATTTAATTAGAAACAAGTTAAAGTATACAATAAGTAATATAACACTTATGAAAACAGTTAATCCGGGATTAAGTCTGGGAGTGGGAGGCAATATTGCTATTATCCGTCATCGGAACGGGTTTTGAAATCCGGTACTGGAACCGGGTTTATCCCGGCATACAAGTCGGGGGGGTGGACCTGGGAGGAATGAGTCTTGAAGAAGCGGCTCAAAAGATTTCCGTCAGGGCGGAAAATGTAAAAGAGTTAACCTTTAAAAGGGGGGTAAACAAGTGGGTCATACCGATTACCGATATCGGACTGGTATACGAACCGACAACCAGCGCTTTGGAAGCAATTCTTTCCGGAAGGTCGGGAAACATCGGGGGTGATTTAGGTTTAAAACTGAGGGCCATGAATAGGGGTATGGGCGTGGACCCCATCTGGAGCTGGGATAATATCGGACTGGACCAGATGATCGCTTCCATGGCAGCCCAAATAGATGTTCCCCCAATGGAGCCGGAAATAATCAGGGGGGTGAACAAATCCGAGATAAATGTCACTTCCGGAGAAAACGGTTATCAAATAAACACGGAGTTACTAAAAAGTAAGATCAGGCTGGCTGTCAGAAACTGGGGAGAAAATGAGATTGAAATTCCGGTAACGGAAATCAAGCCGAAATTGACCGATGAGCAGATAGAAGCGGTGAAAGCCAAAGCCCAGGCAATCTTGGGGAAAAAAATTATGGTTGATTATGCAGACGGGATGCAAAATTGGGAAGTGGATGATGAGCAGATGCTGACCTGGCTTGATCTGCAAACCGGGGTATGGAACAGGGGTAAAGTTAAAGAATGGATAAAAGAATTGGCCCAAACAGTAAACAGGCTCCCCCAAAATTCCACCTTCAGATTTTTGGGGGAGGGTAAAGTAGAAGAATTTGAACCGGCGAGAGAGGGGGTAACAGTTCTGGAAGAAAACACAACTGAAATAATGATGGCTGTATTGGATAAAATTACGGAAAGCAGCGGGAATTTAATAGCGGATTTGGAAACCAGAACCACAGAACCGGAAATTGCTACGGGTGACGCCAACAGCCTGGGAATAAAGGAGCTTATCGGGAAAGGTGAATCCTGGTTTACCGGTTCGATTACCAACAGAATATACAATCTCAAGAGATCGGCTGATACTTTAAACGGGGTACTGGTAGCCCCTGATCAGGTATTTTCTTTCAATCAGGCTGTGGGTGAAGTGTCAGCAAATACGGGCTATAAACAGGCGTATATAATAAAGGAAGGAAAAACCATACTCGGCGACGGCGGCGGAGTATGCCAGGTATCTTCGACGCTATTTCGGGCAATACTGGCCACGGGTTTACCTATAGAAGAACGGACCGCCCATGCTTACAGAGTAAGTTACTATGAAGTAAAGTATCAGCCCGGATTTGATGCCACAGTCTTTCAACCGGCACCGGATTTTAAATTCAGAAATGACACGGGAAACTACATTTTGATTCAGGCGGTATATGATGAAAAAACAAAGTATCTGGCATTTGAATTGTACGGAACAGGCGACGGCAGAAAAGTTGAGATATCCAAGGCCAGAATCTGGGAAGTGATCTCCCCTCCTCCGGATCTTTACCAGGATGATCCCACTCTACCCGTTGGAAAAGTGGTACAAACCGAACACTCGGCCTGGGGGGCAAAAGTGGCGTTTGACTGGACAGTCACCCGTGGTGAAGAAATATTACAACAGCGGACTTTTTATTCCAGCTACCGTCCCTGGCAGGCGGTTTATCTGAGAGGAACAAAAACAAACTAGGTTTACAGGGCTGCTCCGCGGAAACCGGGGCAATTTTTGACAGCCCAATCCAGATAATCTTTCCGGCACTGAGATTTAACCGGACCCGGTCCGGGCATGCAGTCGACCCACTCCCCTGCCGGACAAGTGTAGTTATTTTTGGGTTGTAATTGCGGAAATATCGAATATATTTTTTGCATTAACGGATCCAGGGCATTAACACATATTCCGCCTGCATCCGGATATTTACCGTCATGTTTACAGGTGTACCCAGCCGGGCAAGTGTTACCGGCAATACCACCGCAAAATTGCCCGGATTGGGATTTACCAAGGGCTGTCCACGAAACTGCTCCTAAAATTGCCAGAAAAGCGAATACACCAACCAATAAAAACAGCTTTGATTCCATCCTGCTTTAGTATAATCAACCCGTGCTGATAATAAAAGAGTTCGGGGCCAATGTCCGAAATGTATGCAATGTGTTAAAACATGGGGGTTTGATAATATTTCCCTGCGAAACGGTATACGGAGCGGCTGTAGATGCAACAAATCCTGAGGCGATCAAAAAATTAAGTAATTATAAACAGCGGCCTTTGGGGAAACCGTATGCCATCATGGCTTCCGATCAAAAAATGGCTGAAGAATATACAGAACTGAATAAAACAGCAAAAAAACTATACCGCAATTTTTTACCGGGGCCTTTGACTATTGTTTCCAAAGGTAAACATAAAGTGGCTGCCGGAGTGGAATCCGAAAGCGGAACCCTGGGGGTAAGAATTCCTGATTATTCATTCATGCTTAAGTTAATTAATGCCTTCGGCAGGCCAATAGTTGCGACTTCCGCAAATGCCGGTTATAAAAAAAGACCATATAAAATTGATGATATTCTGAATAATATTTCACAAAAACAAGAACGTCTGATTGATCTTGTTATTGATGCCGGAGAATTGCCGCGCAATGAACCGTCGACTGTGATTGACACCACTTTGGATGATACGGTGGTTTTAAGGCAGGGGAAAGTGGTCTTTGGTCAACAGTCATCAGTTGTCAGCAGAAGTGAAGAAAACACACAAAATATCGGCAAGGAATTGTGGCAAAAATACGAAGTTTATGCCGGCCAAAGAGCAATCATCTTTGCCCTGGAGGGATTGATGGGTGCGGGAAAAACCCAATTTACCAAGGGACTTGCCCGGGCAATGGGAATAAAAGAAGAAGTGGTTTCCCCAACTTTTAACCTGGAGCTGGATTACGGGAGATTGGTGCATATGGATGCCTGGCGAATTCAAAACGGGGAGGAATTGGAGAACCTGGGTTTAAAAAAGAAAATAAGTGATAAAAGTGTTTTGGCTGTGGAGTGGGCGGACCGGGTAGCGGATACCATCAGGAAATATAACGAAGAGGCGGTGGTAGTGTGGGTAAAAATTGCTTATACAAAAGCAGAAAATGAGAGATTAATTTCCTGGATGGTAGTATGAAGATTCTCGCTATTGACACCTCATGTGATGAAACTGCGGCTGCGGTAACTGAGGGAACAGCTGTGTTATCGAATGTGATTTGGTCGCAAGCCAGCTTACACGCGAAATTCGGCGGGGTAATGCCGTCACTGGCGCAGAGAATGCATAAGGAGAGAATAGATTTCGCGGTACGCAAGGCATTACTTACCGCACATTGCACTTTGAATAATATCCAGGCGGTTGCAGTTACGGCAGGTCCGGGGTTGGCAATAGCTTTGGAGGTAGGAGTTGCCAAAGCAAAAGAAATTGCTGCTAAATATAAACTGCCATTGATACCGGTTAACCATATTGAAGGACATTTACTCAGCCCGCTGGCCAACCATAATGAAAAGGTGGTTTTCCCCGCCTTGGGGCTGGTGGTATCCGGAGGACACACTGAATTGGTTTTAATCAGTAAGATCGGAGAGTATAAAATACTGGCCAAGACTTCGGATGATGCCCTGGGGGAAGCCCTGGACAAAGCCGCCCGGATGCTGGGACTGGGATACCCGGGCGGGGCAATTTTAGAAAAAATGGCCAGACTCGGTAAGCCTAAATCTTATTCCCTGCCCCTGCCGATGGCACGAAGCAGTGATAAAGAATCGTTCAGTTATTCGGGTCTGAAAACCGCGTTTTTCCGGTTGGTTTCCGGTTCCAACTCCCGACTTACTGCTGGGCAAATCTATGATTTGGCAGCAAGTTTTCAGGACAGAGCTTTCCAGCATTTGATAAGAGTGGTAATAGAAATTAGTAAAAAATATCCGGCTAAAGAAATGTTGGTGGGAGGCGGAGTAGCTGCAAATATTGAAGCTGCGTAAGAGATTGAGAAAAATGGGGAAGGAATTGGATTTGAAAGTCAGATTCCCCTACTCTGCCAAACTTGTGGGAGACAACGCTGCCATGATCGGGGTCGCGGCCGGGTTAAGGCTGATTAATCACGACCCATTAAACACTTATCATCCGGAACAAGTGGATCGGAAGCCGAGGTGGTCTATTGGTCAAGACTTCTCCAGAGTATAAGACAGGCATAGGTACGGTAAGGAGACCAAATGGCGGGGTCGGGAACCTTTGAATAAAATTTCTTGATAGCGTTTTTTAAGCCCTGGTCACCGGCTGAAAAGACATCAGGCCGGGCAAGAGAAAACATCAGAAACATTTCAGCAGTCCATCTGCCGATCCCTTTGATTTTTGTCAATTCCCCTACCACTTCTTCTTCAGAAAGGTTGGCCAGGTTTTTGAAATCAATTTTTTTATTCACGAAGTGATCGGCCAGACTTTTCAGAAAGGACACTTTTGAATTGGAAATGCCGATGCCGCGAAGTGTCTTGTCAGATAAGGCTAAAACCCGGGAGGGGGTGGCTTGTTTTTTGGGAAAAAGACTTAAGAAACGTTTCCAGAATACGTCAGCCACCCTGCCTGACAGCTGCTGGGAAATGATATCGGAGCAAAGGGAGCGGAAGTATTGACGATGACTACGGGCTTTGGGAGGAGGAATTTCTCCAACCTTTTTTAGCAAGGAATAGATAACGGAGTCCTGCCTTTGAAAATGAGCCTGAATTTTTGCGTCCATCAGGGAATTGTAACTCAATGAGGTAAAATAGGCACATGGATAAGGCTTACGATCACAAAAATACGAGGGTGAAATTTATAAACTCTGGGAAAAAAGCGGGTCTTTTCAGCCGAAAGACGAATAAAGAAGGCAAACCTTTTACAATCATCATGCCTCCCCCTAATTCTAACGATGATTTGCATATCGGGCACGCGAGGTTTGTAACAATTGAGGATGTTTTGATTCGTTACCATCGGATGAAGGAAGAGTCTGTACTGTGGCTGCCCGGAGCCGACCATGCCGGAATCGAGACTCAGTTTGTATTTGAAAAAAAACTAAAAGGAGAAGGAAAAAGCCGTTTTGATTTTACGCGGGATGTTTTATACGACATGATTTGGAATTATGTACAAAAAAACAAGCTGAATATGGAAAATCAACTGCGGAGACTGGGAGCAAGCTGTGATTGGAGCAGAAATAAATTTACGCTGGATCCGGATATTGTAGGAATAGTCTTAAAAACGTTTAAAAAACTGGATGATGATAACCTGTTGTATCGGGATGAAAAATTAGTCAATTACTGCACCAAATGCGGTACGGCGTATTCGGATCTGGAGGTAGATCATTTGGAAAGAACCGATCCCCTTTATTATATGAAATATGGTCCTTTTACTTTGGCTACTACCAGGCCTGAAACCAAATTCGGTGATACTGCGGTAGCCGTTCATCCTCAGGATAAAAGGTATAAACAGTATATCGGTCAGGAAATTGAAGTTAAAGGATTAATCGGAAAATTTAAGGTAAAAGTGATAGCAGATGAGAGTGTTGATATGGAGTTTGGTACCGGGGTGGTCAAGATTACCCCGTCACATGATTTTAATGATTATGAGATAGGGAAAAAGCACCACCTGGAAATGAAGCAGGTTATTGATTATGACGGAAGATTAAATGAAAAGTGCGGCAAATACCAAGGATTAAGAGTGGCTGAAGCCAGAAATACCATAGTCGAAGATCTCAAGGCCGCCGGTATGATGGTCAAGATTGATGAGAATTACCAGCATGTAATCGGATTGTGCTATAGGTGCAAGACGGTGATTGAGCCTCTCCCCTATCAGCAATGGTTTATTAAAGTAAAGGACCTGGCCGCCAAGGCAAAAGCGGCGGTAGAAAAAGGACACACAAAATTTGCGGCGGAAAAATTTGAAAAAATATATAACCACTGGCTGGATAATCTGAGAGATTGGAATATCAGCCGGCAGATAGTCTGGGGTATTCAAATTCCGGCCTGGTATTGCAGAGATTGTAAAAAATGGACTATTACAGCCGGTGAAATTCCGGAAAAGTGCAAATACTGCGGAAGCAAGAATGTTGAAAGGGACAAAGATACGTTTGACACCTGGTTCTCTTCAGGTCAATGGCCATTTGCCACCCTGCAAACAACCAAACCCGGAGATTTTGACAGATTTTACCCCACGTCAATCATGGAAACGGCATATGACATACTCCCCTTCTGGGTGATGCGAATGATGATGTTGGGAATTTATGTAACCGGAAAAGTTCCTTTTGAAAACATATTAATTCATGGTTTGGTGAGGGATAAAAGCGGGCAAAAAATTTCCAAATCAAAGGGTAACGCCATAAACCCTCTGGAAATGATCGAAAAGTACGGAGCCGATGCTTTGAGGATGTCTTTGGTCTGGGGAGCTTTGGTAGAAAACGACATTGCTCTTTCGGAAGACAATATCCGCGGACAGAAATACTTCACCAATAAAATTTGGAATGCCGCAAGGTTTATAACTTCGATAAGCGGAGATATGGGTGTAAAGTCGGATAAATTCAGTGATGAGATAGGCAGGATTATTAAAAGCGTGACCAAGAATTTAGATGAATTTAAACTAAATTATGCCGCAGATTATCTGTATGAAAAATTTTGGCACTGGTATTGCGACGAGTGCATCGAAAAAGCCAAAAAGGGAGAGCTTTCTAAAGCTGATTTGGTTCACGGGCTGATTACTTTTTTGAAGCTGCTGCATCCATTTATGCCGTTTGTGACTGAAGCGGTGTGGCAGGAACTGAGAAAAGAGCCGAAAATGGGGATGTGGTCGGAGATGTTGATTACTTCAAAGTGGCCTGAGGTTTAGACTCCAGAGAATTAACTTTAACTTCTATCGTCCGAAGCAATTGGTTACCCAAAGTGGCCAGGCGAAAACCGGCGGAGGAAATAAAACTCATTAAAACCATGTGAAAAGTAAGGTTAAAAAGTTTGTTCAGGGAATCCGCAGACAATAATTCCAGTTGACCACCGGATTCTGATTTGGCCAGGTCCAGAGCCGGATTTACGCCGGGGCCGAGAAATTGTTTGAGGTCCAGAGATATACCACCTGTTGAAAACAGGCTGATTGCCGGAGTTTTACCTGTAAAAACCAGATATATATTCAGGGTCGATAAAACTATGAGAACAACACCGGAAAGAAGCAGCAGAAAACCTATGATTTTGTGGTCCACTTCTTAAAGTATACAGCAGGAAGATTATTTTTTGTCTTCTTTGGTTTCTGGTTGGGTTTTGACCGGGGTGACTTCGCCTTCGGGAGCAGCCGCTTCAGCTTCAGGCACTACAACCTCTTCAGTGACAACAGGAGGAGCTACCACCTCTTCTTTGGCAAGAGCTTCGATTTGCACAATTATCGAACCGGGGTCGGTGATAATATGCAATTTTGAATCCAGTTTCAGATTGGATATCTTGATATTCGAACCTACTTCGGACAAACCGGAGATATCTACCTGAATATTTTCGGGCATGTCGGTAGGCAACGCCTCAATTTCCAGTTCATCAAGCTGTTGGACCAAAATACCCAATTTTTCTTTTTCAGCAGAGGCCTCCCCTGTCAGCCTGACCGGAACGGGGGCTGTCACCTTTTCCTTGAGGTCAACCTGGTGAAAAGTAACGTGCAGAGTCTGACCGGATACCGGATGTTTGACGACATCAGTAATAAATACCGGGCGGAGGTCTTTGTCAGAGTCATTTTTCAGGTAAATCAGGGTTGATTCCCCCACTTTAGAAAATAATTTTGAAAAATCTTTGGTATTAATCTGAATGTTTAAAGAGGTTATTTTTTTGCCGTACACATTGGCCGGGGTCTGTCCTTCCTGCCTGAGAGATTTAACCTTTCTGCCGGTGATTTTCCGGGTTTGAGTTGTAAGTTGGTATTTGTCCATGGTTAACGCTTTAAAAAATCAATATCAAGATTGATCGGTTGAGAGATGGGGGTATTATAGCGGAGTGTTCCCGGTGAGGCAACCCGGGGGGTTTGGAATAATGTGGAAAACCACGAGGGCGGATAGAAAATATTGATATCCAAAGACGAATTAGTAAGACCCGGCTGGTTGGGAATATCAACCTGTAACCGGAATTTATTATTGGGTTGCGGTAATAACTGCCGATATCTGATTTCCAGTGTTGATTCTGCCTGCGGAGCCACGTTTATAGTGAAGCCCAGTTGCCGGATATCAGAATTGTTTATAAATTGAGGCTTATCAGGAATGGTTTCTTTGTCGTCAATTTTTGAAGACAGAAGATAAATATCAACCGGTAGAAAAATTGTCCGATAAACACGGGAAACCGAAGTCTGGGTATTTTTTACCTCTGCCCTATTTATTATGGTTGTTTTGAGATAGTATTCTGCTGCGTCGGCTGAAATCTGAATATCCAGGGTGTTTTTTTGGGTTAAATCAAAATATGAGGGATTTTCTGATGCCATGGCGTCTGTCATGTATAAATAACCTTGAAGGCAGGGCGGGTGGGAACGGCAGTTAGGAATAAATATTTTCCCGCTCCATTCGGGGGGATTGTCGGGAGTAAGCAAGCCTGTAACCGGCTGGAAAAATAATTGCCTTGAATCCGACTGGTTAATAATATTCCATAGCAATTTACTGAAACTCTCAGAAGTAAAAATGGGGGTTTGATATTGAATATGAGTAAAAACTTCCCGGAAAAACGAATCACCTGGTTTATTGTCTGAAAATTCCCGGTGTTTATTAATAAAATTGTCATAGGTAAAAGCAGAATTGTTTAGAGAAAAAGTGAGATGTTTTAGGTAGGGAATTAAATTATTAAAAGTTAAAAGGTTTAAACCAATGACGACATCGGGTTTCACTTCCAAAGTTTTAGTAATGTATTTGGTTACGATATCGGCGGTTATATTAAAATCAGGATTCCATGTCATTTGGGACAAAGTCCATGTTGATTTACCCGAAAACTGCTGATAATCCAAAGGCGGAACGGAAGTTCCTGTAAAAATCCGGTCCAAATCAGAGGGTTTATACATCCGGACGTCTGACGCTTTGCCGTCTTCCAGAGACATGGCGGCTATTAGGTCTATTTCACCTCCCGTGGGAAACAGGCGTGAATTATCCTGAAGCAGAAATAGGTATGTAGTAGGTTTACCAAATCCCAGAAGTTGCGGAGCCTGAGAAATGAAGTAATTCAGCTTGGAAATTGCAGCCTTAAGATTTGAAATATTATTTATTACTGAGTCGGGTATGAGTCCGTGCTTACCCGCAGATTTATCGATTGAAATAATGTCTGATTTAAAGTTAATAATATTGCTTTCAAGTAAAGCGATCTCATTTTTAAGGTCTGAGAGATTGGTATTGAAAGAATCTTCGGAAGAGGAGTTGATCAATTTAAAAACATAATTTCCGGTATTTGATAAGTTTCCGGTCAGGTTTGAGAGGGAGTTGATTACATCAAGAGTTTCGTTTAACTGTACCCCTGAAAGGCGTTCAATATAATATCCGGGTATCAGGATATTTACATTTGATAAAAGAGCTTCGGAAAAAGAAGAAGCAAAATACATTTGCAGGGAGCTATGTGAATAATCATGTTTGTTAAAGGCATAAGTTCCGTGGTTAATTAATAACCCGATTACACATAATTGCAGCACAATACTGATAAAATAGCCTATAAATAATGCCAGAGAGTTGACAATAAGTTTGGTAATTAAACTGATAATTTTCACAGGTATATTTTTATGTAATTCACTCTGAAATTTTCCGGTAATTATTTTATTTGAGGGAGACAAATTATCCTTTAATACATGGTCGTGTATAAATAATCTGACTATTGATTGGGCCATAAGATTAGAAGGTATACTATGATCAACTTCTACGATTTTCAGGGTAAGATATTTTTGTTTAACAATTTGGAGAGCATATTTCAAAGTTTGTCTGCCGTACACGGAATTGTCATTTAATACCAGGATATAAAGAGAGTGGAGCATAGAAGCCAATTTAAGCTGTGAGATCAAATCATCAAAATATTTAAGATTTTTACTTTTGGAGATGAAGGCAGGAATAAAGTAAATGAATACATCAGGTTTCAATAAGTCCAAATTTCCGGAATTACCGGTGGAATCTAAAACCGTGAGGTGTTTATACGGAATTAGCTGATCGGCTATCTCATTTCTAAGACTGTTTTCCTCTCCGCATAGAAGAATTGTATTTAACGAAGAAGTGACATTTGGTTTAAGGAGAAATTTTGGCACTGTGTTAATTCTAAATTATCAGAAAATTAATACAATCAAAACCATACTTATAGGTAATTACATATATTTTATGCCTATTATTACATTATTCTGAGATCATACTTTTAACGTTATTGTCAGTACTACAAAAACATGAAAATAACCGCATCTACACCTTTTTTAGAGATAACAACAACTAAGGCGAAGAACGTGGAGGATTGTCCAAAGCCAGATTTACCATAAAATCGGCACGACTGTTTTGATTGCGGGGGATATAAACATAATCAGCGATTTTAAATCCGGCATTTAATAGAATGGCTGATATCAGCTGAAATTTTTGTTTAAGAACAGGGTCTTTGACTTTGTATAACTTTTTAAGCTGGTTTACGATCAATAATGAGTCAAGATAAAGAATGACGCTACAGTTATTATCATTAGCCTTTAGCCAGTTTAAAGCATTTATTACCGCCTGATATTCAGCCTGGTTGTTAGTCGCGTTTCCGATGGTAACACCATATTCATATAATAGATTGTTCTTATTGTCATATACAACAAACGCTGACGCTGCAGGTCCGGGATTTCCCCTGGCGCCTCCGTCACAATAGATGGATATTTTATTCCGCATGCTTATCTGATCCTGATTTTACAGAAATTATTACCGAAAGAAAAACGATTAGTAATATATTCTGATGAGATGTAATCCAGTAATGATCAACCATACCTAAAACCAGTATTGCCATAGCTGAATATTTTAAGCTGGGTTCGATTTTAAGCCAAATACGACAAAAGTACTTAATAAGAAAGTAAATTGTAAAGCCGATAAGAAGAATTCCTAATTCGGTAGTTAACAGCAAATACACATTGTGTACCGGCTGAAAATTCAGAAAGAAGTTTGAAAATACATCAGAATTTTGTACGAGAGGAAAGTTCCCCAGACCAATACCAAAAAAGGGGTTTTTTATTACCAATTGGATAGCTTTGGCAAATAGTAATAATCTTTCGGAGAAAGAAACCGTATTAAAAATTCCGGAAGTTAAAAAAATAGTGAGAGCAATTAAACTGATTATTACCGACTTTAACTTATTTTTTATAAATAGCAGCAGTATTGATACGGCAAAAACGGCCATGACTGATCTGGAAAATGTCAGTGTCAGAGCACATGTCCCCAAGGTAAAGGACAACAGAATCAGTTTTTTATTTGTGCGGGATTTGTGTAGTAAGTAAATAAGAATCAACAAACCTACACAGAGAAAACCCGCCAAAGCGTTGGGATGAGAAAAAGTAGCATACGGGCGAAAATAAACCGCAGATCCCAAGACGGTTGTCTTGGCCACGTTTAACATAGCCGGAGTTAAATTACGTTCCCCCAGCCAAAACCATAAACCACCTACTGAATGCTGTAAGTATGACTGCCAAAAGACTAAAAGACTGACCCAGGATATTGTAAGCGGGAGGATTCGGGAAAAACCAGGAACAAACATCTTCATGTTGCCTGCCAGATATAAATACAGATACAGGTATTCCGACAGTCTGAAATATTTATATAAAGAAAACAGGGGGGAAATTGAGAATAAAATATTGGTGATAACCAGTAAAAATATTAAAACGATGTTGCCGGATAATTTGAAATTTTTAATCAGAAAAGTTCTCCTGTTGATCCAACCAGTTAATAGCAGGCTGATGATCAGAAGATCTGTAAAGTAAACGGTGGGGGAAAGATAATCAACCCTAAATTCATTAATTAAACTGAACTGCGGCCAGAAGTGATAAGCAAGTTGTGAGGGAAACGTCAGTAATAGCAGGAAGAGTAATAATTTTTCTGCAACCTTAAGCACTGGACCGATTATAAATGTTTGTCTAGGACTTGGGGGAGATGATGATTGACCTGCTTTTCCCGATACCCTGGGAAGACGTTGTAACCCGGGGGTGACCGGCAAGGTAAAGATGCACTATTCTCCGCTCGGAAGACGGCATGGGAGGAAGTGAGTGAGCCTGCCCGGTAGCTAAAACCCGGGAAACTGCCGTATCAGCCAATGAATGGAGAGTAAACTGACGACGTTCCCGGTAATCATTTACGTTTAAGGAGAGGTTCAGCCATTGTCCGGTTTCGGTATGCAGGTGTTGGGAGAGGAGAAGCTGCATGGATGAGAGGTTTTCGCCGTGATACCCAATTAAAAGAGAGGGAGACTCGGTTTTTAATAATATCTGGTAAATATCACTGTCCTTTTCATATTTTGTTTCAAGAGTGACAGTATCGGAGAAGCCGAGCTGGCTGACAAGATTTTTTGTGACCGAGTTCACACTCTTAAGATGATTCATGAGAGGGAGATTTTAACAAATTCAATTTTTTCAGCCAAGGGGTCATTCCTCCCCAGCCTGAAATGGAATATTGCTGGTACATACTGGCCAGAGAAAAGATAAACCAATAAACCACCAGACCTGAAGGAAAATTGTATCCGATAATCAGAGTCATAATGGGAAACATGATAAGCATCTGCTGCTGAACCTGAACCATGGTGTCGTCGGAAGAGTTTTCCGTTTTCTGGGCAATTTTTTTCTCGGCTGAGATTACCGGAGACATCATTTTGGAGCTGAAAAGCTGGGTTAAAGCTGACAGAACCAGAAAGAGGCCGGGTAGTGCAAACGGTAAACCGGGGACTTTAAAAGTGTCAGGTTTGGTCAGGTTAAGATACAAAAAGTCGGGAGAAATCTTAAAATCCGGGGAAAGCTGGTTAAATGAGTAAAGAGAGGGGTTGAGACGCTGGCTGATGGGTGTGTCTTCGACTTTGAGAATCAGATTGAAAACTGAAAACAGGGCTATAAGGACCACCAACTGAACTATTTGGGGAAGACAACCACTGGCGGGATTTGCACCGTGTTTTTTGTATAGTTCAGCCTGGGCGGTGATCAAACCCTGTTTGTTGTTTTTGTATTCCTCTTTCAGTTTGGCCAGCTCCGGAGCCAGTTCCTGAATTTTTTTGGTAATTTTTAAACTGGGAACAATTAACGGATTCATTAAAAGACGCAAGCCCAGGGTCATTAATACTATCGACCAGCCCAAATTCCCGGTAAGTTTGTATAACCATACCAGGGTATTAAGCAGGGGGTGAAACAGAACAAGATTCCAAATATTCATAAATTTATTTCAGTGGATCTAAACCGCCCACAGACCCAGGGTGACAACGGAGAATCCTTCGCAGCCCAAGGACACTGCCGTGAAGAATACCATATTTTTCAATAGCTTGGTAGAAGTACCGGGAACAGGTGGGGGTAAACCTGCAACCTTGGGCGGGTTTAGGCAGATATTTTTGATAAAAACGTATTAAGCTCAGCAGAAATATTTTCATGATTTAAATTTAGCATACCGGGTTTCGGGAATATAATTATATCTGCATTTTTGTTTAATATATTTAACCGAAACACCTCGTAAATCTGACGCCGGAGACGGTTGCGGACAGTGGCATTTTTATGAATCTTCGTGCTGATGACTACGGAGGTCCTGGTCAACCGCCGGTTGCTGATACCGCTCTTGTAAACAAGAGCTGTAAAATGAGGGGCGGAGAAGGACTTACCGCGGAGCTTGGCGGACAAAAAGTCCTTACGGGAAAGACGATGTTTTTTAGGGAGCATGAACTAAACAGAAAGACGGCGGCGTTTTACCAGCCTTCGGTTTTTAAGAACCTTTCTGCCGGTGCGGGTAGACATGCGGGATCTGAAACCGTGTTTTCTGACACGTTTGATTTTCTTAGGCTGATAAGTATGCTTCATGGACATGGAAAGATTATACAATACATTTTGGATCTTGACTCGTTGTGGATAACTGATATATAGAAAGGACTAAACAGCTATCGGTGATAAATATTAACTTGAAGATGTCCACAATATGAATATTGATTTTGATAAAGAAAAAATTTGGGGAGCGGTATTATCAGCAATTAAGACCGATGTGTCTGAGGGATCTTTTAATACCTATCTGAAAAATACGCAGTTACTGGAACTGAAGGAGGCAGACGGGAGAAAGATATGTGAGGTAGGCTGCAATTCGTCATTTATTAAAAATACTTTAGAGCAAAGGTTTTGGGGACAGCTCAGCCTCGAGGCCGGGAGAATTCTGGGACAGAAGTGTGAAATCGTATTTAGAATTCAGGTTAAAAGAAATGGGGGGGAAATAATCAGCGGGCCGCTGTTTGAGAATAAAAAAACCGATTCTTACGTGTTCGACTGTAAAAAAGCCAATATCCGGGAAGATTATACTTTTGAAAATTACGCAGTCGGGTCAAGTAATCAAATGGCCTATGCAGCGGCCCAGGCGGTAGCTAAAAAGCCGGGAAACACTTATAACCCGTTGTTTATCTGGGGGGGTGTAGGGGTGGGTAAAACCCATTTGATGCAGGCCATCGGGCATGAGGTAATCAGGGCGGGAACGACACAGGTTTTATTTTGTTCCGGTGAAGAATTTACCAATGATTTAGTAGAAGCAATCAGATTCAAATCCACGGATAAAGTCAGATCCAAATACCGGAAATTAAAACTGCTAATGCTGGATGATGTGCAGTTTATTGCCGGCAAACCGTCCGTCCAGGAGGAATTTTTCCACACTTTTAATACCTTGCTGCGGGAAGGCGGACAAGTGGTAATGACCAGCGACAAGCCGCCGGAAGAAATTTCCAAACTGGAAGAGAGACTGAGAAGCCGTTTCGGCGCGGGACTGATTGTGGATATCGGAGCAGCCGACTTTGAACTGAGAACCGCAATTCTTCTGATAAAAGCCAAGCAGCGGGATTTTGATTTACCAATGGAACTGGCTCAATTGATCGCTGAGAATGTAGAAGGGGTGAGAGAGCTTCAGGGCTTTTTAAGCAAGGTGGAAACCGAGGAAAAATTGAGAGGTAAAAAAATTTCCAGGGAGGAACTGGAACAAATATTAAAAATCAAAGAGAATGAAAGCAGGAGGTCGCAGGTAATCACACCGGCAGAAGTAATAAACGCTGTGGGAAGTTTTTACGGGGTGGGAGTACAGCAATTAAAAGGGGAGAGAAGAACGAAGGCTATAGCCTGGCCGCGGCAGATCCTGATGTATCTTTTAAGGCAGGATTTGCGGCTACCCCTGGAAGAGGTGGGAAGACTTATTGGGGGAAGGGATCACACCACGGTCCTGCATGCCGCGGACAAGGTCAGGGGGGAAATTGAACAAAACCACAAATTTCAGTCGGAACTTTCGGAAGTAAGAAAAACCATTTTCTCTCCCGGAGCTGATTAATTTCGGGGATAAAAGTGGATAACTTGAATATATTTACGGTAGGGTGTATAAACTTTGCGAAGGAAGAGCGAGTTTTTGTGGATGATATTAAATATCCACAAAATTATACACAATCAGGCCGCTACGCTGTTAACAAAAATTAAACCCGAAAGCCGGGATTAAAAAACAGAAAATATCAACTTATCCACAAAGATTACTACTAAGACGACTATTTAAATTTAGAATATGAAGGCTATAATTTTACAAGGCGACCTGAATAAGTGGCTTACCGTAGTGGGAAGAATTGTTCCCAACAGAAGCCAGCTGCCGATTCTTTCTAATGTTTTAATCGAGTCGGGAAAAGAAGGCGTGGTGCTGTCTGCCACCAATTTGGAAATAGGAATAAGAGCTGTGGCTGGAGGAAAAGCTATGGAAAACGGGGCGGTTACAATTCCGGCAAGAAGTTTAGGTGAATTTGTGGGGTCGCTTCCTTCAGGTAACGTAAGCCTGGAGACTGATGGGGAAAAACTGAAAGTGGAAGGGGGAAAATTAACAGCCACCTTTACGGGAATCTCCGCTGCCGAATTTCCGGTAATCTCAAAACCGGACAGCGACCAAACGGGAAAGAAAGGGTTTAGGTTGAATAAAAAGACAATTGAAGAAATTGCGACACAAGTGGCGTTTGCGGCAGCGGGTGATGAGAGCAGGCCGGTTTTGACCGGAGTAATGTTTGAAACCGACGGAAAGAAACTTAAAGTTACGGCCACGGACGGTTTCAGGCTAAGCCAAAAATCATTAGACATTGAAACCGAATTAAAAGGGCTGGAAAAGGGGTTAATATTACCGGCCAGAACAATAATGGAAATTGCCAGAGTAGTTTCAGAGGGTAAGAAAGAGGAAGTGGTAATGGGAATGGCGGAGGATAGTAATCAGATAATAATCGGATATGACGGCATATATTTGACTTCACGGGTGCTGGAGGGTAATTTTCCGGACGTGGATAAAATAATTCCAACCGGGGGGAAGACCGAAATTGTGATTGACAGGGAGGAACTGACCCGGGCAGTTAAGGCAGTGGGAATATTTGCCAGGGACAGTTCCAATGTAATCAGATTCGGAATTGAAGGAGAGGTTCTAAAAGTTGAAGCAAGTTCCGCGCAAACAGGGGAGAGTCGGGTAGATATGGAGACAGAGAAAAAGGGAGATGACGGACAGATTGCTTTTAATTACCGGTATGTACAGGATTTTCTGAGCAGTGTGTCCGCAGAACGGATAAAATTTCGAATGAATGATAGTTTGTCGCCCGGGGTTTTTGAGCTGGAAAAAGACGGAAGTCTGGTACACCTGATAATGCCGGTCAGGGTTTAGAAGGCCACATATTAGGGACTTGGTCACTTACCCCACCCTCCGGTGAGACATATGAGGTAGGGGAGAAAAAGAAAGTTTTAAGATCGGGGTCAGATGGTGAGCTGATGGTTATAGTGTAGAGGGTTTGATCCTTCCAGAAAGAAATTGGGGTAAAATATATGATTTTTCTGTTGGTATGGGCAATTTTTTTAAAAATTACTGCCGGTTTTGTAATTAGCTGTAGGTTAGCAATTTCTATATCAGTCAGAGGCTTATTAAATTCAAAGTAAACCGCAGAGTGGGTGTTGGCAATGGAAGGATTTAAATTCCGTGGAGAATAGCCAATAATTTTAAAGGGAGAAATTTCGGTGACAGAAACTGATGGGACATTGTTGGGTAAGGATGGTGGCGATGATGTGGGTGGTGTGTTTCTTTGGGGGAGAGTAAGGAGAGAAGTAGCTATAATAATTATCAAACCCACAATGACAAGACTGAAATTTCTGTGAAGCTTCTCAGGAAGACGAATATTTAATTGAGTCATACTTGATATTTTACACTTTAGGTTCCACCACAAAAATAATTTTCAGGTCTAACCCAAACACCACCCACCTGAGCCTCCATATGTAAATGGGGATTTGCATCCCAATCAATTGTGGACACTTGAGTTCCAGACGGAACGTTGGTCAGGGGAGAAGCGTCGTTAACGTGGGTAAGGACCAGGTGAACATTGCCATCGCTTGTATCGCAGTAAATTGTAAAACCGGCTCCACCAGGGTTTTGAAAAGCACGGTGACAACTCCAGTTTGCTGGTTGACCATCAACGAGTGGAAGATAGACAGGGGTGCCTGAGACAGCGTGAATATCCGCGGCGTATCCATATTCAGTACATTGATTACCAGCGCCATAACAAATGTTAGCGGGATTGCTGTTTGGACCCATACAACCAGTGCTTTGGGGAAGAGCATATGAGCAAGCAGCTAATCCACTCCAGTAAGAATTACTACCATGTCCTCCGGCGGAACCACTATTTTCATTGGTGGGGTCATATGATCCCCAGGTGACATAACCACCCAAAATAGGGCAGCTTGTGGGATCAGCAAAACCTCCACCAGGGTCAAAGAAAGAAACAGGAGCTTGTGGGGTGACGTAACCCCCAGTGTTGATGAAGAAAATAATTATTGCGACTACAGCAGGAAGGATAATTGCTGCTAAAAAAAAGGCAACCGCCGTGGTGACACTGACACCCTTAGCAATATCAACAAGAGAATTACCAAGACCGGAGATGGCACCCACAATTGAGGTATTGGTTAAAGCCATAAAACCACCTGTCATACCACCAAGGGCCAGTGCCGGTAAAAAACCCAAACCAGCGAATGAACCGAAGATTATAACCAAAGTCGCACCCACTATAGCATCAAAATAATCCTTAAATTTTTTATAAATACTTGGGATTAAACCGGCGATCAAGCCAATAATGGCTCCGATTATTGCAGTGACAATTGCTACAGGAGTCGGGCCACCGGCGGCGGCTCCTACAGTTGCGCCTGTAGCAACACCGGTGGTTGCAGCTGCTGTGGTTGTGGCGGCTGTGGTAACGGCGGCAGTACCCACTGTTGTGACAGCGGTAGTACCTACAGCTGTGGCGGTGGTGGTAACAGCAGTAGTCCCTACTGCTGTGGCAGTGGTAGTACCTACAGCGGTGAGTCCAGTAGTCCCAATAGTGGTCAGTCCGGTGGTACCTATTGTGGTTGCTGTACCAATAGTAACCCCTCCTGAAGTACTGATTCCAGAAACAGCAATGGTGCTGGTGGGTGTGGATACTAGGGTTGTAATACCGGCGGAGCCGGGAATATATGAACCAAGAGAGGACCCAATTGAGGGTATTTTTGAAGCCAACATGGCCCCTTTTTCGGTAATTTGAAAGAATTTAGTTCCTTCCGAAGCCATGTTCAGTCCGAAGTTTTTAACTGCTTCAGTTGCGGGTATTTGTTTGAGAATTCCGAAGGACATATATTCCCGAGGAATTATTCCTGATAAAGAGGTTTGAGGGTTTACGGAAAAACCAACAATTTTTCCCGAAATTGCACCTACAGGAGGAGGTGGAGCTCCTGAAACTGGAATTGGGGGAGTGGGACGAAGGCTGATGTTTAGCGGGGATATACGGGTAATTGTTTGTGGGACCCCGGTTAAAGCTTTCGCGGCAGCGGCGGTGCCTAAAACAGCGTCTTCACCGGTTGAAATTGTGACCGTAGTTCCGGTGGTTGGTAACACTGTTGTAGAAACTCCCTGAGCAGGTGCGGGGGTTGGGGGTGTTTTAACGGTTTTACCGGTGGGAGATTTTTTAAAATTTTCCCAGATTTCCTTGACCTTTTTTTTGACAGCTTTATCTGCCTGATTTTTTACGTGATCCAATAAGGGGTTTGAACCTCCATGAGAAGATTCATAGTTTTCCGGGCGCTTTGTCTGCTCTTCTGGATATTCCTTTTCAAACTGCTGATAAAATTCTTTAGTTTCTTCGGGTTTTTGAGAAAGATCACCCAAGTTTTGCTGAACACTTACCACCTGTTCAGGACTGAGATTAAGTTCTCTTTGGGACAAATCAACAGCAGACTGGAGGATAGGGATTAAGTTTTGAGCTACACGATCCAGGTCTTTTTCCTGACCCGGGGCAAGAGAATTTTTAGCTATGGCATAGGCTACAAAAAGAATGTTTTTCTGATCCAAATGCTCTAATAATTTAGCTGCCTGGGTGGGGGGGAGTGATGTTTGAGAAAGAATAGCGCTGAAGGCTTTCAGTCCCGGCTGCTGGTAATTTCGGAGAAGATCAGTTGTGGAAGTGGCGGATGTCGGGATCATAACTTAACTATAAAACTAAGTGTTGAGTTTTTCTAATAAAATTAACGGCAGTTTTAATAAATCATCTTTTTCTTCAAGATAAGGATCGGAAAAATGCTCACCTGCTTCATGGGTTTCGATTTCATGATGAAGCTCGGCGGGGCTTTTTTTAAGAATTTGGCTGGCCCAATCCCATATGGGGGCAGAACCGGCGGTAATGTTTTCCAGGGTGGGGCAGGAGTTGCAGATATTGATAATATAGTTTTCCAGCTCACTGACAACAGAGTGGTCCAGGTGGGCAGGAAAGGAAAAAATCATGCTTTTTCGGTTTCGGTAATTAGACGGGGAGGATTTTTGGCGGATGCTTGGGCTTGCTGCCTTGCAAGAATTTCCGAGGGTTTGGTGGTAATCAACTTATGTTCATCCGGTGAAGCAACAAAGCGGACGGCTACGTGGTTATTGCCGGCAAAGAAGAGACCTTCACCCACACCGGCACTTAAAAGAAGATGTTTTTCTCCTTCGGAAAGATAGAAAACCTGGGCGATTTTATCGACTCCTGCAGGGGATTGCTTCATCAGAATCTGGATGGAAGAGTTGGTGACAATAGCCTTGCCGAAATCGGTATTTAAAAAGTCTTCCACATCCTGGGTAATAGTAGTCAGTCCCAGGAAATATTTCCGGGCTCTTTTGGCCACACCGTAAAGAAAATTAGCGGAATCCGGATAACGCATGAGATACCAGGCTTCATCAACCACCAGAATGCGCTTTTTGAGATCACGGCGCATTTTGGTCCAGATGTAGTCAAGAATAAGAAAAATGGCGATGGGTTTTAAAGAGTCTTCCAGATCACGGACTGAAAATACCGTAAACTGGTTTTTGATCTGAATATTACTGGGTTGGTCTATGATGCCAGTAAAGCTGCCTTTGACGAACCGTTCAATGCGGTCAGCCAGAGAGATGGCCAGTGGCTCCTCCATACCGATAAAGGACTTGTACAGGTCTTCCATGAGGGGAGGAGGGCGTTTTTGAGTAGTAGGGTCGGCGGTAATACCTTTCATTCTGTAAGCCTGATTTATTGCCCGGTCAAGGAGAGCTTCTTCAGTGGGAGAAAGGGTACCCATAATCACCTTAAACATGGAAAAAAGAGACTGAATTTTAAGGTTGAGCTCGTTTTCTTCGGAGTATTGAGTAAGGAGAGACAAATCAAAAGGATTGATCCGGTTTTGGGAGTTATAGGAAAAGTTGATGTAGTCGCCACCCACGGCGTCACATAATGTTTTATATTCATTTTCAGGATCGATGACAATAATTTCAGTTCCGAACATCAGGGAACGGAGAATTTCCAGTTTGATGGTATAAGATTTTCCGGCGCCCGCTTTGGCAAAAACCACAGTGTTGGCGTTCTCAAGAGTAAACCGGTCAAAAATAACCAGGCTGCCGTTGTGCTGGTTGATGCCGTATAAAATACCTTCATTGCTGGTCAGTTCGGATGAAGTAAAAGGAAAAGTGGTTGCCAGTGAAGTAGTATCCATGTTGCGGGTGACCATGAGGTGGTCGATACAGGTGGGGAGAGTATTTTTGAAACCCTCAGCCTGCTGCAGGAGAGTGGGAATGGAGGAAACCAGAAGAGAGGAAAGATTACTTGATACCTGTTTACTGACAGTTTCCAGCTCCGAGGCAGAATCGGCGGGAATGGTCAGATATAGCGAGAATTGGAAGAAACGTTCAATGCCTTTGACTAATGTATCCTGAAGAGACAGGGCGTCTTCAAGCTTGGCCTGGGTGGACGGATCGACCACATGGCCGCGCTGCATATCGGTACTAATTTCGGCTTCCATTTCAGCTATTTTTCGGCGCAGGTCATCAAGAGTGGATTTGCTTTCGACCGGATAGATAAACATGGAGATATTTAAGGAGTGATCGAAGTTAATGATGGAGCTAAGCCAGTTACTGGAAACAAAGCGGCGGTTGATGGTGGTAAAAAAACTGCGAAAGTATGACTCGTTAATTTTAAGTGTATTGAAATCAATAGTCAGAGATTGGGGAGCAATGATGTCCCTGACGGTTTTGGCCAGGGCTAAATCTTTAGTGGGGGGTGATTCTTTATTTTCAGGCTGAACCGGCGCTGTTTTGGGAGATGCGGATTTTTTGGGGGAAAGAAGACTCATATTTTTTCTTCGGCTTTAGGTAAAATTTCAGATGAATGGGGAAGAGTAACCCGGGTACCGATCCAGTTCGGATTATAGATATCGAAGAACAACTGAAGAAGCTCGGACGAGGTTAACTGATGGCCTTTCAGACCGATACGCGCCAGAAGCCTGAAAAGATGATCCCGTTTGGGAGCGAGGTTGGTGGCTGCTCGGTCGACAAGATATTCTTTGGGAACGGTGGATTTTGCATTGGGGTTACCGAGAGACTTGAGGGAAGAACCCAAACCCAACTCCATGGAGCTGAAGGGAATAACGATATAGAATTTTTTATCAAGGACATTTCCCTGATTGACGATGGCTTTGACGAAATCGCGGTATTTTGAGAGCTCGTCCTTTAGTTTGGGGGTAGTGATTTGAGCCAGATAAGCATCAAGTTTATCCAGGTAGACTGAAATATCCTTGCGTTTGCTGATAATCACAATCTGGATGGAGAAAGTGAGGGAGTTTAAAAGCTGGGCATAAGCATAGATGGTGGCATCCTGCTCTTTTTCCGAAAGCAGGCCGAAATTGACGGCACTGACTTGGAGAACCAGAGCGGCTGACCCGTCTTTTAAAATAATAATATCGTTAATAATGTCGTCGATGTCGAGATGGTCCTGAGTCCGGGTATGGATTTGGGGATTCATATTTTTTTGCCCTGGATAATAACCGGAGGGACCACGCCGCCTTTAACCGAAACAGAAACCGGATCAAAACCGGAACCCTCTTTTTCGGCAACCACATTATAAGTACCCGCCGGGAGGGGAATGGCAATCTGGAACTGGCCAAGCTTGTTGGAACGCAAAGCCCGGGCGGGGATGCCGGTTTGGGTGTCAATTATTTCAACCGTAGCGTTGGGCAGGGGCTGGCCCTGGGGGTCAATAACCAGTCCGGCGAGAATGTTGGGGCTGGTTGGCGCAGAGATCATGGAAGTGACGGATGCGGAGGGAGCAGAAGAGACAGGTGAAGGGGGGGTGTTTGATGGAGGAGCGGTGAATTTCAGCGGAGCAGCCGGAGCGGCGGGCGGCGGCGGGGTAATTTTTTCTACCATGGAAGGAGCCTTTGGGGGAGCAGGTGGCGGAGGGGGCGGGGAAGGAACTGGTGCGGGAACAGGGACTTTTTCACCGGGAGCACGGGTGGTTTGAGTGGTGGCGATGCCGGCCATACGGGAGAAAGGGGAAGGGGGCACGGAGGGAGCGGGAAGTGGGGAGGAAGGAATAATCAGCGGGGGTGACATGGGGAGCGACTCTTCTTTAACGGGAGCCTGAACAGGGGCAGGAGCGGCAGTTGGTGGTGTGATGACCGGGGGAGGAAGGACAACTTCGGGATCCGGTATCCAGACATATTCAGTCGGAGAATAGACGGCTTTGAAAAAGGCGACCAGCCAGGAAGTAAAAGGACGGCCGTTGATGGGGACGAAGGCCATGAGAAATCCGATCAGGACGGATATAAAAGAGAGCGGGTATTTGATGATGGGGAGAACCGGAAGACGGAAGAATAAGACACCTATAACGATTCCGGCTGCCAACTGGAGAAATTGTTTGAGAGTCATGTCTCCCACCAGCCGGAACTCGTAAGAGGAAATATTTTGGGGGACAGGATGATTATCCATGATGTGGCTTGATTAATCCTACCGCATGAAGCCTAGTTTGCAAGATAAAGTTTTCACATGTTGATATAAAGATATGGAAAGATACCGTCTTTAATCACTAGCCTATAGTGGTAGTTGGATGGTAAAATGGGTGGTATACTTAAATTATGGATGAAACAGGTATGAATTCTGAAGTATTGATCAAAGATGGCGGAGCCCGTTCCCAGGTAAAAATAAACAGGTTTGAGCAAAAAGGGGGAATGTTGGCAGACGGTCTGAGGGAAAGAGGGGGAGGGTCTGGGGGAAACTCAGAATTAGAGAGAATCAGTTTGGGAGAGTTATTCCGAACAATGCAGACAACAACCAGCGGGACTGAGTTGAGTCAACTGCGTAACGAAAAGGCCAGAAGATGGCAGGAGGTATCGGATAAGCTGGGAGACAATCTAAAACAAGTCAGGGAGGGGATTGAGTCGGTGGAAAAAACGATAGAGGCCGGACAAAAGCCGGAAACAGGAAGTGATGCGCCAGAGATAGCAAAAAGAATAGCTGATTCGTCGGGTCTTAATAATGACCAACAAACAATGCTGGAAACGGTGATAAAAGACGAGGTCAGGGTGAAGTTTCTGTACAGCAGTAAAGCACCCGACCATTTAAAAGATAATCTCGACAGCCAGGATAAAAGACTCAGGGTTACCGATATTTCAGGAATTCCGGTGGCGGAAAGCAAGTCTAGCGGGAGAGGGGGGCGGGGAGTAATGATTGGCGAGGAAAACAAAGAAGAGGAGGGGAAAAAAGAGACAGAAGAGGATAGGGAGGCAAAGTCAACAGTTGACTACTTCAGAATCGGAAAGGAAAGAGCCAGTTTACAAAATCTTGGGAATGAGGGATTTATAAAAGCGTACGACGAAATGCTGGAGAACCCCGACAACTTGGTAAAAAGAAATGAAGTGGCAGAGAGAATCAATCGGGCCAGTGCCTTGGGATTGAACAGGGTAATCAGCGCCGAGGTGGTAGAAGAAATATTGGAAATGCCAGAGGGAGACAGGGGTTCAGACGTTAAATTAACAGAAAGACTGGTGCAGGCTCGGGATGAGACGGAAAAAGCAGTGCAGGAACACTTGCGAGACATGGTGAAAGAAGGACAGATAAAACCAGAGGAAGCACAAAAGCTGGTAGGGTACGGGAAGTTAGAAATGACACGACTGGCGGCCAGGTTAAAAGCAGAGGATCCCTTATATCCGGAACCGCAAGTTTTCCAGACAACCAAACCCATGGAAAAAGAAGCAGGATTTAAATGGCGGGATGTAAGAAATTATGTAACCGATGAAGAGAAAAAAAGGGAGGAGGAAGAAGTCGGGGGGGTATCGAAAGAGGATAAGTTCGACCACTTTCTAAGAAGGGTTTTGGGGCTGGAGGCGGCGGAGTTAGGGGCTGAGGTGTTGGAGCCTTTTGTTGAGGCACAACTGAAAAAGTTTTTAAAAGGCAGGAAGGAAACCAGGCAGGGGAAGAAAGAAACAGAAAGAGTAGAGAAACCCAAAGAAAAAGAAGAGGAAAAACCAAAGGAGGCACCTAAACCCGAAGAAGCCGAAATTAAGCCTGGTAATTTTCAGGAAGCCTACGATTTCATTAAACAAAACTGGAGATCATATGATGTACTGAGAGCTGAAGAGAAGGCAAAATTTGATGAAGCTTTGAGGGTGAAAAATGCTTCAGTGGAGGCCACAAGCCGGCATGGGAATAATGAGTACGATCCGGACAAAGGCATGTTTGATGGGGCAAAACAGGGAGTAAGGGCGGTAATGAGCCGGCTGGTAGGGGATGATAATTATTGGGTAGAAGTACAGACCTCAGGTCTGCCAAGGCAGGACATGATAAGTAAAATGGCGAGGGATTTGGAACCAATCCGGAAAGCTACACCGGACGGTCAAGGTGTAGCTGAGGGGATTAGAGATGCGTGGTTTGAAGGCGTGGTAAGGCAGTGGCGTCTGGCAGAGTTGAGAGCGGAAGACAAGAGGGGTATTCCGGGAAACAGAAGAGACAGAATTGATGAACTGGAGAGGGAACAAAGATTTTTAGGATGGGGATCGGTGTCTACACCGGAGACATTATTACTTTTAGACCAGTTAGCAGATCGGGCAGTTTCCTGGAGGATTCAAAACGACCCGGCACTGAAAAGTTGGGCGGATGCGGAATCGGAGAAGAATAAACCCGGAGAAAACCAAGCAGAACAGGTTTTGAGTCCGGAAGAAATGGTAAAACGGATTAGGCAGGAGTTGAGAGTTACAGAGACCAGCCTTTTTCAGTCAGCTGATGTGATGCAAAGGATAAATAATCTGAAAGCGATAGCCAATCATGAGAATGTTGATCCGGCCTTAAGAGAAGAGATTATGGACAGGTTATCAGTCTGGATGGCCGGCTCTGAAGTGGTGCAGGGTAAAGCGGCACCTAAAGATATAATCGGTAAAGTTTCAAGCCTGCGTCAGGTTTTTGGCTTGGCGGTAAATGAAATGGTAGTGGAAAGGATTTTGAAGTTAGACAGCAGGGGAATAAAAGTAAGCCAGGCGTGGAATTTATTGCAGGAGGTACATGACCCAGGGAAGTATGAAAAAAGGTGCAGAGAACTGGGAATAATCCGAGGACAAGATAAAGTAACATCGATTACGGGTAATTTGTATGGTGAAAATCCTACCAATCAGGCAATAATTAAAAAATGGATGCTTAACCAGATTGCCGGTGATAATACAAGTCAGGAGCAGAAAGAATTGGCTGCGGATGCTCTGAGGATTGCAGAAAACCTAGCCAAGGCGACGGGAGAGACCTCTGTGTGGAATAAAGCGGCCAAGATAGGGGAGGACAAGATGGCTAAATGGATGTATATGAAACAGTGGAAGATTGACGGCGGAATACGTAAAAGAGGGCCTGATGTAATTAAAGCTTCACTGGATGGATTTGGAACTTCGTGGATCAGAGATTCCATGGAGGTGGAAAATAACAGAATATTATCAGCCGAGGAGATTCTGGGCGGGAATGGTGGGGGTGTTGATAATATTAGTAAGTTAAGAAAAAACGGCTTCGAAACTTATTGGGTAAAAGTAACCAGACAAGACGCGGCTTTTGACTTGCTGACTAAAATGACATGGGAGAAAAAGGAGTTGAAGAAGAGAACTTAAGTTTGACACGGTTTGTTTTTGATACTGTAGATCCAAAAGGAAATGAAAAAGACTAGCAGGGGCAAGGATGTGCATGATAGTAACGGGAGTTGATTGAGACAAGAATAAGTGAGCAGAAGAAGTTGAGAAGGGGTTGGGTGGTGGGGGTGTTGGGGCAAATTGCATCAGCGTGGGGACCTGACAATCCAGATTTGGGATGGACCCTAATGATTTGAGAAATTTGGAAGTATTGAGCAACCAGAAAAACCATTGAAAACATTCAAACAACAAACAACGGTCAAATTGTAGAAGATCAAGGAAAGAAGCGGTCCTTTTATGAGCAAGGAGAAGTGGAACCGGGTAATAAAGTCCTTAAAGAGACTAAAAATTGATCCCAAAAAGGAATTATATCACGCCCAGGACTACCGACGCAGGGCGAGGCTCATGAGGGAAAAACCGGACATGATATCACCAGCATTAAGTAAGGCGGGGTCGGAATTTTGGAAGCATCTGTTAAATTCTTTTAAATAATCCTGAGCATTATACCGGAGCTCACACCAGACCACCAGTTGTGTTGGGCCAACTTTTCTAGTTTTCCGATCGTGCGGTATATTGCACTTGTTGCGTTTCGGCATATTGATTGGTCCAATCCTGCTTCAACAGATCCAGCAAATTGACCAACCGGGGCAGTAATAACGAAACTGGTCCGAGGGCTTCACCGAAAGCGGATCCGTAGGGGAACTTGGGAGCTTTGAGAGCGTCTCTGACCATATCTGCAATCTTGGGCATCAAGGACAAAACCGCAAAGGAAACGAGGAATCTGAAAAATTCATTGGAGGGACTGTGGAAAATCGGAAAAGACGGCAGATTTGTTCCACCAAGACTTCCACCACCACTGAGACTACCGGGACCCCAGGGAATATTTGCTATTATCCAATCAAATATTACATCGAATATCGAAGGGGGATCGAATATATTAAAACCCTCTCCTTCGAACATAAAAATCAGGGCAATAAGAAACATTATCGGGACGACCACAAAGACTGACGCCTGAGCAATAATATTTCTAAACCACGAAGAAAAACCGGTTTTGCTGTTGGGGAGAACTCCGAGCATAATCATCCACGGACCGATTATAACCAGAAGTATGAAAGTGATATAGCTTTTCATCATCATCCACCAGACCCGAAGCAGCAGGAAGAAGACAACCACAACCATAATCAACCCCAGTATGGAAGGAAATAAATCCATAATATTGCCGGGGTTGACAGAATAAAGTATCCAATAAAGAATGAAAGTGATAAACATTTTATAAAAGCCCGGCTCGGTGAGCCAGGTTAGTGCCTGTGCTAAGTCGCCGACTACCCCGGCGGTGGCAAGGGCGGATATAAAAAGGGCGACCACAAGATAAACAATATCAATAACCAGACCGGCGATGGCATAGGAGAAGGTAATAAGAACAAGAGAGGTAACGAGGCGGGGGATAATAACCTGGACGCTAACCACAGCCTGGGGGCTGATTTTCTGGCGGAGGATGACCATAAAGCCGGCAACAATCAGAAGCACAGCAACAACGAGGTAGGAAGTATTGCGGGCTGCCGCCCAAAGACCTCTGATGCCGGTCAGATTATTGTAACCATAACCTGTCTTGGGCGTGAACAGGCGTGGCAATACTGAATTTTGCCAGAGTGGACCGAATAGAATCAATACCGGATGCCGGGGGAGTGCCGAGCATGTCAGCCATGGAAAATATCAGAAAACCACCAGGTCCGAGGCGGGCGTAATTGGCCAGGGCTTCGGTGCCGGAATTTTGGGAGAGATTTCGTTGCAGAGCGTCGATAAATTCGGTAGAGGAAATGTCAATCTCAAAAAGAATAGTCAGGCTGTGGATGATCCAGTTAATCTGGGCAAAAACATAACGTTCGGCGAACAGTTCATCGTCCGGTGACATGACCACCCTGTCACGGAATTGCTCGAGGGTGGGCCGATACCAGGTACCGGTAGGAACGGGAATTGGAGGGGGAGGAGGGGGTGCTTGGGCAGAAACGGAGACTGCTGAGATAAAAGGGAACAGCAGTATCAGAAGAAGAAGCGGAACCAAGGCAGATTTATGAAAAAGCTTCATGGATAAAGTAGGTTCGTGTATGACTACTTTAGACTAATTAAACATAAGATTCAATAATAACAATTATGGGAAGGGGAAGGAGCAGCCGCCACCTATCCAAGACCACACCTCCATGAGACCGTTTCCGTAAGCGATATCCGCCGCATTGGGGGTACAACTGTCTCCAGTGAGGTAAAGGGCGCCGAAGATGTGGGCTCGACAAGCGTCGTTACCGCCACACGCGGACAGTTCGGAGGCACATCTGGAAGCCATCAGGGGGATATTGACCAGATGACCAGTAATTTGGGTGTTGAAATCGTTGGGGTTGTTATATTGCCCCGTATGGATACCAAAGTCTTCAACCGGAGTTCTCCAGTCGTAGTTACTGGCGTCTGATTCATTAAGCCAGACAAGAAGGGACATACCAGGATTGACACCGGCAGCATTGGCCCGGTAGACGACATCGTTAAAACACAGTTCGGCATGGGTACCTTCCGGCATGCTGGTCCACCTTTCAGCAACATCAATATAATTAGCTCTGTCAACGCAGGAGATGGATTGATCCGGTACATTGGTGTTGCAGTTGATGACACCACTGAGATTATCGATACCGACACGGCCAATAAAACCTTTGGGGCGAAGGAGGCGCTGAAGATTAAGATTTTCACCATTGGGATAACCCAGAAGGTAATCAGACAGACTACCCAGGTGGGGAAAATACAGGGAACCTCCACCACCCCGGCCTGCCGTAACCCGCGGGTTAAATAGTTGGTCTGTAGTGCCGGTATAATTAACAGAGGTACTGACGGGAACGGTAGAATCCTTACCGGTTAAAAGGGTAGAGGCGCTGGTGGCACTTAGGGGTAGTTTGGGTAGCCAGCGGCGGAGCAGTGACTGGGGCTGGTATATCAATAGATCATAAAGCTTTTCGACAATAGGAGTTTTGGTAAAGACGTTGGTCCGGGCGGCGGATCTAAGTGCCCTGTCAGGCCAGGCAGGGCAGAATGGGGAGGATTGGGCCGCTGGTGTGACCACCCCACAATTCCTCTACGTGCCAATCACACAGTATCTGATACACAGTCCCTCTGCGCATAGTTCCGCAATAAGTTCGACAATAACCGGATCGGTGAAGAAATAAGGACAACCTGGTGAAAGATCACAATATTCATCCGTTACAGAATCTTCCTGGGGACCGCAGCAGACTAGTCGGATCTTGGGAGCCGTCTCTGCAGCGCACAGCTTAAGTATAGATTTGACTCGACGGCCGGTAGCCGGATCGTCTACACACCCATCCAAGGAGGGTACACAGTCAGAATTCCGCATCAGCGTGGACACATTCCTGTTCAAAAGGGCAATCGCCTTCAGCAGTGTCATATCCGCCATGGAGTCCATCGGTGCAGCACTGGGTGGGATTAGTCAGGCTGCACACATCTCCTCTGTCGGCACAAGGATCGTTGACACAGAGGCCGGTGCCGTTGGGAGTAGGACAAGCGCGTCCGGCACACTGGATGGCCAGTCTTGGTGTATAACGCATTAACTGATAGTAGGTAAGAGTGGCATTTATTGATTTGGTTCCGACAGGAAGAGGGTTAGGACCAGGTTTTAAGGTATCGCCACGGTTGGTGCGGACTTTTACCAAGTCACAGAGCCTGTCGGCATTGTAAAGAGGGGTGGGAGCGGGAGCGTTTTCCCGGACTTCGGTATTGCGGGTAATCCGAAGGCTGTTCGGATATTCCCGGGCGATCTGGACGATGGTGTCATCTGAACCGCCAGGAACAATCCAAGGTTGTCCTTGATGCTGGGTAATTCTTTGGCTGACAAGTTGTTGGTCTAAAGAGCTGACAGCAGGAGTAGGGGTCATGAGAGGCCGGTAAGTACCGGAAAGCATTTCAGAAAGAGCGAGGGCAGCCCTTAGGTGGGGGAAATAAAGCCGGGAGTCAGACGGGGCATCTATCCGGAGCGATATGGACAAAATTATGCCATCAATATCCGGAGATACGGGCTGGTTTGCCGGAATAACACTCACAGTCACCTCCCCGGTGGTGTCTTCCAGGGTACTGTAGGGGACATAAGGCAGACCTCGTTCCCAATCATTGGCCGCCATGTCGCTTAAACGCCACTCGTCATCACTAGTGGAGCAGGATTCGATTAAATTGAGGCTGAAAGCCTGAAGCACTGAGCCGATATTATTAATAATATCTTGTCCCAAATTGAGGAGAGTTTCGACGTCTCCAAGGTTGTTGCCGAGAACAGTCAGGCCGTGGCCTATAAAAATCTGAGCGGCTTGGGCAATATCACCGGATGCCGGGGGAATATGAATTGCGCCGTTGATAATTGCTCTAGAAATATCCCCCAATGCTCTCCCGACTTCGCCGATAAATTCCCAGCCGTTACTTAAAAGAATGCCGGCAATCCGAATCACATCAAAAATGTTTCCAAAAATACTCGTGAGAAGCTGAATTAGAGCGTCGCGGACGTATGCATAATCGATATCTCTTTGGCAGGCAATGAGATAATCATGATAGTCAGCACCGACATTATTGGAATAAAGGGTATGTTTGAGCTCGTCACTCCATAACTTGGGAATAAGTTTGTTTAACGGTCCGGAATAGGTGGTAATACGTCTTGAGTCAGCGGGATCAGTGCCACTTAAAGGGAGTTGTTCCGCCTGAAAAATAGTGCCGTTTAGATACCAGCTGAGATAGCCGTTGACTTTAATCACGTCGGCGAAGTTAACCTCAGTATTACCCATAATGGGAAGTTGGGCGGGGGAAAGATCAAATTCCAGATCCCAGTTAATCCTTTTGACATAGCAAATGTCGGTGGAGGTGTTGTCACAGCGGTAGTGAATAGATTCCCATTCCGGTTCAACCATGCCGGGAAGGGAATCATAGGGGAGGGGTATGGGGCTGGGAATAACGGGTATGCCACAAATTCGGACGACATCGAGGCTTAGATCAACGCCGGAGACATTCAGGGATTTGCCGCAGAAGTAGGTCAGGTACATTTTGTCCGGGTCGGTGGAAACCGGAGCTTCAGGAACTTTACGGGGAATCAGGGGATCGCAGGGAGAACCGGGGTAGGGACGGAGGGGATGATATTCAGGTTCGGCAATTCTATTGCATGGGTACCTAAGCGGTCTAAAATTGTCCATCGGTACGGGATTAGGGAGAGGTGGGGGGAGGGGGGTGGGAGTGGGTGGGGGGGTGGGGATACAGGCTCCAAGCGGAGCGGGGCAGAAGTTGGCATTGATACAATGGCCATGATAAATACTGTGGGCGGGGTCGAAATTACAGCGCCAGGTACCGGCATCACACGGAGATATTTTGCCGGTGTAGCAGTCAGCGTCATGGCCGGAATCCGGATAACCGTCAGGGGGATCACTGTCATCATCAAGGTCGCATTCTGCGCCACAGGCTCTGCCTCCGGGGTTGGTACAGCAATCGCGCGATTGGGCAGAGACACGCAGGGGAGTAATAAGCAGGGTGATTACAAAAATCAGAAGAAGAAAAATACGGCGCAGAGGCATTAAATATATTGTAGCAGAAGATTGGCAATATCAAACAAAAAGCTATATACAACCCGGGGTAATACAGACTGAGAAAACACGGAAGTTAACACCAACGAAACGACCGACCATGCTGACAATAATCCATGCTGATAAAGCGATAATCAGTCCGATAAAAGCATATGTGAAGGAGTGCTGAGCTTTGATCAGGGCTTCCTTGTTACCGCCGGCGCTGATGTAGTTATAACCACTGAACACCAACATAATAATAAAAGCAACACCGACCAAACCGATAGCCGAGCGTAAGATGCCAGCGGCTAAGACATAGGAAAGATTACTAAGAATTGAAGGAGGGGTCATGCTTGAGTATAAATATAAGCCAAACAAGACAAAAAAACTACCCCGGCAAGAACCGGGGTAGTAATTTTGGCAATTTGCCTTTTATCATCAGGTACCGATCTGACGAAGTTCAACCTGAATAAGGTCGACGTTAAACAGAGCCCTGAGGATATACAGCAAAGCGTATGCGGAGAAGACGATGGCCAAACCGATAAGAGCCGCAGTAATCTTTTTGCGGGCTTTTTCAGTGCCTTCTTTATCTCCACCAGCCAGAATCCATTGCAGACCACCCCATAAAAGGATGATGAATGAAGCAACACCAGCTACACCCAAAAGAACATTTAAGAGAGTTCTTAAAAACATTGACGGGGTATAGCCCATCAGCATACCGAAACGGGTGGAGTCGACGTTGAAAATCGAGGCCGTGTCAGGAGCCAACGGGGCCCCCTGAGCCAAAACGGAAGAGGGGTTGAGGGCCAAAACTGTGGCCAAAGCCCCTCCATAAGAGAGAAGTTTTTGAATTTTCACTATAAACTCACCACCTTTCGAGGAAAGTATAGCACAGATTAACTGATGTTATTGATGACCACCTGAATGAGATTGATACCGAAGAGAACGCGGATGATATAGAGGAGAGCATAAACGGAGAAGACGATGGCCAAACCGATAAGAGCCTGGGTAATCCGTTTGCGGGCTTTGTCCAAAGCATCTTTGTCACCGCCTGCCGTAATCCATTGAATTCCACCCCAGAGGAGGTAGAGAAAAGCCAGAACACCAGCAAAACCCAAAAGCAGGTTGATAGCGGTTCTGGCGTATGCCGACGGACGAAGATTGTAGATGTTTCTGTAAGGACTGCTTGGATCCTGGAGATTAATAATAACACCGGCAAAAACCGAAGAGGGGACAATCAGTGAAAGCAGGATGAGTGCGGCAAAGTATGATATCGAAAAACGTTTCATGCAGGTAAAAACCAGTTTATAACAATTTGAACCAAGCAACAAGACAGGAGC
The DNA here is from genome assembly GCA_963736875.1 of Candidatus Amesiibacteriota bacterium. Taxonomy (GTDB): domain Bacteria; phylum Patescibacteriota; class Microgenomatia; order CAZETR01; family Amesbacteraceae; genus CAVTQH01. Next base: position 50,366 of record CAVTQH010000002.1, on the reverse strand, counting down.
GTTAAATGGGACAGTGTTATCCGGATTATCCACCCAGATTTCTTATGGTAAACTGAATGAGGTTAACATTGAACAAAGCGCGGATGATATAGAGGATGACATAGGAGGAAAAGACGATTACCAAACCAATTAAGGCCTGGGTGACTTTCTTTCTGGCTTTGTCCAAAGCATCTTTATCTCCGCCTGCCATGATCCATTGAATTCCGCCCATAAGAAGGAATATAAAAGCGGCCACACCGGCTGCACCCAGGAGGAGATTCAGAGCTGTTCTGATATACCAAGATGGTCTAAGCAACTCAATGGCGGCGTAATTGGGATTGTTGCTCAGGACGGTGACAGTATCGGCTTGCGCTATCAGTTTTAACATAATTCTAGACATTGGGGAGATTAATCAACCTGATATTGATGCCAAAGAGAGTTTCGACGACATAGACGATAACATAAGTAGAAAAGACGACAATTATACCGATAAAAGCGTTACGGATTCGAGCGGTAGCCTTTTGGACGGCTTCTTTGTCTCCGCCGGCTGTAATAAAGGCATATCCTCCGAGGATGAGAGTGAAGAAAAAATAGAGACCGGAAACACCCAAGGCGAGGTTTATGAGTATCCGAAGCAGGGATTGAATGGCTCCACCACTGTTGGAAACGTTGGCAAAAATACCAATACGCGTATTTATGGCGGGATTAATAATGGGAATACCCTGAGCTAAAAGACGTGAATACATGTTTTAAGGACGAATGTTGTTAAAAATTAAACCGCCAACGTCTATTGTTTCCAATCCGAAAATCTGACCCACAAGGCCATTGAAGGCGTAGGCAAAAATAACAATGACGATACCAATCAGGGCGTTGGTAATGCGCTTTTGAGCATCCTGGTTAGCTTGTTTGTCGCCACCCGAAGAAATCCAACGAAGACCGCCGAGTATTATCTGAATCATGAACCACAAACCGGCAATGATGGTTAAAAGCCCGATGATAGTTGAAATAATCCCCGTGAAATACTGAATAGCAGAAGCAGGTCCAGGAGGGGTACCGTATGGTCCGATACCGGTGATGTTTCCGATGGTAGTTTGGGCGGCAAGAAGGGGAGACATAATTTTGATCAGGGAGAATATAATCGGGGACTAATCAGTAAGTTCCATCCGGAGCTTCCATAGAGAATATAACCTATGACACTGGCAAGAACTATTGAACCGACAACGATAACCAAACCCAAAACAGAGCGCCAAATTCTTTCCTGGGATTTTTGAATTGCTTTGGGGTCTCCGCCGGCGCTTAAGAATCCGTAACCGGCCAGAATAATATTGATTAAGGTGTAGATACCGGCTAGAACCATAGCCAGACGGACAAGGTTGGTAAGGATAATAATTAAGCCCTGACCTTGGGTACTACCACTGTATGTGGGAACATTAATTCCAGCCGGACGGTATGGGTTGAGGATGTCGCCGAAGATGCCAAGCATTCTATTTTATATGGGAGTGTTAATAAAGTTAATTCCGGTAACGTACTGGATTATTTGTAGTATAAAATAGGCAGAGACAACTAGCAAGAAGCCGATGAGTCCGTAAGTAATCATGTTTCTTGACTGGGAAACCCGTTGCGGGCTGTTATTCTGGCCTCCGTAGACGATTAACTGGAAACCACCATAGATAATCAACAGAAAGAAAAAGACACCGGCAATAATTATGGCATTGGGTAGAAGCGCTGAAATGACCTGACCAATATCATTACCCGAGAAGCTTCTGGCATTGGGATGGTCGATGAAAATTCCGTCGATATTAAACGGCATAATGTGGGGGGGGTGTAAAAGAAATAGATAAAAGAAAATAATATGTGGTGATACGCCAACTTTTCATATAAGATTAATGCCGGTAATATATTGAACAATCTGGACAATAAAATAAACGGTGATAACTATTAATAGGCCTAATAGTGAATTAGTGATGACGCTTTGAGCTGTCTGAATTTTGGCCGGATCACCCTGGCTGGACATCATTGAAAAACCGGCGGTCAGCAGTCTGACGAAGAAATAAATGCCGGCAAGCGGGATGGCGTACATGAGGATACGGCCGGCCAGCACGGATGGCAAAGTATACCAATCAGTGAAGACTGATGATGGGGACGGGAGGGAAAGCTGAGCCAGGTGCATAATATTGTTTTTTAGTTAATGGAATCCTTCAGGACCCAACTGAAGGATTCTCACCCCGATAAAATTAAGTAACAGAACAGTTAAAGCAATAAAAACGAGACCGGTTATCGAAGTGAAGATAATTTCTTTTCCGGCGGTAATTTTTTTAGGATCACCACCAGCGGTAATTATAAGGAAACCAGCATAGACTATTGTTAAAAGAGCAATCAGACCTGCCATTCCCATTAACCAAGGAAGAAGTTGGGAGATAAAAGCGGTGGGAGTAATAATTTGGAGACAACCCAAGGCGGTTCTTACTCCGGAGGTGGGATTTCCGGGGGTGCACCATTCAGCAGATACCGGGAGGGGGTATAAAAACGACAGGCAAAAAAGGAGAATATTGAGAGATAAAAAAGTCAGCTTACGACGCATAAGATTACTATAGCAGATTACGGATATAATGACTAAATGACCAAGAGGGGTGTTTTGTCAGCGGTGACGTTGATTATGATGGGGTGTTTGGTGATGTTTACCGGCATAGTAAAAGCGGAAGAGTGTGATAATCCGGGGGGTTTGACGGATCCGCAGGTAATATCCGGGTGTATCAGCAAATACGGCGGGATACTGGATGCGATAGCCAAAGCAAACACTGCCAATAAACAGACACTGCAGTCCCTGCAGGCACAAATCGGAAGGCTGCAGACACAGATTAAATCACTGGAGGGGCAGGTGGTGAAACTGGAAAAGGGAATTTTTGAAAGAGAAGTGAAAGTGGGGGTGAAACAGGAACTTCTCTCGGCCAAAATCAGACAGGATTATGTCAGGAGAAGGGAGCAGCCGATTTTGAAACTGCTGTTTTCGGCAGATTCCGCGGCCGGATTTTTCAGGGAAATGGAATACCGGAAAAGATTAACTTTGATGGACCAGGGACTGATTGAAGCTTTGGCCGGGGAAATCAAAGAACTGGATGAACAGACCCGGACACTGACGGCACAGAAAACCAGCCTGGCTTTGTTGAAGGAAAAAACAGATAAGCAGGAAAAGTGGCTGGCCGGGGAAGTAGCGAAAGCGAGTCGTTATGAAGCGGACCTGGGGGGAAAGATTTCGGCATTAACCGCCAGGCAACAGGAACTTTTGGCAGAGAAAACGGGGACATTTACGACTTCGGTAGGGGATGTGCCACTGGCCGATGATCCGGCAGCCAGACCCGGCTACAATCCGGGATTTTCACCGGCATTTGCGATGTTTTCTTTCGGGGCTCCGCACTTTAAAGGGATGAGCCAGTACGGAGCATTCGGCCGGGCAAAGGCGGGCCAAAACTATGAACAGATTCTGAAAGATTATTACGGGAATGTGAGAATTGCGGAAGTAAATACGGGAATAACCATGAGAACCACTGCGGGAAATATGGCATTTGAGGACAGATATATGAAGGGGATTGCGGAAATGCCGACAGTCTGGGGAAGTGAGGGAGGAATGGAAGCATTAAAAGCCCAGGCAATTGCGGCCAGAAGCTATGCCCTGGCTTATACCGGGTGGCGGATGGGGAGCCAGTCGGTGAAAAGCTCGATCTGCGTGACCGAGGCTTGCCAGGTGTGGAAATCGAGTAAAGCGGACAATCCCGGGCTGTGGGCCCAGGCGGTGTCTGAAACCCGCGGGAAAATATTGGTAGGCAATGACTCAAATGAAGTGGTGAATGCCTGGTATGCCAGTACTTCGGGAGGTTACCAGCAAAGTTCTTCCAGTCTGGGACATACAGCCGGGGGATTTTGGGATACAACTTCGGACTGGACGAGGTGGGCGGACGGAGCCTGGGAAGTAAAGGGCGGAAGCCCCTGGTTTTATAAAGGATGGTACAAATCAAGAAGCGGGAAGACCTGCGGAAGAAGCCACCCGTGGCTGTCCGAAGCGGAATTTGCGGATATGGTGAATGCGGCGATAGTGGTTGCGGCGGGCGGGGATATCAGCGGAGTTTTTCCGGAGGATGTCCGGAGTTGTTGGGGAGGAAGCGATAATCCCTGGTCGAAATCCCGGATGGCAGAGGAGGCGGACAAATACGGAGGCCGGGTAACCAGTGTTTCCGCAGTCCGGGTGGAGCATGACAGGAGCGGGGTGACCGGCCGGGTGATACTGACTACCAACAGAGGGGAAGTGGCAATTTCGGGAGCGAATTTTAAAAAAGGGTTTAATTTGCGGGCACCCGGAGCATTAGCATTAAAATCCGGACTGTTTAATATCGAGAAAAAATAGGAGTGGTAAAATTTGGGTATGCAGGAAGTGTACAAGGCGAGCCAGTCATTCACAGAAGTGAGGTAAAAGAGGCGGGTACTGCTTCCGGAGGAAACCGGCGATGAAAAAAAGATCAGATTAAGAGATCAAACCCGCGAGCTGGTGAACGGAAGTATTGGGACGGGTGGGAGAAAAACCCAGAAAAGATGCGGGCGGGGCATATAGTGTATGGCCGGAGGGGCGATTTATTAATGAGCAGGAAGATGAAGAAGTGGTGCTGCTTCTCCGGGCCCATCCGATTACCAATTTAAGGTGGATTTTGATGGCAATCCTGATGGCAGTGTTTCCGGAACTTCTCAGCCTGACGGGAATGTTTGCCGGAATACCCCTGAGGTTTATATGGGTGGGGAGACTATTCTGGTACCTGGTAATTTTTGGGTTTTGTTTTGAAAAGTTTTTAAACTGGTGGTATTCGGTACTAATTGTGACCAATGAGCGGGTGGTGGATATAGACTTTGTAAATTTGCTGTACAGGGTGGTGTCTTATGCAACACTGAATCACATTGAGGAACCGAGGATGGTGGCGGGAGGGTTTATCAGGTCGCTTTTCAGGTACGGAGATATTTATGTGGCAACGGCAGCGGAAACGGCCACGGTGGAAGGACGGGGGATACCTTATCCGGATAAAGTGATTAAAATTATTTCCGAGTTATCCGAAGAGCTGGAAAAAAGGAGGGAAAGAGGTGAATAACCAACCGGTCGGGATGATATGGCTGAACAATTTTGCGGCCGGCGGGGTGTGGCCGGTAATCAAGGCATTTATGATAATAGGATTTTTGATGTATGTTTTGTTTGCGGTGGTAATGTTAAAACAAGTGGGAGTGATGACGGAAACTTTTGAATCTGAAGCGAATCCGACAGTCAGACCAATGTGCCTGGATACACCTGTTTCTTTCCGTAATACTGACTGGTAATTTCCGCGGTCATATTGTGAGGGGCGGATGTTTGGGGTATTCTTGAGGAGGTATGGATGCCGTGGCGGGAAAACTAGTGGGGAAATTGGGACAAAATGCTTGGGCTCAGGTCTATGATTTTACCCCGGAGGGAGAAGAGAAACTTTCTAAAAGAGGCCGGCTGGTGGCGGTGGTGGGGATGGAAGCTTCCGAGGGAACTGAACAGGTAGAGATGGTACAGGCGGGCCGGGAAGTATTGGCCCGGCTGCATGAGCTGTATTACGGAGAGGAGACGGGAGAGGCTTTTATAGTGTTAAAAAATGCCATAGGGAGCGTAAGAAGAGAATTTGAGGGGGTAGAAATCGGAGGGGTGGTTTTGGCGGGAGAGTTTGTTTACATCGTGGCGGGCGGGGGAGTGGGGGTATGGGTAAGCCGGCCTGCGGAAGGGGAGAATCAAGCAGAAAAGCAGGGGTGGCTGGTTAGAGCAGAGGAAGAAAGAGAGAAAGAAGCGGCTTTCAGCGGAAGAGGGGAAGAGAGTGAAATGGTGGTATTGGGGAATAAAAGCTTTTTTTCAGGAGTGCCGGACGGGCTTTTACGGGCGGCAGTGGCTACCGCGGGAGAGGAGATGGAGGCGGCTGTCGATATGCTGGCTGCCGTACAGCGGGGAAGCGAAAGAAAAGGGGGAGAGGCGGGAGTAATAGTAAAAATTCAGAAAATTAATGACAAATTGTCTGTAACTGAAAAAGAAGAGGAAAAAGAGGCGGAGGAAGAAAAAGCGCCGGAAGAAAGCAGGATAGAGGAAAAGAAAGAGGCGAGATGGGTTTTTCTGAAAAGAAAACTGGAGGGAGTAAGAGGAAGGATTTATATCCGGCACGGGGATAAACAGGAGCAACGGAAAAGAATGATGTATTTGGGGGTGTTTTTTTTAGCGGTCTTGCTTTTGATGGCGGGAATGGGTCAGTTGTGGCTGCGGCAGAAAACGCAAAAGGAAAGCCTGCAGGAAACTCAGATTGAGAAACTGGTATTTGATTTTAATGAGGCTAAAGCGATGATTGCCTTAAATCCTTCCCGGAGCAGGCAGCTTCTGGGGGAAATTAAAAACGGACTGGGGCAGCTAAAACCGGAGGGAGTAAAAGACTCCAGGATTGCGGGAATTAACGCGGAATGGGATCAGGTGTGGCAGGAAGCGGCGGGGATAATAACAGCGGAATTGAATGAACTGGTGGATTTAAGTTTGGTGCGGGAAGGGATGAAGGGGGAAAAGATAGCATTGGAAGAGGGGAAACTGGTGGTGTTGGATAAAACGGGGGGGAGGTTGGTGGAGGTGGATCAAAAGTCGGGATCGGGGAAAGTAATTGCCGGAGGAGAGGGATGGAAAGGGGCGGTGCTTGTCGCTACATATCCGGATAAAATATTTGTTTTGGCTGAAAAAGGGATATCCGAGGTGGGGGATGCAAAAGTTAAAGTAGAAGCGGATGAGGGCTGGGGAAATATTGCCGATATGAAAGTATTTGCCGGGAATATATACCTTTTAGACGAAGGATCGGGCCAAATATGGAGGTACGCAGCCAAAACCGGAGGATACGGTTTAAGACAACCCTGGCTGGCTGACGGTGAAGGAGGAGAAAAATTAAAGGGGGTTATGAGTATGGCAATAGACGGAAGCATCTGGATGGTAAAACCCGGAGAACTTATTAAATTTACCCGGGGGGTAAATGACGGTTTGGCGATTGAGGGAATGGATAAGCCATGGGGGGAGAAAGCGGTGGTTTTTACCACCGACGAGAGTGAAAAAGTGTATATACTGGACCCGCAAAATAAGAGAATAGTAATTCTTGGCAAAGACGGTAAGTATGAGAAGCAATGGGTAAATGACGGTCTGGAAAAAATGGCAGACCTGGCGGCGGACGAGAAAGGGGGGTGGATGTACGGATTGGGAGAAGGAAAAATCTGGAAAATAAAAATATGAAGGTGATAAACAAAAAAGCCAGGTTTGATTATGAACTGGGAGAGCGGATTGAAGCGGGGATTGAATTAACCGGAGCGGAAGTCAAGTCGGCGAAGCTGGGTCAGGTGGATATGGAAAATGCCCACGTGAAGACACAGAGTGCCAGGTTTAAAGGTCAGAATGAAATGTTTGTGATAAATTTGCATATTTATCCTTACAAACACGCGGATAATACAAACTATGATCCGAAAAGAATCAGAAAACTTTTACTGCATCAAAAAGAAATAATTGCCTTACAGTCTAAAATGAAGCAATCAGGGCGAATGTTGGTGCCGACGGCGATGTATACCAAAAGTAATTATGTAAAGATTGAACTGGCGCTGGCCCGGGGGAAAAGAAAGTATGAGAAAAGGGAGAAGATAAAAAAGAGAGATCTGGAGAGGGAAGAGAAATAATTAGTGGAGATGGTGAAGAATAATTGGAACCAGATTGAGGAATACAAATGGCGATGGTATCCGGTGCTGGCTAAGCTGTTTCAGAGGCGGGATTTGAATCTAAACTTCCAACTAGGTCAAACAAACAGACCACATGGGAGACTCTGAACCTTAAATTGTTGTTATATCCCGGTTCCTTTTATTGCTTTTCTTGACCCAGAGGACAACTCTCCTCTTATTTTACTTAGTTCATCAGAACTGACTCCCAATGTAAAGCCGTATGTATAAAGTTCTTTGGCTTGTGCGAGATTTAAGTCGACTGGCAATGAGGCAACTTGGGTAAGTCTTTTTGAAACCTCCCGGTCGTTTATGGGAGGCATGGATACACTTACTTGTCCTAATAATTCGGGCTTAGATATTGCCTGGATTGCTAGGGATGAAAGTTCTCTTCTTGCTTTCGACATATCATCTACTGTAGTTCCTAAGGACAGGCCTAATTCCATAGCTTCTTGGTGCTCTGGCTCATCTAAATCAGTTGTCTTTGCCATTAAATCTGAGAGTTTGCCAGCCATTTGAAATCGTTCTGGGGTTGGGAGATTGCTTTTTCTTTCTACAATTTGGTCTTGTTCGTTCATAATCTGTTTTTATTATTCCATTTAATTGCGAAAAGTCAACAAATTTAGCTCATGTTATCAATCTAATCAGAAGCTCAGAAGGTCAAAAAGAGCGTTTGGTGGAGATGGAGGGAGTTGAACCCTCGTGCAAATAAGTCTCGGATTTCGGTTTGTTACAAGCTTGTTTAGGATAAAGCTCCTAACGGCTGGCGGTTAATTATCTTTTCCCCAATGAGACTAACCATAATCTTTTGGAGAGCACCTTAATTAGGTTTTCACTTTAAACTGCGATTAAGGACGCAAATTTAAGGTGCCGGATCACCCCAGCTTAAGCGTTAAAAACGTACGCGGGGCGAGTCTGGGTAAAAGGATTTAGACTAGCTAAAAAACCTTTCACTTGTGCTTTTAAATCAGCACTTTGGTTTGAATCTGTTTTACGAGCGTGATTCAAGCTCGGCTTGCCGAAATTTCAAGGTGCTTATCTGGCGATACCCGTCATCCCCAATATAGCCTGTATTATATCATAATCCAGCCTGGAGCAGAAGGTTTGGAGGGAGTAAAGTTGACACATGAACTTATTGGATGTTTTATATCCAAAAAAATGCGTGGGATGCGGGAAAATCGGAGGCTATGTGTGTGAGAAATGTGAGGTGGGATTGTGGGAAGAAGAGCAGATTTGTCCCCAGTGCCGGCGGGGCAGCAGGTATGGGCTGAGACATAAATATTGCCGGGAGCCGTACGGGATGGAAGGATTGACCTGTTTTTGGGCATACGAGGGGATAGCCAGAAAACTTATCAAGCAGGCGAAACACCGGTTTTATTACGATTACCTGGGAGAGCTTTTAAGGGATGTAAATGATCGGGTGAGTGAAATACCGGAATATGCCGGTCTGAATGGTTTTGTGGAAAGAAAACCGGTAGTTGTACCGGTACCCCTGTATCCGAAAAGGGAAAAAGAAAGGGGATTTAATCAGGCAGAAGTAATCGGCCGATTGGTCGCCAGTCACTGGTCGCTGGAGATGAAAAATTTACTATTAAGAGTCAGAGATACAGGAAGACAGGTGGGAAGAGACAGGGCACAAAGATTGGATGCAATGAAGGATGCTTTCAAACTAAAGACTAAAAATCAATTACCAAAGACTGTTTTACTGGTGGATGACGTGTGGACTACCGGAGCGACAATGAACGAGTGTGCCAGGGTATTGAAAAAGGGCGGGGTAAAATCTGTCTGGGGATTGGTACTGGCGCGGTGAACAGTTGATTTAATGTTCGGGTTTTGTTAGGATGGGTATGGAATAGGTATGCAAGCAAGAGTGAAGTTTGGAGAGGGGAAACAGAGGAAGTTTTTGTTAGACATTGAGCTAAAAAGTGGACTGAAGTGTGAAGAGTTGGCAGCGATGGCCGGCGTTGTAGGGAGGAGTTATCGAGACTGGAGAAGGGGTCAGTTGAATATGAGTTTGGGTGCGGCGGTGCTTTTGAGTGAGAGATTTGGGGTAGTGTTACCTGAAGAGCTTGGGGTTTTAAGGAGGAGGTGGATGGAGGACAAGAGTTTTAAGGGGAAGTTGGGGGGATGGGCTTGCTATAGAAAGCATGGGAGTTTTGCTACTTTAGAAGGGAGAAGGGCGGGTGGAGCGAAGACTTTGGCGATTCTGCGCGAGAGAGGGATAATCCCTCGGGCTAGGGAGTTTAACTTTTTGAGGGTTAGAAGTGCAGAATTGGCTGAGTTTGTGGGGATTTTATTGGGCGATGGTGGGATTACACAGAGTCAGGTATGTATAACTTTGAATAGTGAGGCCGATAAGGAGTATTTGGGTTTTGTTGTGGGGTTGATAAGTAGGCTTTTTAATTTTGTACCCCCGTTTTCTAAAAGGAAAGACTGTAAGGCCAATGTCATTTTTTGTAGCGGTAAGAAGCTGGTTGAATATTTGGTTGAACTGGGCTTAAAAGTGGGAAATAAAGTCAAACAGCAGGTTGGAGTTCCGAGTTGGATTGAAGAAAGACATGAATATAAAATGGCTTGTGTGAGGGGGTTAATGGATACTGATGGGGGAGTTTTTGTGCACAAATACAAGGTTAACAATAAGGAATACAGATATTTAAAGATTTGTTTTAGTAATAGGTCGGTTCCACTACTGGAATTTGTGACTAGGGTTCTGGAGAATCTAGATATGACTCCGAAAGTGATTTCAAACACGAAGAATAAGCAGGTATGGTTGTATAATCAGAGTGAGGTAGAGAGGTACCTTCGAGTTATTGGTACCCACAACCCCAGACTTTTGAGAGGTCAGGGAGGAGTCCGATAGTCTGGTCCATTCGGGGAGTTTGCTAAACTCCTGAGCTGCAAGGCTCACGTGGGTTCGAATCCCACCTCCTCCGCTGTTGATACCAGAAAGAAAGAAGTTGACCTGTGGGGTTGTGTGTGAAAGGGGCGGGATGGTGTGCGTTGGCTAGCAATACTTTGTTATCCGGTCTCTTTCTTCGCAACTGAAAGTTGGTGCGGAAGGGGCGAGATTCGAACTCGCGACCCGACGTGAGCATCGGGTAGAGGTTTTCAAGACCTCCGCACTAGGCCACTATGCGACCCTTCCTGATGGATTTAGCTTCAAAATTATAACATTTAAGAGAGCGGAGTATTTGTGCTATATTTAAAACATGGCAGATGAACTACCCCGGGTGGAGCAGGAGAAAGTGCTGCTTTCCTGGAAGGCCAAGAGCAGGCCTTATAAACCGGCAGAGGAACAAACACGGTCGGTATTGGTGGTATTGGGTATTTTAGTCGGACTGGTGTTGATTTTTGCCCGTGAATTCATGCTTTTATTGGTAATTATTGCCGGGGCTTTTTACTATTATGCAATAACCAGAACCCCTCCGGAGCAGGTGGAATATTCGATTACTAACAAGGGTGATAAGAGCATTCGGCCGGTTGTATATGTGGTGGGAGTTGTCAAGGTGGTGGTGGGAGGAAAAGCTGGGGACCAAGTTATTGGCACTGGAGTTAAAAACAGGGGTAATGGGGAGATTTTATCTGCCGGTGGAGGGGAGTAAAGATAATGAAGTGGAAAAGGTGATGGAAAAGTACTTATTGTTTGAGAAACCGCAGGCTACCTGGATGGATAAGACAGCCAAGTGGGTACAGGAGAAATTTCCTCTGGAGAATAAGATTTAATCGGCGCTCCCTGTGAGAATCGGACTCACATCAGCAGTTCCGGAAACTGCTACTCTATCCATTGAGCTAAGGGAGCGAATGTAAATGAGCGACCGAAAGCAAAATGGATTAGGCGAAGCCGCTTCCATTGAGCTAAGGGAGCTTTCTGGTGCGGTGGGGGCGAGATTCGAACTCGCGTGCCCGTGTAAACGGACCCAAGGTTTTCGAGACCTGGCAGTTAAGCCACTCCTGCACCCCACCTTCATTTATGTTGGAATATGGCGCACCCAGACCGAATCGAACGGTCATCAAAGGCTCCGCAAGCCCTTATTCTATCCGTTGAACTATGGGTGCTCAAAGCTAATTTTAGCATTCGGGTGGAGATATTCGCTGGTAAAATTGTTGTCATGAGTAAAATCGGGAAGCGGGGGTGGGTGGTTTTGGCGGGAGTGTGGCTGGTGTTTGCGGCAAACGGGGCCATGATTCTGGACGCGGATTTCGGGTGGCATTTGCGGATGGGAGAAGTAATTGCCAAGACGGGGATTCCTGCAAGGGACCTGTTTTCCTACACAATGCCCAGTTATCCGTTTGTAGATTATGGGTGGGGGACAGAGGTACTTTGGTACAAACTGTTTCCCTGGTTGGGGATGACGGGGCTGGCCGCAATCTACGCCGTGATAGCGGTTGGAGCAGTGTTAATAGCGGTACCCTTAAAAGAAGGGAAAATTGGCTGGACGGCGGCATTATTAACCTGGTCGGTGATGCTGTCCCGGTTCGGGGTGAGGGTGCAGGTAGTATCATGGCTTTTGCTGGCGATTTTAGTGCGTTGGCTATGGAATGAAGCCGGGTGGAGAAAGCTGAGGAAATGGTATCCGGTATTAATGCTTTTTTGGGTTAATTTACACGGCAGTTTTCCGCTTGGGAATAGGTATTGCCGGGGTGTGGCTGGGGATAAAGGCCATTACGGAGACGAAAAACGGATATAAAAAACTGGTTCTGGTGGGGGTCGGGAATAATCGCGACTTTTATTAACCCTTACGGGATACGTACCTGGGCGGAGGTAATCAGACAAACAGCCAGCACGGGAATTAACCGGGGGACAATTGCCGAATGGGCGACCTTTTTATGACAGACTGGACCTGGGATTGTGGGCACTGGTGGCGATGGTTGCGGTGGGGTGGTATGCGGGCAAAAAGGCGGATTTTGCGCGAATGAGTGTAATAGCGGGATTATGGCTGGCGGCACTTTGGAATTTACGGCATGGGCCATTGGGAGCGATAGCGCTGGCTTTGGCTGCTGCCGACAGCTGGATTTTATTAAAAGCCGGAATAAAGAAAAACAAGGAAGCCGGGAACAGGTGGAGGGGATTTGAAAAATTGTTGCTGATTGTCAGCGGGGTGATTTTTGCGGGGGAGGCGGTAATCACAATGACCCGGGCGGTTTTTTATGAAAGGAGAAATTTTCCGGTAGGAGCGGTGGAATATTTAAAGACTCACGATTATCCGGGAAGAGCTTTTAATAAATACGGCTGGGGCGGGTATCTGGAATGGAAAATGCCTGATGAAAAGTGGTTTATTGACGGAAGAATGGACTATTGGGTGGCGGATGACACTCCTTCGGGGGAGAGTAACAGGGTTTTTAAGGATTACCTCGGGGTATTAAAAGGAGAGATTCCGGCTGAGGAAATCTGGAATAAGTACGGAATCAGGACTGTAATATTAGAAAGCCGGAAGGGATTTTCGGAGACCAAGTTTCTTTTGAAATGGTCAAGGCAGGGAGGAAGGCCGGAAGAAGGTTTTGATCTGGCGGAGGAACTGCTTGCCCGGGGATGGACCAAAGTGTATGAGGATAATGTGGCGGTAATTTTGGAGAAGATATGAGAAACAAAAGCCGGTGGTTATTTATATCGGGAATGTTGATATTGTGGGCAATATTTACTTTTATCGGATGGAAAACACTGGATCCGGATTTCGGGTGGCATTTACGGATGGGGGAAATTCTAATAACCCGGGGAATTCCCAAGACGGACCCTTTTTCCTATACCATGCCCAGTTATCCGTTTGTGGACCACGAATGGTTGACGAATATGATTATTGCTAAATTGTACCCTGAAATTGGGATAGCAGGGCTGGCGGCGATATTTTCGGCAATGGCGATTCTGGCGATTATGGTGATTATTCCGGTTTCGAATTGGAGTTGGGGATTGACACCGATATTAATGGGAACGGGGGTGTTGCTGGTGCGGTTTGGAATAAGACCGCAAGTGGAGGACTGGCTGTTTGTGGCCATACTGATGCGTGTAACGGAGGAAAAAACATGGAAGAGATGGAGGTGGATAACACCGATTTTATTTACGGTTTGGGCGAATTTGCACGGAGGATTTATGCTGGGGCCGGTAATCTTGGCAATAATTTTGGGAGTGAAATTTTGGGAACAAAGGAAAATTGAAACTTCAGATATGATGGTGTGGGGTTTGGGACTTTTAGCGACTTTGGTAAATCCGTATGGAATCGGATTATGGCATGAGGTATGGATGCAGATTTCAGACACCGGATTGAGGAGCAATATTGCCGAATGGCAGCCTTTTTATGTCAGGGCAGAACTGGGATTTTGGATGGTGGTGGCTTTGGCTTTCGCTTTAATAAAGATCTACGGGTGGGGGAGGGAAAAATGGAGACTGGCGGTGGCGGCAATCCTGTTTGCGGCGGCATTATCCAGTCTGAGAAATGCTCCGCTTCTTATGATAGTCGGAATACCCATAGCCGCTGAAAATATTAGGATCGGATATGAGAAGATCAAAAGGGATAAACTGGCTTTAAAAAGGGCCAAACAGTTTTATCTGGTGCTGGCTCTGGTGGCGGCAGTGGTATTTGTTCAAGAGACCGGGGTGGTGTTTTGGCAGACAGCGGCAGGAAAAGGGATAAGTTATCCGGTAAAGGCAGTTGAGTTTTTGAGGCAGAATAATTTTGAGGGAAGACTTTTTTCCAACTACGGGTGGGGAGGGTATCTGATATGGAAATTATCCGGGGAAAAAGTATTTGTCGACGGGCGGATGCCGAGCTGGAGGTGGAAAGCACCTGTTGGTGAGAGTGATTGGGCATTTAAGGATTATATAAAGATTGAGGATGAGGGCGAGTTTAAAGAATTGTTTAAGAAATACGGGATAGGGGTGGTGTTGTGGCCAAGAGGGGACGGAAAAATTGCCAAACCCATAATAGACCTGTCAGAAATACCATGGCTTAAGAGATTTGTCGGGGGTGGTGAGCAAAAGAAGCTGACAGATGAGCTGGAAAAGGAAGGCTGGAAAAAAGTTTACGAAGATGACACGGCGGTAGTTTATACCAGCGGGTGGAATTAGCCGACCCAATACCAATTTACATAAAAGAGGGAGGTGATGAAAAAAACAACAGTAAAAAGAAAGAGAAGGATGAAGTGGGGAAAGGATTTCAGGCGGGAAGAGAGGTAGAGGAAGACGGGGAAGGAAACAGCCTGATACCGGCCAAAGGACATAAGATCACTGGTGGTAAAAGGGACGGCCCAGATAATCAGGCTGGTCCACCAGAAAGGCGGGAAAAGGAACTTACGGCTTCTGATGATGAGAAAGAGAGTGGTAATTGCGATGAGGACATCAATTTGTGAGTAGTGGTCGGAGTGAAAAGGAAGGCGGGGAAGGGAAAAAACTACAAGCAGGTTGTAAGCCGCGGGAGGAAGCTGGGAATGGAAGTGAAACCAGGACGATTGGACGGTAAGGAAAAAGAAGGGACTACCTGTTTGAAAGAAGTTATACGCTATCCATATACCTAACGGGAATGCGGCAATCAGGATATACAAAAACGCTTTAACCGGGCGGAGACGGTGCCTGAGAAATTGCACGGCCAAGGGAATAAAGAGAAGAAGATTTAGGGGAAGAGTGATACCTTTAGTGATGTTGAGAAGACCCAGAAAAACGGCCGAGGGAAGGAACTTTTTCTGTATGAGGAAATATGTAAACCAGATAATCAGTAATAGCTGGAGACAATCGGCGTAATAGCTTCTGAAGTAAACGGAGAAGGGAAAAAGGAAGACCAGCCAGGTGGTTTTGGCGGCCAGAGAGGGAGAATAAAGGCGGGAGATGACCAGATACAAGCTGGAGAAAGTGGAGACAAGGAGAAGATTAGTAAGAACGAAAGCAGAGAGTTCGATGCGGGAGAAGAAGAAATCAGTGAGTTTAAGGAGAAGAGGGAAGAGGGGAAAGTAGGCAAAAGTGAGATTTTGCATCACGGATTTGTCCCGGATGGTCTGGGGACGGGGGGAATAAGAATATCCCTGGGAAGCGATTTTAAAGTACCACTGGGAGTCACTCTGAGCCATGGCGGAAAGAAGACTGAATTTACCACCGGAAGCCCGGGGATCGGGGAGGAAGTGATGGTAGCCGAGAGTATAAGTGAGCCGATTGAAAGGAATCCGGTGATATTGGGTAGCAATGAAAAGATAAAAGAAGATATTGAGGATGCAAAACAAGGCAAGATGGGTGAGGAAGCGATGGCCGGAAAGTTCCCGTAACATGATAAAATTATATAGCTAAAAAGACCTGGAGAGGTCGCATAGTGGCCTAGTGCGTACGCTTGGAGAGCGTATGTCGCCGAAAGGTGACCGCGGGTTCGAATCCCGCCCTCTCCGCCAAGCTCTCTTGAATTGTAGTATAGAAGTATATGAATAAAAGAATAATTGCTTTAATACTCGGTGTTTTAGCATTCTTGTTTTCGTGGGTAGGGTTCGGTTTTATTTTTGGTGTCCCAGGTCTTGTTTTGGGAATAAAATCTTTAAAAATTCCTGTAAGTGAAAGGTCTTTGCCTAAAAACAATATCTATATACCCTACATGGCAATTATATTAAATTTGTTTTCAATTTTCATGATCATGGCCATAATCTTTTCTGAAATTATTAAACCCCTTCTGCTCAAATAAGACCTTTATTTAATTTTTTTTACTTAAACAATAGGTTGGCTGTTGATGGCTTAAATCAGAAATGTGAATGTGACCTGGTAGGAATTGAAAAATAGGTTCTAACAGCGTCAATGGTTCGGCGCCCGCAAAAACCCTATTAAGCACGGGATTACGTTTTGGAGTGAGACCGGTTAAAATGCGGGGAAGATGAGAGTTAAGAAACTGACGATTATTGTGCCGGTGTATAACGAAATTATTACAGTGGAGAAGGTGATTAAGAGACTTGGTAAATTAAATTTGGGAAAGACTAAAAAGGAGATAATAGTGGTAGATGACGGATCGACCGACGGGACGGCTCAAAGTCTGAGAAAACTGTCCAAGACCGGATTTAGGAATTTTAAATATATTTTCCATACAAAAAATCAGGGAAAAGGGAGGGCGATTCAGACGGGACTTATCCGGGCGACGGGGGACTATGTAATTATTCAGGACGCGGATTTGGAGTATGAGCCGGCAGAGATCAGAAAATTGTTAATAAAGGCCGAAAAAGACAATTTACCGGCGGTGTTCGGATCAAGAGACAGCGGGGATAAACGCCAGTATATTTACCCGCATTATTATTGGGGATCGAGAGCGTTGTGCCGGATAATAAATACGGCTTTCGGAGTGAAATTTACGGATCCTGAAACCTGTTATAAACTAATTAAAACAGATTTACTCAGGGAGATGAATCTGGAAGAAAACGGATTTGGCATTGAAATGGAAATTGTAGCTAAAATATCCGTAAAGAAAGTGCCGTTCGGGGAAGTTCCCATTACCTATAAACCCAGGAGTTTTTCCGAGGGGAAAAAGATCAGGGCAAAGGATGGCCTGAGGGCTATATTTCTTATCGGGAAATACTGGTGGTATGACAAGTTTAGCTAAAATTGCTTTGGGAATCTGGCTTCTGACGGCGGGGTATTTTGCGTTTCTGGGAGTAACAACCACCCCTTCGGAGGGGGACAGTCTGGCCTATCATCTGCCGATAGCCAGGATAGTGGCCGAAGGGAAATGGCTTGATAAAAAGGAGTTTGTCACCTCGATATTCTATTACCCGGCCATGGGGGAAACCCTGATGGCGGTAATGATGCGGCTGGGATTGCCTTTAAACCTGTATAACTTACTGGGATGGGTATTGTGGACGGGGGTGGCGTATATGCTGGCAAGAAGAAGCGGATTGCCCAAAAATTCCGCCGTAATTTTGGCCGTGGCGGCGGCGATGTGGCCGACGGTAGTCCGGCTGATTAATAACCAGACAGTGGATATCTGGCTGGCGGTGTGGTGGGGGGCAGTCGTACTTAAACTGACTAAAAAAACCAAGAAGTATGACGATTGGATATGGCTGGGAGTATATCTGGGGATGATGGCGGGGACAAAATATTCGGGACTGTTGTTTGCCGGAGGATTACTGTTGGTATTTTGGAGGGACTGGCGGAGCTTGGGGTGGAAGAGAAACCTGTACTGGATTATTCCGGCCGGGGTAATCGGAGGCTGGTGGTATGTAAGAAATTGGATATTGACCGGGAATCCGGTGTATCCCGAGACGATGCTTTTATGGCAGGGGGACCCGGATTTTAACCTGATGATCTGGAAGCCGTGGATGGTATTTTTGAAATATCCGGGACTTGTGATCAGTGTTTTTATATCGGAGTATTTGATATGGAATTTACTGTTACTGCTGCCTCTGGTTGTAAGAAACCGGTGGGTGGTTTTGGGGTTTCTAAATCTGGGAATATATTTATTTTTTCTTCCGTCCTGGCCGGTGAATATCGTGTCGTGTCTGAGGTATACATTTGTAGCGTTTTTACCGCTTCTTCTGGCCGGGTGGCGGTGGATGAGAGGGCAGGGGAGAGAGGAGAAGATGGCCGTGGCGGCGGTCTTATGTATGGCGGCAGAATTGACGCAGTTGGATTACCGGCCGAAACTGTTTGTGATAATGATATTTTTGGCAGCAGCAGTTGTTTTTATGAGTAAGAAAAAATATGACTGAAAATATATGGGTTTCTTTCGGGTTGGAGAAGATGAAAAACCGGCGGGTATATCCATTGTTCATATGTGAATTATTATCCCTGTATGATTTAAGATACGTTGAGCGTATATGAAACGATATATAATATTTTTTGTCGTGGCGCTGGGGATGGGTTTGGCATTGGCAGGGGGGTGCTCTTTCTCGGTGCTGGACACCGCTAGAAGGATGATTAACAATCAATATTCGTCATCCAATATAACAGCAAAAACTTTTGGGTGGTGTACAAACGGTTTACCGCTTACGGACAAACTGGAGCGGATATTTAACAAAACTTATATTGTGCTTTTACAAAACAATACAGAACTTAGGGCGACGGGGGGATTTGCAGGAAGTTTCGCAAAAATATCTTTTGACCGGAAAGGCTTAAAGGAAATATCGATTAAAGATATATATCAGCCCGACGGGCAGCTTCCCGGTCATGTGGAACCGCCGTATCCGGTCCAGGAATCGTTTAAGCAGGGTTGGTGGAAACTGCGGGATGCGAATTGGGATCCGGACTTTGCGTCAGCCGCAGCAACAGTGTCCTGGTTTTTGGAGCAGGGGGGTGAGGAAAAGGTGGACGGAGTAATGGCAGTTAATCTGGATTTTTTGAAGGGGTGGCTGGAGGTGGTGGGACCGATAGATATGGTGACTTTTAACGAGACGGTTACTTCAAAAAATCTATATACACTGGCTCAAAGATATGCGGAGCTGAGAGTAGAAGGAAACAAAACCGAGAAGAGGGAGTTTCTGGGGGCGGTGGGAGCTGCGCTGTGGGAGAGAACCAAAAATGCGAAACCGGGACAGTTAATCAGACTGGCCGGTTTGGCAGTTGACGAGTTGAATAATAAACAGATTCTGGCCTGGGTAAAGGATGAGGAGATTCAGAGTGATTTTGAAAGAATGAGATGGACCGGAAAACTTACCACCGGCTGGGACGGGAGCGGAGATTATTTATATGTGGTTGACAGTAATCTGGGTGCAAATAAAGCCGACTGTTGCATAGACAGAGAAGTAAAGCAGGAAATTGAGAAAGGGAGTCCGGACAAGGAGAAAATCACTCTGATTTTGAGAAACAATAATGAGTTTTCGGCAGCCAAACCGCCGGTGTTTTGGGGCGGGGATTATATTAATTATGTCCGGGTGATAGTACCGGAAGCGGCCGTAAAGATTGTAAGTGTAAGAGTAAACGGAAAGATTTTAAGATCGGCCACAGAGGAAGATTTTAAGATACCCAATTCAACCAGACAGAGCAGATCTGAAGATATGTTTGTGGTGGAGAGAAGGGGAGATTTACAGATAATTGGCTTTTGGCTGGTGGTGCCGGCCAAGCGAGAAGGGACTGCCCAAATCGAGTTGGAAAACGGGCGGAACATTCCAGAGGAGTTTAAGGTCTGGGTTAAGCGGCAGCCGGGGATTGAGCTTTTTAATTATGAGTTATTAGTTAATGGGCAGATAAGAGTGCGTAAAAATATCGATCGGGATGAAAGCATAGTGGTGAAGATATGAATAAATTGTCCGGCTGGATTCCCTTTGTGATCGTGCTGGCCGTATCTGCCTGGAGTATTTGGCCGGTTTTGTCACGGCCACTGACTGCCTGGGCGTGGGGAGGGGATGACGGAATTATTACCTGGCAGATGAATCAGACGATTCAAAAAATTCCCGGGGGGTTGAACCACATATTTGAAGGAAACATTTTTTATCCGTACCAAAAGACGGCGGCAATGCATATGCTTTTAGTGCCTTCGGCACTAATCGGCTATCTGCCGGTGAAGCTTTCCGGTAATCCGGTGGCTGCTTATAATACCGTCCTGATTGTGGCCCAGTTTCTGACAGTGACGGTCCTTTATTTATGGCTTAAAGAATTGACTAAAAATCCCCGGGCGGCGGCTGTCGGGACATTGGCTTTTTCCCTGTCGCAAATCAGGATGTCTTTTGACGTGCATATTCATATGTGGATTATGCAATGGCTTATTTTGGCTTGCTGGATGATGTGGCGGTATGGTCAAAATAAGAAGATATGGCAATTGTATGTTGCGGGATTGTTTTTGGCGGTACAGTGCTGGGAGAGTATTTACCAGGCTTTCTGGATAGGATTTACGGGAGTAATAATCCTTTGGCCGAATATAGCCGGTTTACTTAAACAAAAAAAGCATTTGTTGCTGATCCTTTTGGGGGTAGGACTGCTGGTTTCCCCGGTAGCATATGCATACGGATCGGTGTATCAAGAATTCGGGTACGCAGGTTCGATACGGGAGGCGGCTCACTTTGCAATGAGTGTGAATGATTTATGGGGGAAGTTTTTAAGTCCGGGATTGTATATATTATTGGCGGTAGCGATTATAAAAAAAGGTTGGTTGAGAGAAAAGTGGCTATGGTTACTTCTGGTATTCGGGGTGGTGATGGCACTGGGACCGGCTTTAAAGTGGCAGGATACAACCTTAAAAATTCTGGATAAATGGTGGATACCCTTGCCTTACGGCGTCTTGTATTATCTGGTGCCGGGGGTATCGGTACTTCGAAGTGTGCACCGGTATATCTGGCTAGCCGCCCTGGCGGCATCGGGCCTGATAGCTCTCGGGGTCAACAACAGGAGAAAGTCCTTGGCTTTGGGAGCGGTACTACTAGTGGTAATAGCCGGGGGAGGAAGATTGACGCCGAGGGGGGATTTTCCCAGACCGGAAGAATACCCGGCGGTTTATGCATGGCTTAAGGATCAGCCGGCCGAGGTAATCTTGGAATACCCGGTGTTTACATGGGCAGACGGGACGAAACACTGGAGGGAAATGAACAGAATGGTATTTAGTCTTTTGCACCGTAAGAATTTGATAAACGGGGCGGCGGGATTTATGCCGCCAGCGAGGGAGAAATTGCTGACGGAAATACAGAGGGATTATCCCAGTGCCGAACTGAACCGGAAACTGTCTGAAACGGGAGTGGACTTTGTGATAGTGCACAAGAAGGAGACGGATTTGGAAAAACTGACCGAGTTGGAGACTTTAAAGGGTCAGGAAAAGGTGTGGGAGGATGCTGAATCGGCTGTATACAAATTGTGATATAGTAATGGCGGAATGAAGGATATTTTGAGATTGATTTCTGCTTTTACCAAGTCGGCGGGGGTGGTAGTAGTGGTGGTGGTAGTACTGCTTTTAGGATTTAGGGCGGTTGAAGCGGGCGAGGTGGCCGTAGTAACCAGGTTTGGCCAGGTGACAGGACGAGTACTTTCTCCGGGGGCAAATTTTATCGTGCCGCTGGTCGAAAAAACTTTGTACTACAACACCAAAAAGATAAATTATGAAACAGCGCCTTCTGATAAATCAGTGTTGTCTACAGCCGATTACCGGGATATTCCGGTGGATACAAATACCAAGGACGGGCAGCCGGTGGATATTTCGTATACGATCAGGTTTTCGGTAGATCCGACCAAGGCTACCTGGGTGGCTCAGAATATCGGGCCTGAGGGAGCTCTGGTAGAAAAGATTGTAAAGACTGAATCCCGGGTGTGGGTGAGAAATGTCCCCAGAGGATATTCCGCAGAGGACTTGTATACAGGTGAGGGCTCACTTAAAGTGCAGGAGGCGATATTTGATAAATTAAAACCGGTGTTCGAGACTAACGGATTGATTCTGGACATGATCGGGGTACGGGAGATTGCGTTTGATAAATCTTATGTGGAGGCGATTAAAGCCAAACAGGTAGAGCTGGTAAAGATTGAGGTGGAGAAGAACAAAGCAGCACAGGAAGAGTTTAAGAAAGCCCAGAGGATAACCGCGGCAGAGGGACAAGCCCGGGAGCAGGAACTGCAACGAACAACAATTTCAGATGCGCTTCTGAGAAAACTATGGATCGAGAAATGGGACGGTAAACTACCGACGTATGTGGGTGGGGAGAGTACGTCAGCTCTGCTACAAATTCCCCAACAGTAGCGGGTTTGGGGCGATTGGTGGAGAAGGAAGTATAATCGGGCCAATGGATCAGATTGAAGAGATTAAAAGCAAGGTGGACATGGCGCAGCTGGTGGGGGAGTATGTGAAGCTGACCAGGGCCGGGAGAAATTTCAAGGGTTTGTGCCCGTTTCACGGAGAGAAGACGCCCTCGTTTATGGTTAATCCGGAGCTCCAGATATTTAAATGTTTCGGCTGCGGAGCGGGAGGGGATGCCTACGCTTTTTTACAAAAGATTGAGGGGGTAGAGTTTGGTGAAGCGCTTAAAACTCTGGCCAAAAGAGCGGGGGTAACTCTGGAAAGTTATGTTCCGACCAAGGGGGAGGAGGAGAGGGAGAGGCTATTTACGATCAATAATTTCGCGGGGGAGTATTACCATTATTTACTGACCAGGCACAGGGTGGGAAAAGAAGCTCTGGAGTATTTAAGAAAGAGAGGAATAAAGGAGAAGGCGGTGGAGACGTTTAAATTGGGTTTTGCGCCCGAGGGGTGGGACTTTCTGATCAAGTACCTGTCGGGGAAGAAAAACTATCAAATTCAGGATCTGGAGAGGGCGGGACTGGTAGTACCCAGCCCGAAAGGAGGATATGACAGGTTTCGAAACCGGGTAATGTTTCCTTTGAACAATCACCGGGGGCAGACTGTCGGATTTGCCGGCAGAGTGATGCCGGGAGGGGATGAACAAACCGGCAAGTATGTAAACACGCCGGAGACGGAAATATATCATAAGGGAGACCTGCTGTACGGATTGGATATTAATAAAGCCGAGATTAAAAAACTGGGATGGGCGGTGGTGGTGGAGGGGGAGCTGGATGCCATAGCCTCCTGGCAGGCGGGTGTGCCGAACGTGGTGGCGGTTAAGGGATCGGCTTTGACAGGAAAGCAGGTGGAGCTTTTGAGACGGCTGGGAGACAGGGTGGTCTTGGGGATGGATGCGGATCTGGCGGGAGGATCGGCAGCCAGAAGGGGAATTGAAATTGCCGAGAAAGCCGGTTTATTTGTAGAGACAATTGACTGGTCGGAGGCGGGAGAAGGGATAAAAGATGTGGCGGATGTAGCGACAACGGAACCTGATAAGTGGAGACAGATGGCGCAAAAAGTGATATCAATTTACAGTTTTTATATTGATACGGCAGTTAAAAAATTCGGGTTTTCAGCCGAGGGCAAGACCAGAGCAGCCAAAGACGTGCTGCAGTTTCTGGACATGATCAGTGATCCGGTAAGAAAGGATGAGTATTTAAAGGAGCTGGCGGGGAAAACGGAAATCGATTTGGATGTGCTGAGGGAACAGATGGGGAAAATAAAGAGTCCGGACACGGCTTCTGAAAGCAAAAAAACAGATGATACGGAGAAACTACCCCGCCGGGAAATGGTGGAAGAATACGTGACGGGACTGGCTTTGCGAAACAAGAAAGTAAAGCAGTTGATCAGCCCGGCGGTGGCGGGGTTGTTCGGAACGGGATTTTGGGTACGGGTGGTGGAGCACTTTGCAAGCAGTGAAACCAAATTGTCCAATACCAAAGACCTGATAGCTTCCCTGCCCGCGGAACTGAAAGAAAAAACGGCGGAACTGATGCTTTTGGACGATGAAGTTGACGAGGAGGGAGCGGAAAAAGAATGGGAAAAAGCCGTTAAAGATCTGGAGGAGATTACCATCAGGGAAAAAATTACCGCTTTTCTGGCAAAAGGAACTCATACAGGCCGGGAAAAAGAACTATTACAGCTGACCCGGAGGCTGAATGAGTTGACGAAGGAGAAGTAATACGGTATATTGGCTCCATATTTGAGGCATGACGCTTCGGTAAGTCCGGCTAGGCTCACACCGTCTTGACACAGGCCTTTTTTATGTGGCAGAGCCACATTGATATATGGCGAAACAAGTTAAATTATCAGCTGAGGCAGAAACCCTTATAAACAAGGGCAAACATCAGGGCTTTCTGACCCTGGATGAGATTTTGGAAACATTTCCGGATGCCGAAGACAGGCTGGAGGAGCTTGATCAGTTGTTCGGAAAACTGCTGACGGCAGGAGTAGACGTTTTTGAAACAATTACAGAGCAGGAGGTGGAGGAAGATGAAAAAGCGGTAGCTGAGCTGGAGAAGGAGATTGAAGCACTGACCAAAGTGGAAGGAGCGGTAACCACCGATCCGGTAAGGATGTATTTGCGGGAGATTGGCAAAATTCCGCTTCTAAAACCCGAGGAGGAGATTAGTTTAGCCCAAAAAATTGAAAAAGGTGACAGGAGAGCCAAAAAGAAACTGACTGAAAGTAATCTGAGGCTGGTGGTGTCGATTGCAAAAAAGTATGTAATGCGGGGCCTGTCGCTTCTGGATCTGATACAGGAAGGAAACCAGGGACTCATCCGGGCGGTGGAGAAATATGACTGGAGAAAGGGATATAAATTTTCAACATATGCGACGTGGTGGATCAGGCAGGCAATCACCCGGGCAATTGCCGATCAGGCCAGAACCATCCGGATTCCGGTACATATGGTGGAAACGATAAACAAGCTGATCCGGACGCAAAGACAGCTGATGCAGAGTCTGGGACGGGAACCGACAGCAGAAGAGATCGCCCAGACCATGGGGGAAATGACGGCTCACCGGGTGCGGGAAATACTTAAAATTGCCCAGGACACTACGAGCCTGGAGACACCGGTCGGGGATGAGGAAGATTCGATGCTGGGGGATTTTATTGCGGATACGTCACAACCGTCACCGATAGAGGCGGCTTCAAGGGAACTTTTAAAGGAGAATATTGAAGAAGTACTGGCGACACTGACTGACCGGGAAGCAAGGGTTTTAAGGATGCGGTTTGGACTGGACGGGAAAAACCCGATGACCCTTGAGGAAGTGGGAAGAGAGTTTGGAGTAACCCGGGAAAGAATCAGGCAGATTGAGGCCAAGGCCTTACGAAAACTGAAACATCCGTCTAGAAGAAAGAAACTGCAAGATTATCTGGATTAACATGGCTGAGAATCTGACACCCGGTGAAAAAAGAGCCGAAGAACATCGACAGAATATTCTGAGTTTGAAAAGTGCAGCGACTACGGAGGAGATGCTTGAAGCAGCTGATTCAGTGAAGGAAGTGGCGGGACGGGTAATTAAGAATGATGAAAAGTTTTTGGTTAAAGTAAAGGGAGAGATAAACAAAGCGAACGATCAGCCGGAGTAACCTTTCGGGTGAGAGGAGTGCCACTTGTAAGCGGATTTGATGATGGTATTGATATCAGAGGATTGGGGTTTCCAACCCAGTTCTTTAGAAAGACGGGCGGAATCGGCAATCAGCTCGGCCGAGTCTCCGGGACGGCGGGGGGCAAGTTTGACCGGGAAATCACCGGCAACCTTCTGAATCGCTTTGACAATTTCTTTATTGGAATGGCCGGTGCCGGTACCGGCATTAAAAACGTCGGTTTTGTGCCCGTTTTTTAAAGCGTCCATAGCAAGCTGGTGGGCGGAACAGAGATCTTCTATGTGAATATAATCGCGGATACAAGTGCCGTCGGGAGTCGGAAAATCGGTACCAAACAGAGTGAAAGGATTTTTGTTTACTGCGGCTTTAATAGCATTGGGGATGATATGGCCTTCCGGTGAATGGTCTTCACCAAACCGGCCGTCGGGGCTGGCCCCGCAGGCGTTGAAATAGCGCAGGGAGATTGATTTAAGGCCAAACTGACGGTCATAGTAACCAAGAAGCTGCTCGAAACAAAGCTTCGACAAGCCATAAGGGCTCGTAGGATTTTTGGGGTGATTTTCCGGAATGGGAACAGTTTCCGGCTGGCCGTAAACGGCGGCTGTAGAGGAAAAAATCAAATATTTAACGCTGTGGCTGGTCATGGATTCAAGTAAGGAGAGGGGTTTGACCAAATTATTAGTGAAATATTTGGCCGGATCCGCGACCGATTCGGGAACGGAAATATACCCGGCAAAGTGGATGACAGCGTCAATTTTATTTTGAAACACCCGGTTTAATATTTTTTTGTCGCCGACATTACCAGACATAGAGTATTACAGAAGGAGAGGAGAGCCTGCCTGTGACCGAATTCCAGACTATCCAAAACAACCGGGGTGTGGCCTGTCTTTACCAGCAGGCGGGTCATGTGGGAACCGATATAACCGGCACCGCCGGTAACCAGGATGCGCATGAGGATAAATTTACAATGGAGAAGGTAAAATGTACAATAGCCTCCAGTATATGGGCGGACTGACAAAGTTAATTATCAGAGTGGTAGCGGTAGGGATAGCTGCGTATGTAGTGCCCGGGGTGGAGATGTCCGGGGTATGGAGCGCGGTGGCGGTAGCCATAGTTTTGGGGATACTGAACAGTGTTTTGAGGCCGATATTACTTTTATTAACAATTCCCATTAATATTCTGACCCTGGGATTGTTTACCCTGGTGATAAATACGTTAATGGTGCTTCTGACAGCTGCGATTGTGCCGGGATTTGACATAGTGTCTTTTTGGTCAGCTTTTCTGTTTTCGGTGGTTTTGTGGCTCGTGAATTGGTTTTTGGAATCGCTGGAGAGAAGGTAGAAGTACTCCCGTTTCAGGATCATCTGTTTTATAATGTGTAGGTTCATTAACATTCCCCTGTAGCTCAACGGTAGAGCAGGTCGCTGTCGGAGAGGCAGCTTTCCCGAGCAATCGGGATTGAAAAACCAGGCTAATTCGGGGAACCCCTTCTTGACTCAAACTTCGAAGGAAAATCCCGAGCTAAATGTCCGATGTGAATTGGGCTAAATGTGTAGAGACTATATACCTGGGTCCGATTTGCGTCGGACATGAGATAGTCCAGACCTTTTGGTAACAAGAGGATTTCTGTAACGACAAGGTTCGGGGTTCGAATCCCTGCGGGGGAGCAAATAGGCCTATAGTTGAAACTTTTGAACTTTTAGTTTATAATTCCGTCATGGCAGAAAAGGGACCAAAAACATTGGAATATGGGGAAGAATTAAGTATAGGGGAGGTAGATAAACGACTGGCGGAGATTAGAGGTATTGTTGACCAGGTAAGAATAAAATACGCTTTACCTGCGACGGACTTACCAGGATTAATTACAAAAGATTCTGCTCAAAGAATAGATCCAGAAGATAATGAAATTTTAAGTAAGTGTATTGGGGTATTATTGCCTATGGGTATGTTGGGGGTGGTGCAAGATGAGGCTAGGGGAAGAAGACGGGAAGAGATGGAAGGTACAATATTGGCCAGGATTTCGGAGCTGCAAACGGAGATTTTAGTTTATGTGTCAGGTTTTGAAGATTCGGGGGTGGAACTTATGAGTGTGGGCTTTGACCCTGAAGGTTCACATAATAAACTTAAAAGTAATGGTTCTATAGGGAAATTTTTCAGACGATTATCGGGAAAAGGAAGCTAGACATAAATCATTCGAAGTATTGATGGGGCTAGATGGATAGAAGTGGTCTGGTTTGTTGGAGTAGGGAATCGGGGCGGTCAATGATTGTTAGCCAGTCAGCTTTTCGGTAATCGTCCCATCCGGCGAGCCAATAACACAGAGACCTATTATTTCTTACTTGACCCCGTGCCAATTAGAAATTTTAGTCTGGAAATAAAAGAATTTGGTCTATCCACCGTATAAGTGGTTTTCTCCGCCAAGTTGTTTTTTTGGTTAATAGCCAACTCAATTAAGTAAAGTTGATTTTTCGGAATTAAAGGGAGGTTGTCAAAGGAGAAAAACCCATGTTCAGTGACCTCGTGACTTGGAGTAAACTTGCCACCGATAAATTTGCCAATGTAGCACATATCCAATCTGGCAGAATCTCTATCAGTACGGGTTTTTAACTGTTGGTCTACACTCACTACTAACCCCGATTCTTCATCGATCTCTCTTTCCAGACCTTCTTGGGGGTGCTCTTTGGATTTAAGATATCCTCCCGGCAGACTCCAGACAGTTTGCCGATAGGAATGTTTAAACACCAATATTTCCTGTTTATCATTAAAAATTATTCCTGTAACGCCGATAAGAAACTGATCTTGGATGAGGCGCATAATCAGAAGCTGAAAGTTCTTGGGAAGGCGCAGAAATCGCCAGAGTTTGGCAAGGATTGGTTTCACAAAGATTTGTCGTCAGTAGCGGCTGACGGATCGCCTTTTTTTAAGGCTTCATTTTCCAGTTCCAACTGGTGGACATTTTTTGTCAGTTCTGTCACATTTTTTTCCGATTCCTTAATTTTTTTATTCTTGCCATGAATTGTAAAAGCCGTGGAGATTGAATTTATCAAATGGATTATATAAACCATCAGAGCTCCCACCAATACGGAGCCGATTATTACAGAAAACAATGGCACATCTGAGAAAGTGTAGCTGAAAACGGTAAAAGTTACGTGTGATGTGTTTTGAAGAGCCAGGTAAGCCACTCCGGAACCAAAAATTAGCAGAAAAATGATAACAAGCACAGTCTGATTATATTACATTAAAGACAAGTTTGGATGTTCGGTAATCCCTCCTAGCTCTATGGGGAGCAGCTCAGAATTGTAACTTGACAAATACTATAACTAGTTATACTATATGTAGTATGACAACCATTGGTAAACAACGATTAACGCTTTTTATCAACCCGGCTATTTCCATACAAGCAAAGAGCGCAAGCAGTAGTTGAGGGACTCAGTTTAACCACCTTGGTAGAAAGGGCTTTAATTAAGTATTTACCCAAAGAAACAATTATTAGGAAAGTAGAAATTTGAGAGGAAGTGAATAAATATGGCAGAAATTGTAAAAGAAGCTGTAACAACTCAAAACGAAGGTCCGAAAGCCACGGTAACCACTAAAACCGAAAGGCCGGCCACCAGTACCCAAACGATTGAATATTTAGTCTATTTTTTGCTTGGGGTGCTGGAAATACTTCTGGCTTTCCGTCTGGTACTTAAGCTGACGGGAGCGAGCGTTGCCAGCAGCTTTGTAGGGCTAATCTATGGCTTAACAGGAGTTTTTATCTTACCTTTTGAAGGAATATTCCGGAGGGGATTTACCCAGGGAATTGAAACAACTTCGGTCCTTGAGCCGTCAACACTGGTAGCAATTATTGTGTACGCAGTATTGGGTTGGGGGATTGTTAAGCTATTACGAATATTCTCCGGTGAAAAGCAGCAATCAGGTTAGTTTGCCGTGTTTGGCCGGAGGGTATAAAGAAAGAGGGTGAAGAATATGAGTTTATTAGACATCATAATTGTTGTATTAATTATTGCCTGGTTGGGAGGATTTTCTCTCAAAATTGGTGGGGGATTAATCCATTTACTGCTGGTTATTGCAGCTATTATCCTGATTGCCCGTCTTTTGGGTATCAGGATATAACGCCGCTGTTTTTTAAGGAGGTGATAACACATGAATTTTTCAACTACAAGTTTAAGCCCTTTGGCTTCATTGATCTTCGGGATATTAATCCTGATATTCCCGAAATTTCTTAACTATCTGATAGCTGTTTACCTGATTATTGTCGGGATTCTGGGTTTAGGCATAATAAAATGAAAGACCAAAAGGGGAGCGTTAACGTTTGGCCGGAGAAGCTGTATACGCAGCAGTGAAGTGGATGACTTACTCGATAAAAAGGAGGAAAGTCACACTTCCCTGGCAAGTAAAATTGAACAGGAGACTCAAACGGCTAATAAACAACAAAGGCAGGACGACAGAACAGTTGCCAGTTTGGTTAAAAGATCCAACAGAATACTGGTGAGTATATCCTCCCATGCACTTCCTTTTGATTTTTTTCCTGACATCATTAATGTAGAAGAGGGAAGAATAACTATAATAAACCGACACCTGCTTTCATCTGAAGTGCATAGTGTTGATATTAAAGATATTTCCAACATCTTTATTAACACGGACATCTTCTGTATGCACAGCTGGTGATAATATCAAAAACCTTTGAGGAAAATGAAATAAAAATCAGAAATTTGAGAACTAGTGAAGCAATTTATGTCCAGGAGAATCATTGAGGGTCTGAGAGTTTTTGAAAACAAGCAAATAGGTACCTCCAGCTATACAAAAGAGGAACTGCTTGCCAAACTTGAAGAATTAAGTACGACAGAAATAGTAACCTGAAAGACCTGTAACAAGTCAAAGGTTCGAAATCTGTCCATTTGAGCGAGCAAAGTGGTATGATAAAAATATGAGAAATAAGTGGATGCTGGGTTTTTTGGGATTTCTTGGCTTCTTGGGTATTCCAGGTATTGTTACTCAAGATTGGAAAGATCTACTTTGGTTACTTTGGTTCCTCTGGTTTATTCACTTTATCCCGCAAAAGAAGAAATAGAGCAGGTTCTCGTATTTTCTGTCAGGGGTGGTAAGTTCGAAATCTGGAGAATCCAGCGAACGCTACATTCTAGCCTCATTTGATAAAATAATCCTATGGTTAATAAGGCAATTTCCAGTGGTGTAGTACACAAAGTTCCGGCGGATTTACGGGAAGCATTGACTTCTGACCCCAAGGCACTAGCAGTGTGGGAGGATCTTACACCTCTTGCACGCAATGAGTGGATTTGCTGGATTACCTTCGTCAAGAAAGATGAGACGAGAAAGGAGCATGTTGAAAGGACGACCAGTGAACTCAAGGAAGGGATACGCCGGCCGTGTTGCTGGCTGGGCTGTATTCATCGCACGGATAAGCCGATAAGCCCTTCCGTGCAACATATGCTAAATAAACGTCGGGGTATGTAGTAAGTTTTGTCTTTGTCTGTCGGGTGGAGCTACAGTTCGAAATCTGTCCATTTGGGCGAGCAAACTATTAGCCTGGAATAACTGTATCAAGTATATAGTTAGATAAGGACAAGCCCTAAAAGGATAAGCAGCAAGCCTGAAAATACTACCAATAAAGTCGGCCAGACTGTGCCGGAGGAGGGAAGAGTGGTTTCCGCTTCCCGGTAAGCTAAAGCGTCAATGTCCAAGACGGTGGAGCCGCCTAAAACCTGGACGCGGGTTGTAATTGAGGTAGAGGGGGAAGGGTCGGAATCTAATGTACGGTCAGTTCCGGAAAGCGCAGGGCTAAAGGTGTAGCCGGCAGGTAAATTGAATTTGACGGTGTAATCCCCGGGGGTTAAGCCGCAGATCTTGTAGTAACCGCGGCTATCGGTTACGGCGGAAGACACCAGTTTATTGTCGGCAGAATAGCATTCCACTTTGATTCCGCCCAGGCCGGTTTCGCCCTGATCCTGTATTCCATTTCTATTAATGTCGTTTAATATACGGTCGCCGATACAGCCGGTGACGGTAGAAGCAACCGGTACCGGGGTCGGGAGCGGGGTGGTGGCGGGCCAGCCCGGAGGACAGTGGCAGGACTCCTGATCCGAGCATGAAGGATGACGGCAGAGACGGTTTACACAAATCAGTTTGGTGCCGTCTTCACCATAATCACAATTGGTGTCTGTTGTGCATGAACCGTTGCACCGGTTGGGCGGAGCGGCGGCATCGGGCGGACGGGGACTGGGGGTAGGAGTCGGGGTTGGTGTCGGGGTGGGAGTCTGAGTTGGTGTAGGAGTAGGAGTTCGGGTTGGTGTGGGAGTAGAAGTAGGGGTGGAAGTAGGGACGGGAGTGGTGGTGGGTACCGGAGTGGAACCCGGAAGTGGTGTCGGAGTGGGGGTAGGGGAAGGAGTTTGGGTTGGTGTAGGAGTCCTTGTGGGTGTCGGGGTAGGGCCAGGGGTATTGGTTACTGTGGGAGTTGGTTCTGCGGGCAAAGTCGGTACAGGTGTAGGTTCCGGAATTACCACAACCGCGTCAGCGGAAAGCTGCAGATCCTGATTGCCGATGGACTGGGTCTCACCGGCATCGTCGAATGAACCATTATTATTGGCATCTATTGCCAGTTCGTAAGTGTGTAAATGATAAGGTGAACCGGAAATACCTCCTGCCGACTGTGCTCCGTTAGCGCATCCCCAATCCAAACGATTAGCAATATGTCCTCCAAAGGCAAGTACGACCACATCTGTGTTTGCTAAGAATTCAATCTGCATTTTTTGAGTCTGGTCGAAAGTTTTTGACCAGTCTGTAGACGGACCGTAATAGGACAAAGACGGAGTTCCGCCAATGCCATAAAAAGCCATTTTCCTTTCATCCGGAGGCAGAGTATTAAAGCTGGTTGCCGGTTGCAGAATTCCGGACCCTCCAATACAGGGAGCGAGAGTGTTTGAATTGGTGGTGCTTTTAGAGGGATCAACACTGATATTACCCGGTGGAGGAGGTATCGTTGTTAAAACAGGCGGGTCGAAACAACCGGAAATACCATTACAGGGAAGATCAGGAAAAGCCGAGGAATTTGTTTCCGGCGTCTGCCAACGGTTATTTGAGGTAAGATAGTCTATCGCCCGCCTGGAACTTTTAGTGGTTTCATAACCTATTATTAACCTGATTTTGTGGCCGGACATACCTGTACCATTTACGTTTATCCGGTAACTTATGGATTCACCTTCGAGATAATGGGAATTACTGCTTCCGGCATTACCATTTACCCAGCCTAAATTTGCCGGTTGGGTGGTGCATTGAACCCAGATTTGGGGAGCGGTAGATACCTTACCCTGACGGCATTGGTCCGGGTTAACTGCCAAATTAATCCCCGCAGCCAGACCAAACCAATTTGTCTTCTGGCCGACCAGGAATACACCGGCGGAAACCGAGAGAGTTAATACAATGACTATAAAAATATTGCGCAGAAGACGGCTTTTCATAACAGCTGTAGATCAAGTATAACTTATAAAGTTATCCATATAAATTCGTACGATCTTTATCAACCAGCGCAAGCTGAGACTAATTTTGATACCCATGGAGCTCCAAAATATATCTTGATTGATGATTCGGGTTAAGGGGGTTGTATGTATAATAGTTTCGCCAGAGATGAAACAGATAAAAGAAGTTGTAAAGAAATCATATGCGGAAATAGCCAAAGCTGCGGGAGGCTGCGGATGTAATTGCAGTTGCTCAAACCAAGCTATCCAAAGACAGACTAAACAGATCGGTTACAGCCAGGAAGAAATAGAAAATGCTCCGGTTGGGGCGAATATGGGATTGGGCTGCGGAAATCCGGTGGCCATCGCTTCACTAAAAGAAGGGGAAGTAGTAGTGGATTTGGGGTCGGGGGCAGGATTTGATGCTTTCCTAGCTTCACCGAGAGTTGGCAAAAAAGGAAAGGTAATCGGCATCGATATGACTGATGAAATGCTCGCTAAAGCCCGCGAAAATGCCAAAAAGGCAGGATTTACAAATGTGGAGTTTAAGCAGGGAGACATAGAAGACTTGCCGCTTCCTGATAATTCAGCAGATGTGGTGATTTCCAACTGCGTGATTAACTTGGCTCCGGATAAGAAAAAAGTGTTCGCAGAGATTTACCGGGTGTTGAAGCCGGGGGGAAGGATGATGGTTTCGGATACAGTATTAACCAAACCCCTGCCGGAGGAAATCAGAAATAATGAAGAGATGCTGTCTGCCTGTGTAAGCGGGGCAATTATGAAAGATGAGTATCTAAGTCTGATAAAACAGGCCGGATTTAAGGATATGGATATTCATAAAGAAACTCCCGGATTTCTGGAAGGGTATTCAGAAAGTATTACTTACTCTGCCATAAAAGCGGTTTCATAATTCAAGCCGACGGGAGATAGGGGACCGAAGGAGGCCAAATCCTTAATAATTAAGATTAATCTCTCAATACTTTCGTTTATAGCCGTCTCAGACGGATATATCACCAATGAAGTTGGAGATATATTGAAACTTGGGTTTGGGAGCCAATTGATATAATTAACATATGTCCAGGAATCCTATTATTAATGCTTTTAGCGCTTCAGCTTACATAATCCTTGTTGTTGCTGTTATGACTTTTGTGACGCAACCTTTAAAGAACAAACCCGATACATTTTTCGCTCCGGTCACAGTTTTATTTGTCCTTACCCTGTCTGTTGCAGTCATGGCATATCTGTTTTTTTATCAACCGCTTCAGCTTTTTATCGAAGGAGAGAAAAAAGACGCGGTAAACCTGTTTGTTAAAACCGTGGGTATCTTCGCAGCTATTACCGCAGTGGTCTTGATTCTACTTTTTTCCGGTCTGATTTAGAATCGGTTAATATTTAAGACACTGTGCAAATGGTAGAATTTTACTGTGGAACAGTTCTTGGTAATAATCAGAGGGGCACCGGCGAGCGGCAAGACAACAATAGCCAAACTAATAAGGAATTTTGATGAGAAGACGGTGTGGCTTAAAGTAGACAACTTCAAGGAATTTTTTGCGGCTGAGGCGACCCTGGCTGAACAAAAGTATGTTGATGAGGCAGCGCTGGCGACACTGACTTATCTGTTGGACAGGGGGTTCTCCGCAGTAATGGAAAAGATATTTTTTGACCCGTTTATCATTCCGCTAGCCGCAGAGGAAGCAGGGAAAAGAGGAATCAAGGCCAAGGTATTTCAGATTAAATGCCCGTTGGAGGTGCTGCAGGAGAGAGACAGGAACAGGCCGGGGATTAAAGAGGGATGCCGGAAGCCGATGGGGGATGAAGCTATAAAGAATATCTATGAGCAACTGGAAAGTACATATTATCCGGGAGCCATAGAACTGGATACCGTAAATTTGTCACCTGAAGAATGCGTGAGAAAAATCAGAGAAGAGCTGGCCAAGGGAGACAATAATTCGATTTAAAATTACAGAATCTGGCGGGCAGGATGAAGACAGAGATATTGATTGGTATTTTGCAGAAGGTTTGATAGAATTGGCGTATGGCTGATGAGGAAATCAAAAAAGAGGACAGTGAAGAAAAAATCAAGCCGGGTGGTCCGTCCAAGGTGCAGAAACTCCGGGGCAGCCATAAATTCAGACTGGCAGTAATCCTAATTCTTATGGCAGTGGTGGCGGTGTTATTCGTTTTCTGGGAAAAAGCCCGGATAGCGCTGGTGGTGGCATTTATTGCCCTGTTGGCCGCACTCGGCCTGGAGGTTTCGCAAAACGACTGGGACCTGGGTAAGCTTTGGCAAACGAAATCGTTACAGGAATCAAAAATTACCCGTGATGCGGAGGGAAATTTCTTATTTGACAAGTTCGGAAATATCACCACGGATAAGTCGATGGGGAAGAAGGCGGATGACTATAATTGTGACGATTTTTCAACCCAGCCCGAGGCCCAGGCTTTCTTTCTTAAGGTCGGCGGTGTGGGAAATGATGTAAACCGGCTTGACGGGAATAAGGATGGTGAGGCTTGTGAGTCTCTGCCTAAGGGGGAATAGAAATGGATGAAATTGAAATGTGTCCCAAGTGCGGAAATCCGTTAGGCCCGGTGCAGGAGACGGGTACGGGAAGAAAACTGCAGAGGTGCAGCACAGCCGGTCCCTGGGATCCAAAAGTTAAACCTACCGGCTGCACGTATGTGAAATGGCTTGCCGTTGAACCCCAGACACTGGATGAGAAATGCCCCAAATGCGGAAACCCCCTGGTATTGGCGGTGACACGGTTTGGCAAAAAGATGAAGAAGTGCAGTACCGGCGGATGGGACAAAACCGCCAAGAAAGCGACGGGCTGTGATTATATTGAGTGGATTAACGGGACAACGGAACCCTTGGATGAAAAGTGTCCGGCGTGCGGTGAACCTTTGGTACTTTATACTACTGCTGCCGGGAAGCGGATGAAAAAATGCTCCACAGCCGGATGGGATTCCGTGACCCGGAAAGCTACCGGCTGCACCCACATTGAATGGCTCAAGGGAAATTTTGATGCCAAACCCGGCAACGGTGAAGAGTTTCTGCCTCCGGAGGAGTAGTCACCCGGGGTTTATTCCTTATTGACGAAGGGTGGGTAATTGATTAAATTACAGTTTAAATGAAACAGCAGATAGCGGTGTATTTGGATTATGCGATCACACTGTTACTTTTGGTGATTGCCGGGGTGACACCGATCCTGTTTGTAAACCAAACAACGGATTATTACGACATTCCGAAATTGGCGTTTCTGGTTGTGGGAACTTCGATACTCCTTGGCTTGTGGATATTATCCTGGATTTTCAAAGGAAAGGTATCAATTATCAGGACGCCGTTGGATATACCGCTCCTTACCCTGCTGGCGGTGGTTTTGATATCAACGTTTTTCAGCCAGTCGAGATATCCGGCAATTTTCGGTAATTTTCCCAGAGTTCACGGATCGGCGATTTCCTGGATTACCTATATAATGCTTTATTTTGTCACAGCTTCCTTACTGAAAAGCCCGGGCCGGATTAAAGCATTTTTGTATACTTTATACGGGAGCGGAGTAGTGGTAGCAGCGGTCTCACTTCTGGCTTTCTTCGGTATATACCTGCCGTTTGATTTTGCCAGGGCGGTAAATTTTACGCTTACGGGATACACTTTTTCGACAGTGGCCTTTTTAGTGATGCTTTTACCGTGGCCGATACTTTCGATTGCCAGGGAAGATAAGGATTTGCCTTCACCTTATGCGGTAGTTTTGGCGCTTTTATTCGGAATAACTGTAGCTCTAATCGGATCGGTTCCTGGATATGTGGCGCTGGGAATAACTTTTACGCTGTGCCTGTGGGCGGTAAGATCGCAGCTTTCAGAGTCTTTAGTCGATGCTGGCAATTCCTCTGGTGATAACAGTATTGGTTGTGGTGTCGGCGAATATTCCGCTGCCGGGGAATAAACTGCAGCAGATTGTAGCCGGTTTTCCTAACGAAGTTCAGTTGCCGCCGGGAATTTCCTGGAAAATAACCGCCTCGGTTTTCAGAGACGCACCCATTATCGGAACCGGACCGGCCACCTACCTGTTTAATTTTACCAGCTATAAACCCGCGGAATTTAATCTGCAAAACTACTGGAATTTTTCTTTTGATACGGCTTATAACGAATTTCTGCAGATTCCGGGTACCTTGGGGATTTCAGGTTTGGCGGCCTTCATCTGGGTGATTTTGATGGTTTTGAAATTGATACGTCAGAGCATTAACAGTCATGATCAGATGCCGACCGCTCTGGCCATAAGCGGATGTCTGGCAATTTTCCTGTTTTTTATTCATGCGACGACGCTGGTCTCAATGGTGATAACCCTGTTTGTATTCGCAGCCCTGACAATGTCTCAAACCACTATCAGGGAAAAGGTGACGGATCTGTTTTTCGGGCTGAAAGCGATGACCTCCGCCAATAAGCAATTTGATCTTTTCCCGGTGGTAATATTTGCCGTGTATCTGGTGGCATTTGTCCCGGTATTTTACCTGACGTATAAGACGGTGGCGGGGGATTACTATCACCGTAAAGCCCTGACATACGCCGGCACCAATGCCACTTTGACTTACCAGAACCTGCAGAAGGCGGAGACGCTTAACCCTTATATCGATTTGTACCGGGTGGATCTGGCCCAGATAAATTTCGGCCTGGCCAATGCGATTGCGGCGCAAAAAGGGCCGAGCCAAGCCTCTCCCGCCGGATCGTTGACCGACCAGGACCGGAAAACAATCCAGACACTTTTGTCCCAGGCAATTACGGAAGCCCGGGTAAGCGTGGCTTTGAGCCCCCTGTCCTCCCGGAACTGGGAGACACTGGCCTCGATTTATCGAAATATTACCGGGGTGGCCCAAAACTCGATCACTTTCTCGCTGGATGCTTACGGCCGGGCGATTGCCCGGGATCCGATGAATCCCACACTGAGGCTGAATGCGGGTGGGGTTTATTATTCGATAAAAAATTATGAACTGGCAACCAGGTTTTTTACCGACGCGGTCAACCTGAAACCTGATTATGCAAATGCT
This sequence comes from Candidatus Amesiibacteriota bacterium, assembly GCA_963736875.1. GTDB lineage: Bacteria > Patescibacteriota > Microgenomatia > CAZETR01 > Amesbacteraceae > CAVTQH01. The sequence continues at coordinate 12,292 of CAVTQH010000002.1, read as the reverse complement.
TATTACAATCTGGCTATCGCCCTGAGGGACAAAGGGGACCTGCAAAATGCCAGACTGGTGGCCGAGCAGACGGTGACTTTACTGCAAAAGAATGCAAAATATCTGGATGATCCCAATTACAAAACGGCAGCGGATTTACTGGCGGATTTGAAAGCAAAAACTGCCGGAAAGAATGCAGCGGCGCCGGGCCTGACTCCGCCGGCCGCTTCGGGTAACAGTGCTTTAGGGAATCCGAAACTTCCGGATATTAATGTATCTGATTTGAACAATTTACCCCAGGTGGCAACTCCGGCGGCGGTTGAAAATAATCCGAACGCGGTTTTACCCTAGGTTTTTTGGTAGGATAATGAGCAAATGGTGACTTTGATTATGCTTTCGGCGGTCGGGTTTGCCTGTATCGGATTCATTTACCATCTGCCGCAGGCGACAATTTTTAATCCGCTGTATACCTACTATTTTTATGTAAGCAAATTTGTGCTGGCAAATTGGATTTCTTTTGCAGTAGGATTCTTAGTTATAGTTTTTGCGGTATTGCGTATTTTGAAATTTGCCAAAAATACCCCCGTAAAAGCAAAAATTGTCCAATCTTTACTTCCCGCACTGCAGGTGTCAATTCTGGGTTTTCTGGCATCGGCAGTGCTTTTGTATTTGGTCGCATTTCTGGAGCTGAATATTCTGGCGGTGTGGTTTAACAATAATCCATCCGGGATCGGGATAATTACCGGACGGGCAGAGATCGTGGAGAAGCTGAAGCAGTTTAAACAGCCTCCGAGGATTATTACCGGTGATACGGGTAATAAAACAGGTCTGGTGGCCGTGGCTATCGCTTCGACCGGCAGGGAGAACTTATACGGGAATCTGATACTGCCTTCATTTCCCGGATTTCTGATTTTGACCGTTAAAAAGCCCGCTTCAAGCATGCTTTTGATCGACGATACCCTGGTTGTTAATGAAGTTAATCCGGCAGATATTCAGGCTGTCAGCCCGGTAATCGGGTACTTGTTTGTGAAGGGTAATTTTTGGGGTAGGAATATTAAAAACTATCCCGAGGTTTTTATCATGACACGGGAGGAATATCAGAAGTGGCGGGCAGAGGATTTTAGAAAGAAACTGGTCGATATCGGGGTGACCCTGACGGAAATGAGGGAAAATATCGGGACTGTTTCGGCTGAAATACAAAGAAACGAAGCTGAAATCAGTGATAACCAGAACCGGATTAAGGAAAGTTACGCCGAAATGGAGGCGCAATATTTCAAGTGTTTATCCGCGGGGCATTATACCGGGGGTAAGTTTGTGCGGACCAACAGTCAAACCTCTTGCGATACCCAAAAAAGCTTGTGGAATGAAAATATTGCAGAAATGAACGAGGATCTGGACGGGGTCCGGGAACAGCTTGGCAAAAACCAAAGTTTACTGGCAGATTATCAGCTGTATGAGAAGTTTCTGGCGGCACAGGAAAAAGTCGGAGCAGCACTTGAAGGAAACATTCCCCGGGAATTGGGGGCATATGATCCGCCCGACAGCATAAAACTGACTTTAGAGGAAACCAATCCCGGGAATATAGCTGATTATTTCGGAAGCCTGACCCATGAGTACCTGCATTATGCCAGCTATGTGACGGCAGAAAAGAAACTGACAGGATCGTTTTTTGAAGAGGGGCTGACCGAATATTATGCACGGATGGCGGTAAAGAGGAATTTGGATATCAGCACCAATCTGGGTTATCCGGCGGTGTTTAAAATAATTGAAAAAATTGCCAAAAATATCCCGGACAGTGATTTGGCCCAAGTGTACTTTACCAAAGACCAGAAGGGGCTTGAAACGGCTCTGGACCGGGTATACGGAGCCAACTTTTATCGTGACAACAGAGCGGTGTTTGAATCTTTACTGTACACTTCCGATCCCCGGCAAATACTACCCCTGGCCAACGTAATCATGACCAGAATCAAAGGTACACCTCTGACAGAGGCGGATATACTCAGTACCTACAGCGGTCGGGACTAGTCTGAGGGAGTGGTGGTAGCGCTTTCGGTAGCGGAAACACCGGCGGTGACGGTCTGGGCAGGGGAGAAGGAATTAATTACATTGCCGGTATCAATAACCAGAGTGGGGGCAATCTGCATCACCAGTTCGGTATCGGAGAAGGCGATTCCCATGGAGATATTTTCGACAGACTCGGGGGAAATAATGGGGGAGATGGTGGCGTCGGGGCCGAGATAATATCTTCTACCGGTTTCAAGGTTTGTGAAGCCTTTTGCCCGGCCGCCGCTGATGACTATAACCTCACTATCAAGGGGGGCATCATTGGCAGCTATGCCAATGACTGCTATCCTGCCGGGGTCGGTAGCATCGGCCTTTTTGACCACTCCTGAGGAAGATATGTATACAGCGTCTTTGGCTTTGATATCTTCGCCGGCAAGGGCGGTGGAAGTAATGGCGCCTTCGATATTCAGACTGCCGGCGATGTTGACGTTGCCGATGGTCCTGATTGTCCCGGATTTATCGATGGTGACAGCGCCGTTAAAGATGTTGACAAGGTTTGCCAGCGGCGAACTTTGGAGATACAAAGTTCCGTCAGCTGCAATATCGGGTGAGGAGATAGAGCCGGCAATTAAACTGTAAGCGGAGAGTTCCCCGGACAGGCTGGCACTGGAGACGGAGCTGATATCCGCAAGATCGGCTGAGGCGGTGGAAATGAGAATCTCCGGAGAGGTAAGCAAGAGGGAAGTTTTTTGGTTATTGTCCAGAAGTTCCCGGACCTGTTGGGTGAGATTGTCAGCCAAATCCTTGACCTGGGACAGAACGGCCGAGCCGGAGGCGGATGTTTGTTCCACCTCCTGAATTCTTAAGTCCAGGTAGTCGATGGTGCCGGCGATTTGAGCGGACTTTGAAGCCTCGTTTGTTTCGATGCTTCCGACTCTTAAGTCCAGTTCAGATAATTTGGCTGATTGGGAAGCAAAGGTGTCACCGATGGCGGTAAGAGCGTCAGCCAGAGTACCGGTTAACAGTTGGCTGTCCAGATAAAGATTGGGTGGGAGAGCGATGGAGGAAGCGCTGATGTTGGAAACCAGGATTTTACCCTCGTCGTCAAAAGCCACATTGGCCAGAAGATTGTCGGGATCGGCATAGGAAATATTAACAAAAGCCATGATTTTACCCTGGCAGGAAGTGGCTGACTGGGGAGAAATAAAGTCGGGTGTATTACAGTCAAAATCCTCCAATGCTTTACCGAGGGCCTGACCGGCCCGGTTGGCTTTCATGGCGATGCCCGGAAGGGAGGAGGAAGTAAGATAGTCGCCTTTATTGATCGGTCCGGCTTCCGCCGAAACTTTAACCGGGACACGTCCGGCTAAAGCTACGGGAACTGCGCGGCTACCTGATAACTGAGAGCCCAGTTGGGACAGTCTGAACCCGGGCTTTTCAGAATATATTCCAAGTATGGTGCTGTCGTAGGCTTTTGATGACTTTTGCACGTAACCGATATTTACCTGATCAACTGATAAGATGTCTCCGGCTTCAATACTGCCATCTAAAGTGGGGTAATCTTCAGCGATATCATAATTTCCGCCTGATGTGGTCAGGGTTCCCGAAATAGTGGCATTTCCGGACATGTCAAGTGAGAATAACCCCGGGTTAACACCGGTGCTGAATGAGAATATTCCTCCGGATTCTCCAATGTCTATATCTCCCAGGTGCAGAAGATCGGCACTGATGCTTGCGGACGTAATTGTGTCTGCAAATATCGCACCCATGGTGGCATTGGCTGCAAGAATTCCTGAGAAAGCACCTTCGTTTTCAAGAATGTTACCTAATCCGTCATGCAGCATGTACAGTGATGCTGATTCCGTGCCGATTCCGGGGATATCAGCTCCCAAGTCAATGAAGAGACTGGAGTTGTTGTTAATCAGCTTGTTGGGTGTATCAAAACCTTTTTCAATAAACATCATTACTTTTCCGAAGTAAACATAAGGTTCGGTGTAGGATGAAGGAACACCTGTTAAATTACTCGTGGGTATTTTTACGCAAGGCTTGGCGTCATTATTACCACTGTCGTAAGGCCACAGCATATCGGCTTCCGCAAGAGAGTCTACGGTCGGACAGTAGGTGTCATTCCAGTATTCCGTACCCTGCATCGCGCGTCCGATAATCATACCCGACTTAGTTGACTTCATACCGTAACCTGCGAAATAACTCGAGGTAATTCCATCCCCTGAAGCAACCGGACCGTTAATTGAAGTTACTTTTACCGGAGTTCGTCCGGTTACTGCAATAGGCATTCCGCTTGAACCTTCACCACTAACTCCTCCAATGACCTTTGCCGGTCTGGTCGAGACCACTCCCAAAATAGCTGAATCGTAAGCCGAAGTTGTCTTCTGAATGCCCGAAGTCATTAAAGGATTGATGGAAACGATTTCTCCGAATGTAAGATCTGAGTCATTGGTCGAGTAGACTTCAGCCAAGTCGGAAGCTACTCCCACTTCCGACAGGATCATGTCAATTCTTTCGATGCTTCCTGTTACTCCGGTAGTCTCATCGGAGGAACAGACGGTATATGCAGTTTGGGTAGTCACCCCGGGATTATCGATAAAGATAGCAGTAATAACAGGCACAGATCCGGTATCGGAACCTGCGGCAGTAATATCCTGAGCGATGAGAGTATCATCACAGTCAGCATCGTCCGTGGATGTGGAAGAATCACGGCGTATGGTGATACCAATATCCTGGTTGTTGGCATTGTTGGCGATGATAACAGATACCTGGACCATCACTCTATCTGCCGAGCTGGCAAGTTGGATGTTCGGATTGTCAGCTTCCGCGTCCCAGTATTCAGTATTGTCTGTATTGTCCAAAGTATCGGTAGTTGTATCCGTAAATGACCGGACTTCTCCGACGTTTGTTCCGCAGGAAAACCTTTTTGAAGTGGAATCCCAAAGTAATTTTTCGGTAGGATCATTGCAATTTATCAGTCCTGCTCCCTGCACCCCATAAACATCATCTAACCGTAATGCTCCGCTGACGGTAGCCCCGCCTGAATAACCCAGACCCTGATTGCCGATTTTGATAATACCGGTATTAGTATTGCCGATAGTCAGGTCCTGCATGCTGGTGGTAGCAATGGTTGCAGCGCTACTAAAAGTTAAATTACCCGAAAGGGTGGCAGCGGCTGCCGTGATATTGCCGGAACTATTTACCAGGAAGGCGCCATTTGCACCTTTAATGGCACCGGTACCTGACGTAACGGCGAATGTGGCTGAAGATGTGGCAGATCCTCCGATGAGAAGATCCATGGTTGTGTTTTTCTCAATAATGGCCTTACCGTCACTTGAAAGATCCCAGGGATTATTTCCTGTCGGGACGCTTGACCATGAAAGATTTCCGCTGGTATCGGAAATAAGCGCTTGTCCGGAAACTCCGGGAACAGCTGATGGGAGGGTTAATGTATAGCTTGTCGGACTGGCAGGGGATTTAATACTGACATAGCCTGAGGTTACCCCGTTAAGAGTAAATGTTCCGGAACAGGCGAGATTGCCGTTACTATTGGTCACAGTACAACCGGTGGCAGTGGATCCTCCTGCCAGGTTGACGTCAATGGCTCCGTCACCCTGAAGGTTTAATCCGGTGGCTCCGGCGGAAAGAGTCCCGACTCCGGCAAACCCCAGGGCCGTGGCGGAAACGGAAATCGTATCTATCGAAGCCACCCCGGTCAAGGCTCCTCCCGTCGTGACATTCAAACCGGTGGAAGTCAGAGCAAAGGAGTCCAGAGCTGACCCTACGGCAATGGTATCGGCGGTCGTATTGTTGGTGCCGATATTAATGTTGTCTCCGCCGGTACCAGTTCCTATATTAATGGTCTTGGCGGTATTGCCGGTTCCCAGGTTAACCGCTCCGCTGGTTCCGGAATCAACACTGACAGTTCCCGTGGTTCCGGAAGTGAAGGAGAGATCGGTTCCGGCTGCCGAAGTAATCCCTCCGAGACCGGCAAAGCCCAAAGCCGTCGCCGAAGTGGAAATGGTATCTATCGACGCCACCCCGGTCAAGGCTCCGCCGGTCGTGACATTCAGACCGCCTGAGGATGTCAGGGCAAATGTCCCGGCGGCGTTACCGATGGCGGTATTGGCTGTGCCGGTGGTGTTGATATTAACGGCACCGGCCAGCGTCGCTCCGGCGGTAGCGGTTAACAATCCATTGAGAGTCAGTTTGTCAGCATCGGCTGCCGGATACAGAGTAGTGGTGGCGGCATCCCGGGACCAGTATTGAGTGAGGAGAGTGCCGTTTGCGGTAATGGTTCCGGAACAGGCGAGATTGCCGTTACTATTGGTCACGGTACAACCGGTGGCAGTGGATCCTCCTGCCAGGTTGACGTCAATGGCTCCGTCACCCTGAAGGTTTAATCCGGTGGCTCCGGCGGAAAGAGTCCCGACTCCGGCAAACCCCAGGGCCGTGGCGGAAACGGAAATCGTATCTATCGACGCCACCCCGGTCAAGGCTCCTCCCGTCGTGACATTCAAACCGGTGGAAGTCAGAGCAAAGGAGTCCAGAGCTGACCCTACGGCAATGGTATCGGCGGTCGTATTGTTGGTGCCGATATTAATGTTGTCTCCGCCGGTACCAGTTCCTATATTAATGGTCTTGGCGGTATTGCCGGTTCCCAGGTTAACCGCTCCGCTGGTTCCGGAATCAACACTGACAGTTCCCGTGGTTCCGGAAGTGAAGGAGAGATCGGTTCCGGCTGCCGAAGTAATCCCTCCGAGACCGGCAAACCCTATGGCTGTTGCCGAAGTGGAAATGGTATCAATGGACGCCACCCCGGTCAAGGCTCCTCCCGTCGTGACATTCAGACCGCCTGAGGATGCCAGGGCAAATGTCCCGGCGGCGTTACCGATGGCGGTATTGGCTGTGCCGGTGGTGTTGATATTAACGGCACCGGCCAGCGTCGCTCCGGCGGTAGCGGTTAACAATCCATTGAGAGTCAGTTTGTCAGCATCGGCTGCCGGATACAGAGTAGTGGTGGCGGCATCCCGGGACCAGTATTGAGTGAGGAGAGTGCCGTTTGCGGTAATGGTTCCGGAACAGGCGAGATTGCCGTTACTATTGGTCACGGTACAACCGGTGGCAGTGGATCCTCCTGCCAGGTTGACGTCAATGGCTCCGTCACCCTGAAGGTTTAATCCGGTGGCTCCGGCGGAAAGAGTCCCGACTCCGGCAAACCCCAGGGCCGTGGCGGAAACGGAAATCGTATCTATCGACGCCACCCCGGTCAAGGCTCCTCCCGTCGTGACATTCAAACCGGTGGAAGTCAGAGCAAAGGAGTCCAGAGCTGACCCTACGGCAATGGTATCGGCGGTCGTATTGTTGGTGCCGATATTAATGTTGTCTCCGCCGGTACCAGTTCCTATATTAATGGTCTTGGCGGTATTGCCGGTTCCCAGGTTAACCGCTCCGCTGGTTCCGGAATCAACACTGACAGTTCCCGTGGTTCCGGAAGTGAAGGAGAGATCGGTTCCGGCTGCCGAAGTAATCCCTCCGAGACCGGCAAAGCCCTATGCCGTCGCCGAAGTGGAAATGGTATCAATGGACGCCACCCCGGTCAAGGCTCCGCCGGTCGTGACATTCAGACCGCCTGAGGATGTCAGGGCAAATGTCCCGGCGGCGTTACCGATGGCGGTATTGGCTGTGCCGGTGGTGTTGATATTAACGGCACCGGCCAGCGTCGCTCCGGCGGTAGCGGTTAACAATCCATTGAGAGTCAGTTTGTCAGCATCGGCTGCCGGATACAGAGTAGTGGTGGCGGCATCCCGGGACCAGTATTGAGTGAGGAGAGTGCCGTTTGCGGTAATGGTTCCGGAACAGGCGAGATTGCCGTTACTATTGGTCACGGTACAACCGGTGGCAGTGGATCCTCCTGCCAGGTTGACGTCAATGGCTCCGTCACCCTGAAGGTTTAATCCGGTGGCTCCGGCGGAAAGAGTCCCGACTCCGGCAAACCCCAGGGCCGTGGCGGAAACGGAAATCGTATCAATGGAAGCCACCCCGGTCAAGGCTCCTCCCGTCGTGACATTCAAACCGGTGGAAGTCAGAGCAAAGGAGTCCAGAGCTGACCCTACGGCAATGGTATCGGCGGTCGTATTGTTGGTGCCGATATTAATGTTGTCTCCGCCGGTACCAGTTCCTATATTAATGGTCTTGGCGGTATTGCCGGTTCCCAGGTTAACCGCTCCGCTGGTTCCGGAATCAACACTGACAGTTCCCGTGGTTCCGGAAGTGAAGGAGAGATCGGTTCCGGCTGCCGAAGTAATCCCTCCGAGACCGGCAAAGCCCAATGGCGTCGCCGAAGTGGAAATGGTATCAATGGACGCCACCCCGGTCAATGCTCCTCCCGTCGTGACATTCAGACCGCCTGAGGATGTCAGGGCAAATGTCCCGGCGGCGTTACCGATGGCGGTATTGGCTGTGCCGGTGGTGTTGATATTAACGGCACCGGCCAGCGTCGCTCCGGCGGTAGCGGTTAACAATCCGTTGAGAGTCAGTTTGTCAGCATCGGCTGCCGGATACAGAGTAGTGGTGGCGGCATTTCTTGACCAGTAACCGACAGTTCCCGTGGAAGCACCGGTGATGTTTCCGGCACAGCTTAAATTACCGGTGGAGTTGTAGACGGTGCAGCCGGTATTTGCCAAACCTCCGGCGATATTGACGTCAATGGCTCCGTCACCCTGAAGGTTTAATCCGGTGGCTCCGGCGGAAAGAGTCCCGACTCCGGCAAACCCCAGGGCCGTGGCGGAAACGGAAATCGTATCTATCGACGCCACCCCGGTCAAGGCTCCGCCCGTCGTGACATTCAAACCGGTGGAAGTCAGAGCAAAGGAGTCCAGAGCTGACCCTACGGCAATGGTATCGGCGGTCGTATTGTTGGTGCCGATATTAATGTTGTCTCCGCCGGTACCAGTTCCTATATTAATGGTCTTGGCGGTATTGCCGGTTCCCAGGTTAACCGCTCCGCTGGTTCCGGAATCAACACTGACAGTTCCCGTGGTTCCGGAAGTGAAGGAGAGATCGGTTCCGGCTGCCGAAGTAATCCCTCCGAGACCGGCAAAGCCCAAAGCCGTCGCCGAAGTGGAAATGGTATCAATGGACGCCACCCCGGTTAATGCTCCGCCGGTCGTGACATTCAGACCGCCTGAGGATGTCAGGGCAAATGTCCCGGCGGCGTTACCGATGGCGGTATTGGCTGTGCCGGTGGTGTTGATATTAACGGCACCGGCCAGCGTCGCTCCGGCGGTAGCGGTTAACAATCCGTTGAGTGTCAGTTTGTCAGCATCGGCTGCCGGATACAGAGTAGTGGTGGCGGCATTTCTTGACCAGTAACCGACAGTTCCCGTGGAAGCACCGGTGATGTTTCCGGCACAGCTTAAATTACCGGTGGAGTTGTAGACGGTGCAGCCGGTATTTGCCAAACCTCCGGCGATATTGACGTCAATGGCTCCGTCACCCTGAAGGTTTAATCCGGTGGCTCCGGCGGAAAGAGTCCCGACTCCGGCAAACCCCAGGGCCGTGGCGGAAACGGAAATGGTATCAATGGAAGCCACCCCGGTCAAGGCTCCGGCAGTCGTGACATTCAAACCGGTGGAAGTCAGAGCAAAGGAGTCCAGAGCTGACCCTACGGCAATGGTATCGGCGGTCGTATTGTTGGTGCCGATATTAATGTTGTCTCCGCCGGTACCAGTTCCTATATTAATGGTCTTGGCGGTATTGCCGGTTCCCAGGTTAACCGCTCCGCTGGTTCCGGAATCAACACTGACAGTTCCCGTGGTTCCGGAAGTGAAGGAGAGATCGGTTCCGGCTGCCGAAGTAATCCCTCCGAGACCGGCAAAGCCCAAAGCCGTCGCCGAAGTGGAAATGGTATCAATGGACGCCACCCCGGTTAATGCTCCGCCGGTCGTGACATTCAGACCGCCTGAGGATGTCAGGGCAAATGTCCCGGCGGCGTTACCGATGGCGGTATTGGCTGTGCCGGTGGTGTTGATATTAACGGCACCGGCCAGCGTCGCTCCGGCGGTAGCGGTTAACAATCCGTTGAGTGTCAGTTTGTCAGCATCGGCTGCCGGATACAGAGTAGTGGTGGCGGCATTTCTTGACCAGTAACCGACAGTTCCCGTGGAAGCACCGGTGATGTTTCCGGCACAGCTTAAATTACCGGTGGAGTTGTAGACGGTGCAGCCGGTATTTGCCAAACCGCCGGCGATATTGACGTCAATGGCTCCGTCACCCTGAAGGTTTAATCCGGTGGCTCCGGCGGAAAGAGTCCCGACTCCGGCAAACCCCAGGGCCGTGGCGGAAACGGAAATGGTGTCAATGGAAGCCACCCCGGTCAAGGCTCCGCCAGTCGTGACATTCAAACCGGTGGAAGTCAGAGCAAAGGAGTCCAGAGCTGACCCTACGGCAATGGTATCGGCGGTCGTATTGTTGGTGCCGATATTAATGTTGTCTCCGCCGGTACCAGTTCCTATATTAATGGTCTTGGCGGTATTGCCGGTTCCCAGGTTAACCGCTCCGCTGGTTCCGGAATCAACACTGACAGTTCCCGTGGTTCCGGAAGTGAAGGAGAGATCGGTTCCGGCTGCCGAAGTAATCCCTCCGAGACCGGCAAAGCCCAAAGCCGTCGCCGAAGTGGAAATGGTATCAATGGACGCCACCCCGGTTAAGGCTCCGCCCGTCGTGACATTCAGACCGCCTGAGGATGTCAGGGCAAATGTCCCGGCGGCGTTACCGATGGCGGTATTGGCTGTGCCGGTGGTGTTGATATTAACGGCACCGGCCAGCGTCGCTCCGGCGGTAGCGGTTAACAATCCGTTGAGTGTCAGTTTGTCAGCATCGGCTGCCGGATACAGAGTAGTGGTGGCGGCATTTCTTGACCAGTAACCGACAGTTCCCGTGGAAGCACCGGTGATGTTTCCGGCACAGCTTAAATTACCGGTGGAGTTGTAGACGGTGCAGCCGGTATTTGCCAAACCTCCGGCGATATTGACGTCAATGGCTCCGTCACCCTGAAGGTTTAATCCGGTGGCTCCGGCGGAAAGAGTCCCGACTCCGGCAAACCCCAGGGCCGTGGCGGAAACGGAAATCGTATCAATGGAAGCCACCCCGGTCAAGGCTCCGGCAGTCGTGACATTCAAACCGGTGGAAGTCAGAGCAAAGGAGTCCAGAGCTGACCCTACGGCAATGGTATCGGCGGTCGTATTGTTGGTGCCGATATTAATGTTGTCTCCGCCGGTACCAGTTCCTATATTAATGGTCTTGGCGGTATTGCCGGTTCCCAGGTTAACCGCTCCGCTGGTTCCGGAATCAACACTGACAGTTCCCGTGGTTCCGGAAGTGAAGGAGAGATCGGTTCCGGCTGCCGAAGTAATCCCTCCGAGACCGGCAAAGCCCAAAGCCGTCGCCGAAGTGGAAATGGTATCAATGGACGCCACCCCGGTTAATGCTCCGCCGGTCGTGACATTCAGACCGCCTGAGGATGTCAGGGCAAATGTCCCGGCGGCGTTACCGATGGCGGTATTGGCTGTGCCGGTGGTGTTGATATTAACGGCACCGGCCAGCGTCGCTCCGGCGGTAGCGGTTAACAATCCGTTGAGTGTCAGTTTGTCAGCATCGGCTGCCGGATACAGAGTAGTGGTGGCGGCATTTCTTGACCAGTAACCGACAGTTCCCGTGGAAGCACCGGTGATGTTTCCGGCACAGCTTAAATTACCGGTGGAGTTGTAGACGGTGCAGCCGGTATTTGCCAAACCGCCGGCGATATTGACGTCAATGGCTCCGTCACCCTGAAGGTTTAATCCGGTGGCTCCGGCGGAAAGAGTCCCGACTCCGGCAAACCCCAGGGCCGTGGCGGAAACGGAAATGGTGTCAATGGAAGCCACCCCGGTCAAGGCTCCGGCAGTCGTGACATTCAAACCGGTGGAAGTCAGAGCAAAGGAGTCCAGAGCTGACCCTACGGCAATGGTATCGGCGGTCGTATTGTTGGTGCCGATATTAATGTTGTCTCCGCCGGTACCAGTTCCTATATTAATGGTCTTGGCGGTATTGCCGGTTCCCAGGTTAACCGCTCCGCTGGTTCCGGAATCAACACTGACAGTTCCCGTGGTTCCGGAAGTGAAGGAGAGATCGGTTCCGGCTGCCGAAGTAATCCCTCCGAGACCGGCAAAGCCCAAAGCCGTCGCCGAAGTGGAAATGGTATCAATGGACGCCACCCCGGTTAATGCTCCGCCGGTCGTGACATTCAGACCGCCTGAGGATG
>CAVTQH010000001.1:0-13690 GCA_963736875.1 Candidatus Amesiibacteriota bacterium | reverse complement strand
ACAATGGAAGCCGAACACGGTAAATTAAAATTCTACAATAAGAACATTCTTACTCTGCTGGTAGTTATTTTATTAATCGATCTATTTCTTATATTTTGGCGGCCCGGGCTTTGGCCGTCACTTTTACTGCTCCTTCCGGTTGGTTATTTATTTACCAAAGCCGGTAAATTCACCCGGGGTTTGGAGGGTGAAGCCGATATCAGTGACGAACTACGAAAATTGCCTCCGGAATTTACTTTTGTAAGTGATATTTTGATTGGTTCCCGGGGGAATATTGACAAAATTGTTATTGGCCCAACCGGGGTCTGGGTACTGGAAGTAAAAAGCCACCGGGGAAATATCAGGGTGCCAAGTGAAAAATTTCTCAATCAGACCTGGGCGGAAAGTTACGCCGTCCGTGATTTAATCAAAGAAAAACTAAATTTGGATATAACTGTCCAGCCGGTATTATTATTTGCCAGTCCAAAAGCCAAGATGAGATTTGGATTTAATAAAGTAAAAGGAGTCTATGTCATCCAGAAAAAGTGGCTCAATGACCTGATTGTGATGCACCCGGTTTCAATGCTTGATCAGAATGTGATAAACAAAATCAAAGACGTCTTTTCCACAGGTAATAATCCTTGAAGTGGGAGCGCAGGGATTAATTTATTGTGTACTGAAGCTTCTTTCCGATTATGATCGACTTCGGATAATCCAGAGTCACCTTAACATTTCTAAAAAATCCCATAGAACCCAAAATTCCTGTTTGTTGAGGAAATGTATTCGGAAAATCTGATTTCGTAAAGCCGATAATATCCTCATATTCAATAATTTTTTGCCTACCCTTAGGGTCTTCGATTCTGATACCTACATTATGATAAAAAACTTTTATACAACCACCGCCCACTCCATAGGTCAGAGACATTTTTCCGGTGGGTATGTCTATTCCCAGATATTCCCCAATCTCATAGGTAAAAAACGTAGTATCCGATCCTGAATCAACCAGGCAATAGGCATCAATAGATTTTTGAGGTGATTTTGGATTAAATATTGTTATATTTATCCACGGAACGACCCGGTTTACTTTTTGATGTTTTTCGTTAAATCCAAGGACTTGAATATAATCAAATTCCATATTCAACCCGCCATATTCGATCCGAATTTCCCCACCTTGAATACAATTGGGTTGGGAATCTTTGCTTTCTTAGCTTTCGTCACCGCCTCCTGAAGCGTTTTTCCTTGTCCGATGAGTTTTTTCCCTTTCGGGGACACGGCAATCCACCCCGATTCAAACGTGGACAACATTTTAGAAAAATCAATGACGGACATATAATAATTATACATCTTTGGTATTACTTAATTTCTCTGTAACATCAGAAATTATAATTTTGAAGCGGGAGCGCTTTGCGAAAAGGTAGATAGATTAAAATTGCGGCTGTGCAGGAGTTACAGCAAATAGTATCGCAGCTGGATCCAGGCAACGACCAGGTAGGAAAACTCACCTGCGAACTCCAAATACCGCACTACCTTATGCGCATAGCCAACGTGTCCTGAACCATTCAGAGAGTATTAAAATCTTATTCTATTTATCCAAAAAATCAGCCATTGCGGAAACCACCCGCGCCTGCCAATCCAGAATATGGGCTTCCTGTATCTGCTCCCCTTCGGTGGTAATTGAAGTGACTGACCTTTCTAACTACTTCCGCCTCCCAGTCCACCTCCCGCAAATCGTCCATAGTCCCCGTGACGGAGGCATTTCTGTGTTGCGCGTCTGGTAACATATACAAATCCGGGCATTCAACTTCATAAGTCTTGGCCGTTTTACCGTCATCTGCAAATTCTTTCCTGGCCGTTTCCGCCAATTTTCCCAAAGCAAAGCATTTACGCTCTATTCCTACCACCGGGCATCCCTCACATCTTACTACCGGCATATCCGCATTTTACTCCCTTTGACCCTGAAGTGGGGAGGGTGGGGAAAAACTATACAGCAGGACTGATCCGCAGTTTATGCTCAATTTTTACCGTTCTCTCTTCCAAATCATTCACCTTGTGATTAACGCCGGAAAGAATAGCCTGTTCCGCTCTGATTACCTTCAACTCCCCCATGACTTCATCCATTTTCCCGTAAAATTCCTCTTTATTCGGGAGATGTTTGATATCATCTTTGGTAACAAATCTCTGGTTTTCGTCCAGGGTGATTTTTACCAGACTTTTAATATTAGTTAAGTCTTTTTGGGTTAAAGGCATGAAGTCATTAAACTTCATGAAACATGAAGTGTCAATAATCGGGGTGAAGTACCCGCTCTACGGAATTCAAAGTTTAATTTAAGGGGATGGTGGAGGGAATGTAATAGACATTTCCTGTCAGCTGTCCGTTCAGGCCGTTGGCCGATGAATCGGTGGTATCGGAATTAAAATGATAAAGCATCATGGTGTTGGCATCAGGATTAAACGGCAGTTTGGAAGGAGTGAAATTTCCGGTGTATCTGGCGGTATCGGAAACCCTCACTTCATCGATAGCCCCCTGGAAAAAATCATAAAACGGCAGATTTTTATCAAACAACCCGGCTCCGATGTGCAGGCTCCGGCCCTTATTGCAGACAATCATGCCCACATTATAAGAATTTAATTTGACCCCGTTTTCATAAATATGCAGATTGCCGTTTTGTAAAACTCCGGCGACATGTTTCCAGGAATTAAACTCTCCCGGGGTAACCGTGATGTAATTGCAGATGTTCCAGGGGTTCCAGTTACAGTTACCGGAATAAACCACCGTTTGGTTGCAGCCGTTATTCGAACTTTGGACATCAAAGTAATAAATATACGAAACATTTGCTCCGTTGGGTATGGCATCCACTGACAGCCGGTAAGTATTATCAACAATGCGGTATCCGTAACCAGCTTTCGCCGGGGCAACCGGCTTTATCCAGGCCTCAACCGTCACATTGTTGGTCGGCAGATTCATCCCGGAAGAATAAGGCACTTCCATATACTGCAGTACCGGGATGTAAGACGGCGGGTTAAGACCGGCAACCTTGCCTGCCGAAAACCGCGGCTTCGCCCCAGGGATTAGCCGGGGTGGGAGTGGGTGTGCGGGTGGGAGTAGGTGCCGGAGTATGGGTGGGAACAATTAAACAGTCCTCCGATTTCATTAAAGGCCGGCACCAATAGCAGTCAGGAGAAATAATATGAGTACCGGGACAGCCGGGATCATTGACTCCGAATTTATTGTACTTGGTTTCGGCATTAAGATTTTCGGTCTTGGATTTGGGGTTATAGCAAAGAACTGCTGAATTGCCGCACCTGGTAATATGGATTTCTTTAAGTTCCGGCGCGGAAAGATAAGCTTCTTCAAATTTCGGGTCTTTGATCAGTTCGTGGATGCAGTCGGGAATATCCGTCAGGGGAACACCTGCGTTTAATTGATTCCGGCAGTCGGGATTTACATCCCAGGGGAGTTTTTTTTGACTGCTGTAATACCCGATGGCGGAATTAATCACATCCTTGATTACGACTTTGGAGCTGGCATCCGCGGCCTTGGAAATCTGTTCGGCGGGATTAACGGCAAAAAGAATCGTGGACAAAATGACTGTCAGAATACCCATGACCATCAGAAGCTCAATCAGGGTAAAACCGGTGGCAATTTTATACCTCGTAACCACTTTGATTAATTATAAATGATCCGAAAGGGGAAAATAGTGATACTATTAATAATAGGATCTATGAAAAGCGAGTATGCGGCGTTGTTAGAACTTCTGACAGCCAGGGGAGCATCCGGTACGGAAACTGTGTCCCGGATAAAAGATGCGGTTCTGGAAAAATTCCGCGACGAATTTCCCAAAAGCCCCGCGGACGCCGCGGTTCTGGTCAATGAAAAGTCCGGGGATGTGATGATTTTTTCGGGTAACGAAAATATCACCCCGCCGAAATTCGGCGATAAAGCCGCGGCCATTGCCCGGCAGGTGATGATTGAAAAGCTGGCTCAGGCGGAAAGCGGCGGGAAGGAAAAGGCCAAACCGGCAGCCGGGAGTCAGGTTCCGGGACCTTGGACTTCAATTTTGGCCAACCTGTTTTTCTGGGGATACAATATCTATTTTGCCTTGTTTAACCTGGGGCTGGTAATTTCATTTTTCACCCCCCGGTCACTGACAGTCTTTATGGATAACCTGAAGAATCTGGGAGTTTTCAAGCTGTTTTTTGCTTTAATCCTGGTGGCTACCCCTCTGGCTTCCATGTATCTGGCAATCAGAAGAAAACTGTATACGGTCCCCGGAAAGTTACTAAGGTTGTTTTTCCTGTTTGAACTGCCGGTGGTATTTGCGTGTCTTCTGCCCATTGCTCTGTTGGGGCAGACTACACCGTTTTCAATTCTGTTTTCCCTGGCGGTTCTGGCTCTGCCGGGAATTTTTTACCTGTACACCACGGATATTAAATTTTCCGGAAATTGGCTAAAAGCCGTCTTCTTTATCCAGGAATTTGCGTTTATTATTGCAGCCTACTTGGGCGTGTTGCTGGCTTTTGTGGTCCCGGTAATTCTGGGAGGGGCAGCCAAATCGCTTTTTGATCTCAGTTCCTATTCATACGGTTATGGTTATTCCGCGTTTCAGCCTGAAATGGTCATCGGATTTTTCTTAAGGATAGGTTTAAACATCATCATCATGGTTCTGGTTACCGGGGTGCTTTCCCTCCCTTATCTGATATTGGTGTTTCTGGGCAGGGCGGTCGGAAAAACCCGCGCCGCTTTATCGAAAGCTTTGGGTAAAGAACCGCTGTTTACTCTGGAAGCCATTTTTGCCGTGGTAATTATCACTCTGGGGGCAATTTCGGCCTACCAGCCCACCGGCAATAAACTTCTGGATCCGTTGCGAAAAATTTCCGCGAGCACCACTTTTGAAGCCAAAGAGCAAATTGCCAAAGACCTGACCCCACAGGAGAAAAAACTCAAAACCCTGGTCAGTAACATCAGCCGGGCCAGAAGCCGCTATCTGACGACCAAAGACGACGAAACCATAAAACGTGCATATGAGGATGTCTTTGATATGAATGAAACTTTGGCCGGAGCGGTCAACGGCATGTTTCTGACCGCGGCCTACCCGCTGGTATACCAGGGGGAAAACCGGGACAGTTATCAGCTGGGAAAGAATTTCTATTATATTTTCGGGTATTCTCCCTTCGAAAGCACGACAAAACCAAAACTTCCGTTGCCCCCGTCCCAGCAAGTTCCAATAATGTACTTTTAAACTACCGCAAGACGGTTACCCCCGACAGCGGCGGTCTGACAGCCAAAATTGCCATCGAGGAGGAATACACCAATTCCACCAGCCAGCAGCAGGAAGTGCTTTACGAATTTACCTTGCCCCGGGGTGCGGTCATGACCGGCCTGAAACTGGGGCCGGATCTGGAATTGAGGGGATCATCGCCCCCAAAGGCGCCGCCCAGAAAACTTACGAACAGCAGCTGCAGGTTCGAAGGGATCCGGCTTTATTGGAAGAAACCGGGCCGCGGCAATACCGTTTAAGGGTATTTCCCGTACCGGCCAAAAATGATTACGCCACTCTCAAAGGCCGGCGGCAAAAGGTCAGATTTGAATATGCTGCAGCGGCTACCCCTGACCGGCTACCCTATGCCGGAAATCACCCGGAAAACCAATGTCTATATCACGGGAGCCAGCCAGATAATGCTCGTCACGGATCAGGGCAGCAAACCGCTCTCAGAAAAGGATACATTTATTCCTCTGACAACTCTGGCCAAGGCGGATTTCTGTCAGGGTACGGGTACCGCTGCCGGGACAATGACGGACCTTTTAGCCAATCAGCAGGACTTAAAACCTCTGGTTTGTGCCGACCCGGAGGAAATGCTGGGGACTATTTCCGGCCTGAAAATTGCCGTGTTTTACGATGTCTCGGCGGAAAACAGAACCAAAAACCAGGAAGCGCAATTAAAGATTCTGGGTGAAAACAAAAAATTCCTGGCGGGTAACCGGGTGGACCTTTACAAGTACAGCGATTTACCGGGACAGGCGGTCGGCCTGACAGCTGATAATTTTGCCAAAGAGACCCGGATCACTTACTTCGGAAAAAGTAATGCTCTGACAGCTTTGAACACTTTCAGCCAAAAATATGACCTGGTGCTGATCCTTACAGGCAACTCTGCTTTTACCCAGACGGAAATCCTGCCGTTTGCATATCCGACGCAGGTGTATCTTATACATCCGCAATTGCCGCCTGCCTACACCATGAAGCTGGCATCCAAACTGCTGCAAACCGGCGGTGACGCCACCAATTCCCTGGCCGAAGCCCTGAAACTATATGTGCTGAACCGAGGCTTAGAAAGCAAATACGGAAAAGGCGGATACCTGGTCAACGATTATGTCGGGGCGACTTTCCCCGTTCAGGGCCCGGACTCGCTTTTGGGAGTGGATAAAAACGGAGGAGCCGCAGCCGCACTGGTAAACAAGGGTATATATCGGACAGCCATGACCGGAAAACTGGGTGACATTTCCGGAGATGTCAGCATTCTGGATAAGCTGAACGCGTTTGCCCGGGATGCCCATATCGTTACCGTTTATTCTTCGCTGATTTCCCTCGTGAATGCCCAGCAGCTGCAGACACTGGAACAACTGCAGCAGCAATACAACCGGTATCAGGACCGGACTCTGATAGAAAACAGAACAACAACGACACCCTCCCATGGTATTAGACGAGATGGAGTTGCCAAGTCCCAGATTTAGTCCCCTCGGCAGTTCCTTGTTTAATGTGGACATGATACAAACCGATCTGAAAAGTATCAGCGGTGGCGGAAGCAATTTCGGGGGAATCGCCGGAAACGGGGTACTTTCTAACCCGAGTGCAAGTTTTGGTGTCAGCGGCGGCGGCATGGGACTGGGAAGTTTGGTGTCAGGTCTGCCCCTGTTTCTGATAGCCAATGCCCTGCTTCTCGCATTTGGTCTGGGATTCTATATTATCAGACTGCTGCGCCACAGGAAATAAAACCTTCACATATCCAAGTTATGGAAAAAAGGGGAGCACTCACCAAAATATTGGCGAATTACGGGAGCTTTTCTGGTGTGGTTCCCGGTTCTGGCACCGTTTATCTTTTCTGCCGGTTCACTTTATGGGAGACGGCATTTTCCGGTTCGATTTTCTGATGCCGGCGGAATTTTTTCCTCTGGTATTAATAGGCGGTGTCCTGCTTTTCTGGGCAGCGCGCAGAGCACATGCACAGCAAAAATTTATCGGTTGGAGCCTGGCCGTGGTGGTAGGGTTTCTGTTTATCTGCCAGGGGCTGGCGGTGGTAACCGGACTGGCATCGGGGGAAACCGAGCCTGCAGGGTGGCCTCTCTTTGCCGTATTGGGAACGCTGATTGTTTATATTTTGGGGGTGGTGGGTATCGGAGTCGGGGGAATATTTTTACTTCGCGACCTGTTTAAGCCCCGTCAATTCTTAAGACTGGATTTATAGTACAGGGCCAAAGCTCCCAGGCCGGTCCACAAAACTACCAGTGAGATGAAGAAGCCCAAGAACGGGAATCATTTTGAGTAAATAAACCGCGGTCATTCCCGCGGTAAAAACTGCATAAACCGAAGGCTTTTCCAGCCGAATTTTCCGGACAGCCAAAGGCCCAAAGCCAGACCCACCACAATTTTGGCCAGATACATATTTATCAGAAATACCAGAATTACCAAACCGGCCAGGGGTATCCGACCACGGTGATCGCCAGAATAATGAAGGCCGGAACAGTGGCGACGCAGATTAAAAATCCGACTCCCAGACTGGCCCAAAATGAATTGGTGACCCGATTGGCCGACTCGGAAAAAGTTTTATTAAACAGTTTAAGACAAATAAGTCCGACTATCAGAGCCCCGATCAGGGAGAAAATATTTGCCGCTAGTCTGAATGTCGCCAAAGCTTTCGGTAAATCTTTCCTGGCCAGCTCAAATCATTCTTGCGGCGGCAACTTTATTTTCAACCTTGGTGATGGTTCCTCCGACTGGTTGCGGAATCCGAGATACTGATTTCCTGCTTCACTATCCCCCATCGAGTAATAGAGGTCTTTGGCGATTTTTGCGTCAGGACCGATTGAAATGCTTCCGGCTCCCGTACGGACCTCACCACCCACGGCAGAGTTGATATCCACGCTTCCGGCACCGGCAAACACATTCCTTTTGACAGGGGAATTAATTGTGATGCTCCCCGTTCCCGCCAGATATCGAACCGCCGATTGATGAATCCGCGTCCACGCTGGCATTTCCGGCTCCCACCAAAAGCGAGTCGCCGATCACGGCCTTATTCACAATCACACTTCCGGCTCCGATATAGGCATTCTGGCTTATCCTGCCGCTTAAATAGACTATTCCGGCACCGGCATGCAAAGTTCCGTTTATGATGCCGTCGATGCGGACGATTTCCGCTCCCGCATAGACATCACCATTTATCGTTCCGTATATTTCCACCGTCTGCGCGGCGATAAACAGGTCGTCATTGATTACTTCCGTTTTGGAAATTGTGACTGTGCCCTTTTCTACCGAAATTACCCTGGCCGATACCTTGGTCCGGATAAAGAAAGAAACGCGAAACAAAACACCAGAACAGCCGGTAGGAATCTGCTGACTAGTCTCACCCCGTCATTATATACGAAGTAGAGAAATTTAAAATAGCGGCCGTGCAGGAGTTACAGCAAATAGTATCGCAGTGATAATTTAGAGGGCGAGCAGATGGAGGTGTCTCAGATTTGCGCGCGCAGTCATCCACATGCTTGTCAGTAGGGCGCGAGCACGCAACAGACGAGTGCCGAACCGTAAGTCCGAAGAGTATAATTTCAGCAAATGAGCAGCTACTACAATCCCCAAAGAACCAAAGAATTTGTACAACCCGAAACTAATGAACGGTTTCGTTTAAGCCGGTCAAAAATCGATCTTTATATCAATTGCCCCCGCTGTTTTTATCTGGACCGGAGACTCGGCGTCGCCCAGCCGCCGGGCTATCCTTTTTCCCTTAATTCCGCCGTTGATAAGCTTCTCAAAAAAGAATTTGATATTCACCGGGCTCACGGCACAACCCATCCTCTGATGAAAACCTACGGAATTGACGCCGTCCCTCTGGCCCACGAAAAAATAAACGAGTGGCGGGATTCGTTAAGAGGCGGGCATTACCGTTAATATCGAAGGCACAAATGTGGTGGTGACCGGCGGAGTGGATGATGTCTGGGTTACTCCTTCAGGGCGAATATCTGATAGTGGATTATAAAGCCACTTCCAAAGAGGAAGAGGTCACTTTGGATGCCGACTGGCAGATAGGATACAAACGCCAGATGGAAATATACCAGTGGCTTTTCCGGCAAAACGGTTTTCAAGGTTCTTCCACCGGATATTTTGTCTACTGCAACGGCAACACCGACAAAGAGGCTTTTGACGGCAAGCTGGAATTTGATATCAAGATCATTCCCTACGAAGGGGACGATTCCTGGGTGGAAAACACCATTAAAGACGCCATCACCTGTCTGAAAGCCGATAAACTGCCAGATCCCGGTCCCGATTGTGACTTCTGTAAATACCGGCAGGCAGCTTCCGGAGTCGAAAAAAAGAACACCCTGTTTTAAGGCTAACTGCGCGATTAGTTGCGCGATTATTGCGTGATATAATAACCTCATGTTTAAGCCGGTATATGCCGTTTCGGATCGGATAGTAAACAAGCTGTCCCAAACCGCCGAAAATCAAGGCCATGGCGGAACGGTCGGGTTTTTACCCGCCCGGGAAGCGTTTTTAAGGCGGGCGGCGGTGATTAAAATGGCCCATACATCGACCTCCATCGAAGGCAACCGGTTGCAGGAGTATCAGGTCAAAGAACTGGCTGAAGGCAAAAAAGTCCGGGCGGAGGCAGACCAGTATCAAAGAAGTGGAGAATTACCTGGTGGCTTTGAAGCAAATTGACAGCCTGGCTCGACAGCGGTCAGCCTTTGGATTTAAAGCAAATACTGGAAGTTCATAAGACGGTTGTTAACGGATTGGTGGACGAGGCAAAAACCGGGGTTTTCAGGCAGGGTCCGGTGTATATCGTCAATGTCCTGCCCAAAAGGGTATGAAGAACTGGCATATACCCCGCCCAGATCGGAAGATGTCCCGGCACTGATAATCAATCTTTTGGATTGGGTCAAAGAAAACAGCCAGGTTCACCCGGTAATCAGAGCCGGACTTTTTCACTACCAATTTGAAAGCATTCATCCGTTTACCGACGGCAACGGCAGGACAGGGAGACTTTTAACCCTGCTTCACCTGTACCGGTCTGGTTGGGATTTCAAAAAAGTTCTGGTTTTGGAGGATTACTATAACCGGAACCGGAAAAAGTATTACCGGGCTCTGCAAACCGGGGATACTTACCAGTCCCGTCAGGGAGTGGATTTAACCGGTTGGCTGGATTATTTTGTAGACGGTTTTTGGGATGAGGCGGAAAGAGTCAGAGATCAGATTCTCAACCTGGCGGTTGTGGGAGATATCAGTGCTACCAGAAACGTTCTGGACAATGACGAGCTGAAAATTGTGGATTTTGTAGTCACTATGGGCAGAATAACCAGCGGGGACGTGGCAGTATTTAAAAGCTCCCAAGCGGACAGCCCAGTCAAAGCTGAAGAGACTGGAAGATATTAAAGTATTGGAGAAACAGGGCGCAGGTCCGGCCACGTATTACGTTATCCCCATGGTAAAAAACGGCATTTGGTGGTATAATGTAAGGTACTGCTTGATATCGAGTTTGATACTTCACTTTCGTAATCTAACTTCCGGTTTTGAGCTGACACTTATTTACTAACAGCTAAAGGCTATTTTTATGTCATTTCACAGGTATATTCATATCCGTCGTCCGGCTCCCGGTCAGAATTTTGGCCACAAAAAGGAGTATTTCAATCTGGACGTATTTACCAGAAAAGCCGAAGTCAGCCAGGCTCAAGCTGCCTACACGCCCGCTCATGCCTTTGCTGATTTTCAATTCGGGAATACCTTGAGGGCCAACATTGCCGCCCGCGGCTATACGACTCCCACCCCTATCCAGGACCAGGCGATTCCCGCCCTAATGGCCGGCCGGGATCTCGTTGGTGTGGCCAGTACGGGAAGCGGCAAGACCGGGGCCTTTTTACTGCCCTTGATCGAAAAAGTCAGCAGGAACCGAAGCCAAAAAGTGCTGATTGTAGCCCCCACCCGGGAATTAGCTGTACAGATAAATGATGAATTCCGACAGCTGTCCCGGGATTTGGGCCTCTTTTCGGCGGTTTGTATCGGCGGGTTAAATATTGGGTTCCAATTGCGCGACCTGGCGCGAAATCCCAATTTTGTCATCGGTACACCCGGGAGACTTAAAGATCTGGAGGAACAACGAGGCTTGTCATTTGCACGGTTTTCAACCATAGTTTTAGACGAAATCGACCGGATGCTGGATATGGGCTTTATTATAGATGTCAAATATATGATTTCCCGACTTCCCCAGGTCCGCCAGTCACTGGGTTTTTCCGCCACTCTGCCTGAAGATATAAGAGCTTTGATGACGACAATTTCTTAACAATCCGGTGACGGTTACCATTGCTCCGGCCGAATCGGTTTTGAATATCAACCAGGACGTAGTCCGGACCAACGGCCGGCCGAAAGCGGATGTACTGCATGACCTTTTAATCAAAGCAGGGTTTTGACAAAGTTTTGGTTTTTGGCCGGACCAAACACGGCATTGACAGACTGTCCAAAGACCTGACGACCCGGGGTTTCAGGTGGCGGCCATTCATGGCAATAAAAACCAGAGCCAGCGCCAGCGGGCTTTGACCGAATTCAAACAAAACCGGCTGAAAGTACTACTGGCTACGGATATTGCTTCCCGGGGACTGGATATAGATGATGTGACCCATGTGATCAATTACGATCTGCCGGAATCTTACGAAGATTACGTTCACCGCATCGGCCGGACAGCCAGGGCCGGCAAATCCGGTATTGCCCTGACCTTCATCTGATATTTGTTTTATACCAAAATTTCCAGAACCAGAGGTTGGTGATCAGACACTTCCGCTTCCGGCACCGAAAAATTCTTCACTTCGACATCCCGGCTCACAAATACGTAATCCGAAAAGTGCTGTTTATTATTGGGAAATCTTTCCCAGGCATATTTATTCCTGGTATTTTTTACTTTAAAAAAGCTAATCAGATCCAGGTGCCCGGTTTCTGAAAATAGCATCAGACTTTCCGAATCAGGATCGAGATTAAAATCTCCGCCGATTATTTTGGGACCTTCGAGTCCGTCGATAACCCCGATTAATTTTTCGCACTGCCGAAGCCGGACCGGAAAGTCCATTTTGTCTCCCGGATACCATAACCCCGTGAAAAGTTGGTAGATATTCATAATCCGGCCGGAAACCTCAATTCCGTGACAGCGCCAAACCCGATTTCCGGGTCTTCTTCCAGTACGGGTACGAAAAAAGTTACCGGCAGCTCTTTTTTTACCAGAGTCATCAGGCAACAAGCATCCTTTTCGTTAACTTGTTTTCGGAAAGAATAATTATTATAGGAAGTTAATAAACGACTGCAAATGTCTTTCATTAATCCGTCTGTTTCCTGGAAACAGAATACGTCAGTATCTTCGGGAAAGCCCGGTAATAAACCGGAGATGGCTTCATCCAGTTTTCCGTGCCAGGTATTTAAAAATACTATTCTCATACAATTATTATACCGGTTCCCGTTCGAAAAGGCCTATAGTTTGACTAGAGAAGGTTTTAAGCTTAAAATTGCCCCATGTCTCAGCCGATTGAGCGTAAAAATGGTCATTACGGGAGTATTTCCTGGGAAAAAGACCGTAGCGGTTATACTACGGCCCGGACTCTGGGAATGGTCAATACTGATGAATATTTAGCAGGCTACATAAATTTAGTACCGGAAGCCGGCCGGCCGAAAATTAAGGAAGCTTTGGAAAAAGCCAGATTTATATCGGGAATTTAATGCTACTGGGTGGTGCGATTTCTGATCATGGCAAACTCTTTTTATCGGATATCCGGTTAGCGCAACTTGATCCCGGGTTTTTAGAGCAGCTTCAGTCGGAGGGAGTCGTTTCTGTGCCGGTAATGACAGCAAATAAATATCTGAATTGCAACCTGTTTCGCTATCTGGGTGATAATCTGACACCTGAACGGATCAATTTTTATGCTTTTAATTTAGCCCGCAGACTGGATCTTTCAGAAAATGGAGACGGTAACCACATCTTAAAACTGGATGGCAGCAAAAAGAGTCTCGATTTGGAAAAGCTGGAAAATCCGCTGATTGCGCACATCAATGGACTTCTTCTGCACCTTCCGAAGCCGGTAAGTATCGAAGTCCCGGTAAAACCCTTTGTTAATCAAACAATTATGGAAATCTCATTTTGGATGAGGAAGGGTACACAAGCTACGGCGTAATCAGTGTGCCTATCTTTTCCCTGATCACCCGGCCGACATTATCAAAATCCAGGATATCAAAAACCACTACCGGGATATGTTGTGATTGGCAAAGAGCAAAAGCCGTATGATCCATCACCGTCAAACCCCTGATCAGTGCCTCCCGAAACGTAATTTGCTGAAATTTTTTGGCATGCGCATTCATTTTAGGGTCGCAGTCATAAACCCCGTCCACATTGGTCCCTTTGAGAAGGATATCCGCGTTTATCTCCGCGGCTTTTTGCGCGGCAGCCGAGTCAGTAGTAAAAAAAGGAC